>NZ_JBIVUE010000002.1:0-375158 GCF_044757045.1 Streptomyces sp. NPDC091377 | reverse complement strand
CCCGCTCCCGCTCCCGCTCCCGCTCCCGCTCCCGCTCCCGCTCCCGCTCCCGCTCCCGCTCCCGCTCCCGCTCCCGCTCCCGCTCCCGCTCCCGCTCCCGCTTCTCCTCCTCGTCCTCCGCCGCCTCGCCGCGGTCGGCGGACGAGACGTCGCGCAACATGAACACGGCCAGGGCGGCGGTGCCGAGGAGCAGGACGGCGGTGACTCCGGCGACGGTCGCGAGCCCGCTCGTGAACGCCTCCCGGGCCGCGGCGAGCAGTCCGGAGGCGACCGGTTCCGGCAACTCCTCGGCGGCGCGCAGGGCGCCGCCGATGCTGCTGCGAGCCTCATCGAGGGCACTGTCGCCGACGCCGTCGGGGGCATGGTCGGACAACTGCCACCGGTACACGGCGAGTCCGAGGCTGCCGAGGAGCGCCATCCCGAGGGAGAGCCCCAGTTCGGCGCTGCTCTCGGCGAGGGCCGAGGCCGCTCCGGCGCGTTCGGAGGGGGCGGAGTCGACCACGAGGTCGGTGGTCAGGGCGAGGATCGGTGTGATGCCGGTGTAGAGGAGGGTGAAGCCGCCGATCGCCCAGGCCGGCCCGGTCTGCGCCCCGGCGCCGGCGGGCACGATGAGGGCCGCGCCGACGGCCGCCAGGGTCAGACCGGAGCCGACCACCATGGCCGGCCGGGCCCGGGACGCCAGACGCGGGGTGAGCAACGTGCCGCCGATCCCGAGGGCGACGGCGGGCAGGGTCCACAGGCCCGCGTGGAGCGGGGAGAGGCCGTGCGCCGACTGGAGGTACTGCATGAGCAGGAGCTGGGTGCCGGCGAGGCCGAACACCGCGAGGGTCTGGGTGCTCAGCGCGGCGCTGAAGGCGGGGACGCGGAACAGACCGAGGTCCACGAGCGGTTCGGCCAGCCGCTTCTGACGCCGTACGAAGACCGCGCCGACGGCCACGCCGACCAGCGCGAAGCCCAGCGGCCCCGGACCCGGCCCGTGCTCCGACACCAGCTTGACGGCGTAGACGAGGGAGAGCACCGCCACCAGGGACAGCGCGGCGCTGATGAAGTCGAACCGCCCCACCGACCGCTGGGCCGCGCGGTGTTCGGGCAGCAGCCGGGGACCGGTGAGCAGCAGTAGCGCCATGACCGGTACGGCGATGAGGAAGACCGAACCCCACCAGAAGAACTCCAGCAGCATGCCGCCGATCAGCGGACCGAGGGCCTCACCGGTGATGAAGGCGGTCATCCAGACGGCGACGGCGAAGGTGCGCTGGGCGGGGACCGCGAACATCGTGGCGATCAGGGCGAGCGCGGAGGGCATGAGCGTCGCCCCGGCCACCCCCAGCAGCGCCCGCGCCAGGATCAGCGTCTCGGCGCTCTGGGCGTACGCCGCGAACACCGAGACGACGGCGAACGCGGCGGCGCCGATCAGCAGCAGCCGACGGCGTCCCGTCCGGTCGCCGAGGGTGCCCATCGAGACCAGGAAACCGGCGATCAGAAAGCCGTAGATGTCCAGGACCCACAGCAGTTCGCCGCCGGTCAGGGAGAGATCGCCGCTGATGGTGGGTGCGGCGAGATGCAGCACGGTCATGTCCATCGCCAGTACGGCGGTGGGCAGCGTCAGTACCGCCAGCCCCCACCATTCCCGCCGTCCCGCGCGCGGCGGCGCGCTCTCGATGGTCACGAGAGTTCCCCCTTCGGTCCTCTGCCGTCCCGGCTCGCAGCCGCTTTCCGGCCACCGCGCGTCCGGAGCGGGCGGCCTGGACGAACGTAAACTCTCACATCGATGTCAGAGTCAAGTCGCCCTGCACCGGGGCATCCGACCGGGCGACGGGAGGGGCCGGGACGGCATGGTGCCGGGGCGGGGGAGGAGGGCGGGCCGAGACTGAGGGCTCCGCAGGGTCGAAGGTTCCGGAGGGCGCATGGACGGCCGTGGCCGGGCGGGTGTCCGGGGAGCCGGGAGCGCCGGGGTGGACCCGGGGGCGGATCCCGGGGCCGCCGGTCGGGCCGGGGTGCTGGGCACCGCGCTCGCCGGTGTGCTGGCGTTCGCGCTGTCCTCCGGCTCGTGGCAGTGGTTCTCCACCTATCTCGGAGTCACCCTGCTCGCGGTGGTCTTCGCCTTCACCCACCCGCCCGGGCCGCCTCCGGGCCCCGTCTCTCCCCCTGTCGCCGCTGTCCCCGCCGCCTCTTCCCCCGCGCCCGGCGCGAGAGGGGCGTACGTGCGGGGCCTGACGGTGTACTCGCTGGTCGTCGGCCTGTGCGCGGCCCTGGCCGTGGCCCCGGCCATACAGCGCTGGGCCTGGTTCTTCCCGATGCCCGGCACCCGCACCGCCTGCGCCCACCTGGGCAGGTACGCCGCGCTCCAGACCGAGGCCGCGCTGGGCGGGCTCGCCGGCCGGGACGGCGCCGCGCTGACGTATGCCCAGGACGACCGGAGCGTCCACGCCGTGGACGACTGCCTCGCCGCCACGACCACCCTCTGGCTCCCGGTGTACGCGCTGGCGGCGGCCGTCCTCACCGCCCTCGGCGTGCGGCTGCTGAGCGGGGCCGGGGGAGGGCGGTAGGCGCCGGGCATCCCTCGGAGTGCCCGAGGGGTGCCCGGCCCGCCCCGGCCGGCGCACGGAATCGTTGGCCCAATGTCTGGGCAAGGCCCTTACCTCCTGGTAACTTGCGCTCTCTGTTACCCGAGGTAACGCGTGTTTCTCCCCTGTGATCGACTCACGGAGCCGAGGCAGTCATGCACCAGAGGACCCCCACCAGGCGGCTGGCCGCCGTACTGATCACCGCGCTGGCCACCACCGCGGCCCCCGCAGCCGCCGCCAGCCCCACCCCCACCCCATCGACGGCACAGTCGGTACCGTCGGCGGCCTCGGCGACAACCGCGTCGGCGGCCGAGACCCCGGCGCCCCCGGCGCCCCCGGCGCCCCCGGCGCCCCCGGACCCCTTCTACACCTACGACGGCGGCGAGCCCCTGTCCTCCTTCGCCCCGGGCGAGGCGCTCAAGACGCGGACGGTGCTGTACCACGTCGTAGGTGTCCCGACGCCGGTCGAGGCGATCCAACTGCTGTACCGCACCACCGACGCACAGGGCCGTCCGGCCGCCGGAGTGACCTCGGTGGTCCGGGCCCCGGGCGGCGACGGCCGCAAGGCGGTCTCGTACCAGTCGGCCTACGACTCCCTCAACCCGGAGGACGCCCCCTCCCGGGCGATCGCGGGCGAGGTCCGCCTCGGCGGCCTCATCCCGAACGCCGAGTCCGTCGTCCTGGTGCCGCTGCTGCTCAAGGGCTACGACGTCGTCATCCCGGACACCGAGGGACAGACGGCCGACTTCGCGGCGGGGCCGGAGTACGGCGCCACCACCCTCGACTCGATCCGGGCCGCCACCCGCTCCCCGGCGACCGGTATGGACTCCGGGACCCGGTTCGCCCTGCTCGGCTACTCCGGCGGCGCGATCGCCACCCACTGGGCCGCCGTACGCGCGCCCCGCTACGCCCCCGAGGTCAACCGCCGGCTGGTGGGCTTCGCCGAGGGCGGACTCCTCGTCGCCCCGGCCCACAACCTCAAGTACGTCGACGGCAGCCTGGTCTGGTCCGGTGTCATCCCCATGGCGCTGATCGGGGCCTCCCGCGCCTACGACATCGACCTCAAGCGCTACATGAACGACTACGGCCGGAAGGTCCTCGACCGGCTCGAACACGCCTCGATCATCAACGCCTTGGCCCAGTACCCGGGCCTGACCTGGAAGAAGCTCGCCAAGCCGCAGTACGCCGACCCCAACTCCGTGCCCGAGTACGTCGAGGCGGTCAACCGGCTCAACCTCGGCCAGGCCCCCACCCCGACCGTCCCCGGATTCATCGCACAGGGCAACGGCGGCGTCCTGGAGGGCACGTTCAGCCATCACCCCGGCATCGGCACGGGCGACGGCGTCATGGTCGCCGGGGACGTCCGCACCCTCGCCCGCCAGTACTGCGCCGACGGCAACCGATCCATCACGTACCGGCAGTACGACCTGCTCAGCCATGCCGGCGCCATCGCACCCTGGGCACCGGCGGCGCTCGGCTGGCTGGACGACCGGTTCGCGGGCAGGACCCCGCCGTCCGACTGCGGCAGGATCCCCCCGGGCAACTCCCTGGAGCCGCAGCGGTACATGCCGATCCCCTGAACCCGGCTCAGCCTCGACGGTCGCACCGGCCGGCCGGATCCCGGCCGCGCCCGCCCGTGCCCGACCTGGGTCGCCGCCGTCCTCAGCGCGCGGACCGGACGGGTGATCACGGCCCAGGACACCGGGCTGGTCCACTCGGCCCCGGCCCGGCCCGGCCCGCGCCCCCGCCGCTCCGGCCCGGCGAGCGGGACCTCATGGGGCGGCTGACCGGCCCGGTCCGCGGAGCCACCCTGCTCCAGCCGGTGCGCTCCCAGCCGGTCTCTTCCCTGACCTCCCTGGACCGGCTCGCCTGGACCGGCCTTCCGCCGCCACCCGCCTTCCGGGTGACGGACGACGGCCAGGTGACGGACGACTGCCGGGTCACCGAGGCGGACGTGGAGAAGGCGCGCCCCATGACGCTGGTCTTCACCGACCTCTCCGAACGGAACGGCGCAGCCAACGTCGACCGCTACCGTGCCTCGCTCAGCCTCGCCCACGCCGGCGCCAGCAGGTCCACCTGCGCGATCACCCTGCGCGGCAAGCGCGTCCAGGCCCCGCGCCCGGGGCACCACCGTCCCGCCCGGAGCCTGGTGGACGGCGAGCGGAAGGCGGCCCTCGGCGACCTCACGGGAGCCCACCGGTACCACGAGCACGCCTCGGGCGGGTCCGGCCCCTTCACCGCCTGTCCCCTGGAGGGGTACGAGTACCAGAGCGCCCAGGCCCTGCCTGCACTCGGGACTCCTTCCAGGGACTGACGTCGTTACGTGACGCGGTCGCCCACCGCGCCCCCGACCGCCGCCGAGCCACCGCCCTCACCCGGGCCGCCCTCGCCGAGGCCCTCTTGGGCCGGGGGCAACTGGACTCCGTCCATGTCGACCAGGCGCTCATCGGACTGCGCGCACGCGTGCGCCCGCTCTGTCGCCAGCGGCACGCCGCCGCCCTCCTGAGCCGGGTCCGGTTCGTCACCACCTCGCCGAGAACGCCGTGAGGGGACCGCGGAGGGGAAGAGCGTGCTGGGATCGTCCATGGGTGATGCATATGCCGAGGGCACCGTCTCGGACGGCACACGCGCATCACCCGAATCGAAGATTCACCAGCGAAACCGTTCTGCTTGGGCCGTCCGACCGGCTACCGGTAGGGGCCACCAGCGGCCCGATGACCACCAGCAGATACGGCTGTCGGCTACCAGTAGTGGCGGCGTCCGCCGACCGCGTGACCGAGCGCTCCCAGCGCCCACAGCACCACACCGATCCCGACCAGCACGATCCCGATGGTCCACAGCACGCCGATTCCGGCCACGAGGCCGATGATCAGGAGAACAAGGCCGATGATGATCATGGTGACTCCTGTCGTGGGGTGACCCCCTGTCTCCAAGTCTCACTCATTCCCCCGCCACCACAAGCGCCCGGAGCGCGCCATGACTCCCGCCGGGGTCGCGCGGTACACACCCATGAGGGCCATTCACTCTCCCGCCCGTCTGGGAAGGCGGAGGTGCCGTTCTGCGGTGAAGGCTCGGAGGCGACAGCCTCCCTTCTCCGGAAATGAGCTCCCCCATGGCTGTGTCATCCCGAAATCCTGGCCCGATACGCCGCCGCCTCGGACGCGTGGGCGCGGTCTCGTTGGCGCTGACGGCGGCGGTGGCCGTCGCCGTCACCGGTCCCGCCATGGCGGGCGGCGACCCCTCGGGGGCGGACAACCCCGACCCGTCGGGCCAGAAGGCGAAGCCGACCGTCGTACTCGTGCACGGGGCGTTCGCGGACGCGTCCGGCTGGAACGCCGTCGTCGAACGCCTCCAGGCCCAGGGCTATCCGGTGGTCGCCCCGCCGAACCCGCTGCGCGGGGTCCTCAGCGACTCCGCCTATGTCGCCAGCGTCCTCAAGTCGATCAAGGGGCCGATCGTGCTGGCCGGGCACTCCTACGGGGGCGCGGTGATCAGCCAGGCCGCCGCCGGGAACCCGAACGTGAAGGCCCTGGTGTACGTGGCCGCGTTCATGCCGGACGTGGGCGAGAACCCGGCCGCGCTGTCCACGAAGTTCACCGGCAGTGAACTCGGTCCGGCGATCCGGCCGGTCCCGTACGCCGACGGCAGCGGCAAGGGCACCGACCTGTACATCAAGAACGACAAGTTCCACTCGGTGTTCGCCGCGGACCTCCCCAGGTCGCAGACCCGGGTGATGGCGGTCGAGCAGCGTCCGGTGGCCCAGGCCGGGTTCGCCCAGAACGCGACCGCCGCGGCGTGGAAGACGATCCCCTCGTGGTTCGTCATCTCCAAGAACGACAAGGCCATCGCTCCCGACCTGGAGCGCTTCGAGGCCAAGCGGGCCAAGTCGCACGCCGTCGAGGTCGACTCCTCGCACGTCGCGATGATGTCCCACCCCGACATCGTCACGGACCTGCTCTTCCAGGCGGCCCGTACAGCCGTCAAATAACGCGGGAGAACCACTGCCCGGAGGGCCGGCCCGGCGACCGGTGCCGGCCCTCCGGGCGGTTCTGCGCGTGCTTCGGCCACCGCGTCCGTCGGCGGCACCCGGCGCGGTGTCAGCGCTCGGCGGGGGAGCGGCGGGCGGTGATCTCCTGGAGTTCCTCGTCGGTGAGGGCGATCCCGAACACACCGCGCAGGGTCTTGTCCAGATCCTCGGAACTCAGGTGCTCGGTGGTGCGCGTGCCGTCGGGACGGGTGGTGACGAGCGCGTGAGGTCGTCGAGGCTGTGATGGGCCGTGGGGGTCATGCGCTGGGCGAAGAGCCGACGCACGAACGGGGAGCGCGGGTGGCTGCTTACAAAGTGACTGCCGACCACGTAGTCGATCGGGTACTGGGCCGTCAGGGTGAAGGTGTGGCGGTCGACCCACGGGCGCACGCCCTGCCCGGAGCCTTGTTCCGAGCCCTGCCCGGCGCCCTGCCCGGAGTCCAAGGCCGAGCCCTGCCCGGCGCCCTGCCCCGAACCCCGATCGGTGCCGACCGTGCCGGGAGCGTTCTGGTACAGCCACCACTGGTCGATGCCGTGGGTGCCGGGACGGCGTTCCAGCCGGTGCCGCCAGCCGTCGTGCTCGATCTGGGCCCCGTCCGCCAGTTCGATCGGCCCCATCGGTCCGGCGCCGTAGCCGACATCGCACAGCCATACGCGGTCGTCGTCACCGGCGACCACGGCGAGCAGGGCGTGCGTGGCGGGCAGTACGTCCGGCGCGCCCAGACTGATCCGGCCGATCATGCCGGTGACGTGGAAGCCGAGGCGTTCGAGGGCGGCGGCGAAGAGGAGGACGTGCTCGAAGCAGTAGCCGCCGCGTCCGTCGTGGACGAGGCGGGTCTGCAGGGACGGCAGGTCCAGCGGCAGGGGCCGGCCGAGGACGGCGTGGACGTTCTCGAAGGGGATGCCGGTGGTGTGGGCGCGCTGGAGGTCGCGCAGCACCGCGAGGGTGGACGCGCGCGGCCCGTCGTACCCGATCCGGGCCAGATAGGCGTCGAGGTCGAGGAGATGGCCGGACCAGCGGTCGGGTCGGTGGTCGGTGGGGCGGCTGTTCATGACCCCAGCCTGCTGCCTCGACCCGACTTGAGGTCAACCCGGAGCAGGGGAAAGCGTCAAGAAACCGGCGCGGGGCGCATGGGACGCATCAAGAGGTCGGCCGGGACCGGCGGGTTCTCCGTGTCCCTCCACGAGCAAGTGACAGCGGATCCCACCGGACCCCACCGGACCCCACCGGATCCCACCCGGTCTCACCGGTCCCACCGGACCCCACCGGATCCCACCCGGTCTCACCGGTCCCACCGGACCCCACCGGATCCACCCGGTCTCACCGGATCCCACCCCTTACACCGGCGGAGCATGATGCAGCGAAGTTCTTACGGCCAGCGGTTCATCGAGGCCAGCCTGGAGGGACTGCCCCTCGCCCTCCAGGGAGTCGGCACCATCGGGAAGGACCTCAGGGTGTACGGAGCTGGGGTCGCGATCAACGGGGTGGTGGGGCTGAAGCAGGTCATCGACGAAGCCCAGCGCCATCTGCGGATCCACTGGGACCCCGACCACATCCATCCGAAGCCCAACTACTACAAGGTCGGCAGCGGCGTGATCAATATCGCCGGTGCCGCCGTGTACGGCGCTTCCAGCGCCGGTGTGCTCAGCCCGGCGCTGGGCGGCGCGGGCGCCCTGGTGCAGGCACTGTCCTACTACACGACGAAACTCCTCCCGCAGGACGCCGGCACCTACTACCCGCCTCTCCCCGTCCACCGCCCCGTGAGCCCCGGCGCCCCGCACACCCCCGTCGCCGTCCCCGGACGCGCCGCGATGTCGAGCGTGGCCGCGATGCGCCCCGCAGGCTACGAGAACCCGAACCGCGACACTGCGGAGGCCAGGGAAGCGCATACCCCCCGCGTGGAACACCCGTACTCCAGGACCACGGAACGCGGGAAGCGCCGCCACTCACTCTGACCCGGGCCGGTAGGGACCCTACTGGTGGAAGGTGACGACCTCCTCCAGCGCGGCCCGCTCGGTCATGACATGGTTCACCGGCGCGGTCCCGTCGGCGTGACCGAAGGAGATGCCGACGAGCAACCGGCCCTCGGTGAAGGGGAGTTCGGCGCGGACGGTGTCGGCGTAGAAGCTCAGCAGCCCCTGCGGGCAACTCGCCACCCCGTACGCGGCCATCGCGAGCAGCAGGGTCTGCAGGTAGGCGCCGACGTCGGCGGCCGGCCGCGGCCCGCCGTCCCCGGTGACGAACAGGAACGCGGCGTGCGGCGCGTCGTAGAAGCGCAGGCTGCGGGCGTCGTAGGCCGCCCGTGCCGCGTGGTCGTCGGGGCCGATGTCCAGCGCCCCGTACAGCCGGGTGCCGAACGCGGCCCGGCGTGCCTGGTGGGTGCGGGTGTACATGGCCTCGGAGTACGGGAAGTCGGCCGAGGTGCGGTCCGCGGCATGGGCGGCCTGCAAGGCGTCCGCCAGGCGCCCGAGCCGGGCGCCGCTCACCACCTCCACCCGCCACGGCTGGGCGTTGGAGTTGGACGGCGCCGTGCCGGCCAGCGAGAAGATCGCGCGCATCGTGTCCTCGGGCACGGCCTCCGGAAGGAACGCGCGGGTGGCGTGCCGACCGCGGATCAGCTTCTCGGCGTAGTCACTCGGCTCGGAGGGGAACGGCAGGCTCATGGATCACTCCTCGACGGCGGACAATGTAAACGAATCCGTTTACATGAGCGGACCCTAGCAGTCACCCTCCCTCAGGTAAACGCGCCCGTGTACCGGGTCCGTATACTCGACGCATGAGCGCGAAGGCGGAGACACCCCGGACGAAGGCCACCCCTCCGCTGCGGGGGCGTGGTGGCCGGGAGCGCATCCTGGCCGCCGCCGCCCGGCTGTTCGCGACCCAGGGGATCAACGCGACCGGCATGGAGCAGGTCGCGGAGGCGGCACCGGTGTCCAAGCGCACGCTCTACGCACACTTCCGCACCAAGAACGACCTGGTGATCGCCCACCTCCAGCACCTCGCCTCGTCGGGGGCCACGCTGGAGAGCGCGCTGACCCGCGAGGACGTCCCGCCGCTGGAACGGCTCCTCGGCATGTTCGACCCGACCGCGCCGGACGCCCCCGCACCGGTACGCGGGTGCCCGTTCATCGACGCCGCGGCGGAGTTCCCCGACCCCGCGAGCGCGGTCCACTCCTACGCCCGCGACCAGAAACTGCGGATGGCGCACCTGGTCACCGCGCTGGTGACAGAACTGGGCTGCGCGGAACCCGAGGCACTCGCCGAACAACTCGTCACCCTCGCGGACGGGGCGGCCAGCCGCGCCATGGTGCTGGACGAGGCGGACTACGGCCGGCACGCGCGGAAGGCGGCCGAGACCCTCCTCGCACACGCCCTGCCGAGCACGCCCTGACCCACGGACGGATACGGGACAGACGCGGTTGCCTCAAGACCGCGTAACGAAGGCAACGCCTCGGTGGGCAGAGCTGTCTTCATCCCTATGAAGATTTCTTTCCTCATCCACAACGCCTACGGGATCGGAGGGACCATCACCACCACGAACAACCTGGCCGGCGCGCTGGCCGAACGGCATGAGGTGGAAATCGTCTCGGCACTCAGGCACCGAGAGAGCCCGAACGTCCCCACGCACCCCCGCGTACGGCTGCGTCCACTGGTGGACCTGCGCCACGAGCGGGAACACCCGCTGCACCTGACACCGGCGAAGGTGTTCCCCACGTACGAGTACCGCTACGGGCAGTACAGCGCCCTGACCGACCAGCGGATCGGGGAGTTCCTCGCGCGGACGGACGCCGATGTCGTGGTGGGGACGCGGCCGGGCCTCAATGTGCACATCGCGCTCCAGGCACCCGCCAGGACCGTACGGGTGGGCCAGGAACACCTCACCCTCGACAACCACCCGCCCAGACTGCGCCGGGTGCTGCGCCGCCTGTACCCGCGCCTGGACGCCCTGACCACCGTCACCCACGCCGACGCCGCCGCGTACCGCAGGAAGATGCGGCTGCCGGGCGTCCGCGTGGAGGCGCTGCCCAACAGCGTCCCCGACCCCTCGCTGCCGCCCTCGGACGGAACGGCCCGCGTGGTGGTGGCCGCCGGCCGACTGGTCCCGGTGAAGCGGTACGACCTGCTCATCGAGGCGTTCGCGGCGGTCGCGGCCGAACGCCCCGACTGGCAGCTGCGGATCTACGGCAAGGGCGAGGAACACGACCGGCTCAGAGGGCTCATCGAGGAACTCGGCCTGTACAACAACGTGTTCCTCATGGGCGCCGCCATCCCGATGGAGGCGGAGTGGGCGAAGGCGTCGATCGCCGCGGCGACGTCGAACTTCGAGCCCTTCGGCATGACGATCGTCGAGGCGATGCGCTGCGGCCTCCCCGTCGTCAGCACCGACTGCCCCCACGGCCCGGCCGAGATCATCGCGGACGGCGAGGACGGCAGGCTGGTGCCCGTCGGCGACCGCGCGGCCCTCTCCGCCGCCCTGCTCGACCTCGTACGGGACGACGAGGCCCGCCGCCGGATGGGCCGCACGGCACTGAGCAACTCCGCCCGCTACGGCCCCGGCCCGATCGTCGCCCAGGCCGAGGAACTCTTCGGCGCGCTGGCCTCGGCACGCGCCGAGGGCCGCCCGGCCGCCGAGCGGACCAGCGGCATCGACGGCGCTCTTGTGGCCGGCGGCTACGCGGCCCGCGACGCCGCCTACTCCGCCGCCAGCACCCTCCTCAGGACCGTACGGAAGGCGAAGCGATGAGCAGCCCCGACCGCGACGCGAGCGCACCGCAGTCCGACATCTCGCGCCCGCGCGCCCACTGCACGGCGGAGGGCGACGGCGCCATCAGCGTGCGGATCGCCACCCCCACCACGACCGCCACCACCCCGCCCCGCCTCCTCCTGCGGCTGCGCCCCCCGAAGGGCCGCCCCGAACAGACCAGACTCGTGTTCGACCTGGAGCCGGCCGCCGCCACCCCCGGCCACTGGCAGACCACCGTCGCGGCCGATCCCGCCCTGGAGGAGGGCCGCTGGGACGCCTACCTCCTGACCACGGCCGACGACGACGCCCGCCAACGGCTCCTGCCCGGCGTCCGCGACCTGCGCACCCTCGTGGCGGGCCGCACCCCCGGCACCTCCCCGTCACCGCTCGCGGTCCGGATCCCCTACGCCACGCTCGACGGCTACCTCGCCCTGCGCACCTGGCTGCGCCCGGCCCACGCGGAAGCCGACCGCGTCCAGGTGACCGACACCGCGATGACCGTACAGGGCAGGCTCTACGGCGCCGAACTGGACGCCGGGGCCGTGGCACTGCTGCGCCGCCGCGGAAAGGACGGCACGGTACGGGAGACGGAGCTGACCGCCCAGGACACCCACACCTTCTCCTTCACCGCCGCCTACCAGGACCTCCTGGAAGCCCCCGGCGTATGGGACGTGTTCGTCCGCCCGTCCACAGACGCGCCCCTGATCCGCACGGCCCGCCTCCTGGACGACATCGCCGACCGCAAGAAGGTCTTCGTCTACCCGTCCACCCCCCTGGGCGCCCTGACGGCCCGCCCCTACTACACGGTCGACAACGACCTCGCGGTGGAGATCACCACCGCCTGACCCCAGGCTGAACGCCCCGGCGCTACCGCCCTGTGCCCAAGGAAGAAGTGCACAGGACAACCCCGTTTCGCCACCCGCCCGCCCCCCTGATCACCTGACACAACCTCCGCCCCGGGCGGGTGAGCGGACAGAGCCCCCTCAACACCAGGCCCCCATCACCTTGCCTGCCGCTTCGACGAGTTCACCCGAGAGGCTCCCGAGACGACGGGCCGAGTGATGGCGGCAGCACCTTGACGGAGTTCAGCACACGCTTCGTGGCGTCCCGGTTCGCGCAGTTGGTCGAGGTCGCGCCGGCCGGCCCACGGGGAGACACTCAGCCCGACGTCGAACCCCGCATCGCCATTCCCCACCCGCTAGGTCCACTCACCGAAGCACCACGAGCCGCAACACCGAGCCGAAGCCCCGATATGGCTGCTTCATGGGCACATGTGCACCACCGTGCAGGGCATCGACCTCGTCGTGATCAAGGAGCTCCTCGGCCACGCCCACATCGGCGTCACCGCCACCGTCTACGCCCACGTGAGGCTCCGCCTCCAGCGAGACGCTATCGACGCCCTCTGCAGCGCGCTCGACGGCCCGACGAACACCGGGACAGGCAACGCCGACGGCGATGAACCGTCGCCCTGCGTCGCCCTCGTCCGCTGACGTTGCCGTCAACTACTGCCGTCACCCCACGCAGAAGCCCCGCCAGGACACGCCTGACGGGGCTTCAACTTTGCTACTGATAACCAGTGTGACGGTTGCGGGATCGAGCGAAGAGGTTACGCCTCACTTCCCGCTGATCAGTCTTCATCGAGAAGACCAATGGCTTCCGGAAGCCCCAGAATTACCCTCCTGCGCTCCGGGTTCTCTTCCAGTTCGGCGCACTCAAGAACCAGGGAAGTAACTTCCCGACGCCCCTCTTCCGAGAGATCACGAAACAGGGCGGCAGCAGGTTCGAGAATGTCCGTCGCGACATCCGGATCAATATCTTCGTCGTCCGTCAAGTCGATCGAGACGACGAGGCTTACGAATGCGCGAACCAGGATCTTGTTGACATCCATCAGGGCACGACCCTCACTCGAATGTTGGTGATCAGGAGGCCGCCGAGGACTTTTCGAGCCCGCGCGGCCTCAGCCGCAGTGGGGACTTCCCACCGGCCGCTGTAGCCGTTCTGCTCAAGCGCCAGAGATTGATTCATGGCTTGTCGGTATGTCTTGTTGAAGGTTGTGACGCTCACCTTTCGGTCGATCATCACGCCGTTGGCCGCATCAAACCCATCGAATTTGATCTGAGACAGGCGATTCCCGCCAGCCTTGTAGTACTGCAACGCCGGGGCCGCGCCAGCCCTGGAACCCGCCGCCCCGGCATCATAAGCCCGCGCTGCGGAACTCATATTTGCGTTCTCGTTGACCCAATCGACGCTGCCATCGCAGTTGTGAACGAGGATCGGCGTGGCCCCCGCCAGCACATAGTACGTGTGCACCCCCGCAACCGTCAGGTTGTAGGTGACCGCACGCTGGGTGAAGGCTCGGTTGGCCGTGACGAATGCCGTGTCGGCATCGTCGGTACGTAGGGTCATGCCCGACCCGAGTTGATGGGCCTCGACCCATCGCTTCTCCGAGGGCGACCAGAAGGGGTGCTCGTAGGTCGCCGTGAGTTGCTCGACACCGTCATCGGTCACGATGGACAGTTCGTTGAACTTCTTGTCCTCGTCGGTACGGATGAGGCGTGTGACCTCGTGTGGGCCTGTCTTGCCGGTCTCCGGGTCCGTTGCGAGGACCATGTCGCCGACTCGGACGTCTTCTATGTCCTTCGTGTCGCCGTCGGCCATGAGCACATCCGTGCCCGCGAGGAAGCACTGACCGCAAGTGGGCTTCTTCCCTCTGGGGGTCGGCAGTTTCCCGAGGCCGCCGCGTCCTCCTACCCCTGTAACACTTACTCCGGCCACCACATTCGAGGCGAAGAAGTCGTAGAAGAACTTCTTCTCCGACGGGCAGTCAGTGGCGTTGCACGCGTCAAGCAGCGCCTTCTTCACATTGTTCTGGACGACAGGTGATTCGGGGTGGTTGACATGCAAATCGAGTCCGTAGTACGAGCTTCCTTCCAACTGCGCATAGAAATGCTGCGCGAACTGCGCGGTACCGGACCACTCGGCGGGGATGTGTACGCCCGGCAGCAGGGTGACGTAGCCGTCGCCGTTGGCGTCCGAGTTCTGAGGGCCCTCGTCCTTCCAGGTGACGGTTCTCTCTCTGAGATTGGTGTTCGGCAGGCCGGGATTCGTCACGCCGTCGCCGTTGGGGTCGTTCCTCGGGCAGGGGATGTCGTATCCGCTCCCGCACTGGAGCTTCCGGCCGTCCGGGTCGGAGAAGGTGGCCGGGTTCTGCATTCCGTAGGAGTAGCCGTTGAGTGTCTGGGGGAATTCGAGCTGAAGCACGGGGTCGACGCTGATGAACTGGCCGGTGGACGGGTCGTATTCGCGGGCCCCGATGTGCGTCAGTCCGGTGCTCGCGTCGGCTGACATGCCGAGGAAGCCCTTGTCGTCCGGCCATACGCCGGTCACCTGGCCGCGGTTGGCGCCGAAGGGGGTGGTGTAGCGCTTGCTCAGGGCCTGGGTGGCATCGGCGGTGAGGGCGACGTTGCTCGTGCCGTGGCGGTCGGAGGAGAGGAAGCTCAGCTTCTGCGTTCCGGACTCGTTGGTCCGCAGGGCGATGGTGGAACCGGCCGCGCTGTAGTACCGGTTGGCCCACTTCTTTCCGGTCTTGAGATGGACCTCGGTGGACCCGAGGTACAGGACCGTCTCGCCGCCGGGGGCGTTGTCGCGGCGGATGAGGAGTTCGCCGTCCGCGTCGTAGACGTAGTTCGTGGAGGTGGCGGACGCGTCATCGGTCAGGCGGGCCAGCTGGCTCTCTTTGCTCCAGCCGAGTGTCTGGGTGGTGGCGGAGCCGGTCTGCTCGACGCGCTTCTCGGTGTTGCCCGTGTCGTCGTAGGTGTACTGCGGTGTGACGCCGGTGCAGTTCCCGGTGGTCGTGGTCGCGGTCAGGGCGTGCGGCTTGGCGGCGTCGTAGCAGTAGGTGGTGGTGACCGGAGTGGTCTTGTTCTGGCGTTCGGTCTTGCGCTGGCCGGAGGCGGTGTACGTGTAGCTGTTCCAGTAGGGCGCTGGGCCGCCGAGGTTGGTGGTGGTGCGTCCTGCGGGGGAGCAGTCGGCGGTCTTCGGCGTCCAGGCTTCGTTCAGTCGACGGTGGCCGTCGTACGTGAAGCACTGGTTGTCGGTGCCCGTGCCGGTGTTCGCGCTGTCGGAGATCGCGGTGACATTGCCGGCGTCGTCGTAGGTGTAGGTGAGGTCCTGGACCGGACCTCTCGTCTGGTCGTCGACCGAGGCGTTGAGGAGGCGGCGGGTGCCGCTCTCATAGGCGTTGGTGAGGAAGACGCGTTTGGTGCCGTCGGCGGTCGAGGTGCCGAGTTGGAGCTGGGCCACCTGTCCGAGAGCCGTGTAGTCGGTGGCGAGGAGGTATCCCGAGGTGCCGGAGAGTTCGGTCTGGACCCCCGCGCTGTTGTAGCGGTGGGTGAGCAGTTCGGAGGCGAGGCCGGCGGCGGCGGGCTCCCTGGTGGTGGCCACCGTGCCGTCGAGTCGGTAGGCGGTCTCGAAGGCGGTGGTGGCGGTGACCGCGCCCGAGGTGACCAGGGGGTCGTCGGACGGCAGGGCCAGGCTCGTGGTGGTGGGGCGGTACAGGTCGTCGTAGGCCGTGACCGTCTTCGTGTAGCTCTTGCCCGTCTTGCCGTTCTCGTACCGGATCGACGCGCCGGGCCGGCCCTTCAGGAGGGTGTCGTAGGTCCAGGCACTGAGCTGGTTCGCGTCGGTGCGGGAGGTGTGCCACAGACCAGTCCTGCGGCCGAGTTCGTCATAGGAGGTGAGGAGAACGCGGTTCTCGGCGTCCCTCGTGGTGTCGACCTGGTCGAGGGCGGTGTAGGTGGTGGTGGTCGTTCCCTTGTCGGGGTCGACGGTCTTCACTTGACGGCCGTGCAGGTCGTAGGTGTAGGTCCACTTGGTGTTGTCGGGGCCGGTGATCGTCTGCGGTTTGCCGTCGCGTGTGTGGGTGTAGCCGACCCGGGTGTACGGCGTGCTGGTGGCAGCGCCGTACGCGGTGTCGTTCGGCTGGGTCCCGGCGTAGGTGCGGGTTTCCGTCGTGCGGCCGAGGTGGTCGAGGATGGTGCGTGTCGCGTTGCCGCCCGCGGGGGCGCTGGTCGCTGTCGAGTCGCCTGTGTGGGTGGCGGTGGTTTCCCACTTCTTCACACCGCCGACGAAGAAGGCGGTCGTGGTCCGGCGGCCGGCACCGTCGTACTGGGTCTCGGTCTCCGCGCCGCTGCCGCCGGGAACGAAGGCGTAGGTGCCGCTGGGGGGCTTGAGGTTGTCGTAGACGTCCGTCTGGGTCCGGTGGGCGAGGCCACGGCTGTCGTAGCGCGTCTCGGTGAGGGTGCGTCCGCCCAGGGGGGACGGGGCCTGCACCTGGATCGGGCGCAGTTGTGCGTCGTACAGGGAGTAGATCGTGGAGTAGTTCGTCCCGTCGGCCTTGAGGGTGGCCACCGAGGTCCAGGGAGCCTTGTCGCGGGTGAGGCCGTAGCCGAATGTGGCGTTCGGGCCGGCGCCGCCGGACTTGGAACGGTTGGGCAGCCAGGTGGCCGTGATGCGGCCCAGGGCGTCGTAGGTGTGCTCGGTGCGCTTGACGTTGGCGTCGAGCACGTAGCTGACGGTGCCGCGAGCCGCGTTGTAGCCGGTGGTCGTCTGGTGCGTCTGGTTGTTGGACGCGAGCTTCGGTGCCTTCACGACTTCCGTGGTGAGCGGCCCGGCGGCGGCCGGGTAGTACGTGGTCGTGGTGCTGCGGCCCTGGGCGTCGGTGACGGTCAGGGGGCGCCCGAGTCTGGCGGTCGCGGTGTCGTAGGTGGTGGTGTTCACCGTCTGCCAGCCGGTGCCGGGGGCAGGGTTGCGGTCGGACGTTCCCGAGGCGGCGGGGTACGCCTTGGCGCGGCCGGTCCAGGTGGCCAGGCCCAGTGTGGGGACCTGGTCGGGTGCCCAGCCGGTGGCCGCGGGACTGTCGAAGACGACGGCGCTGTCGGACAGGACGTCACCGCGGCTGTCCGAGTCGGTGGGCAGCGTGAGTGTGTCGTCCGTGTTCGCGCAGGGTTTGGACACGGCGCGATTTCGCGACACCAGGCTGGTGAGTCCCTTGTCGGGGTTGCGCGCGTACCAGGTCCGGGTGCACGTCTCGTCGCCGGTGGTGGCCCAGTTGCCGTGGTCCTCGACCCGGGTGGTCATGCCGTAGGCGGTGTCGTGTGTGTAGGAGGTGGCGGTGGTGCGCCACTTCTTCTCGGCCGTCAGATAGGTGTGGTTGTAGGTGCGGGCTGTTCTGACGAAATAGGCCCTGGTGTCGGCGTACGACTTCTGCTGGCTGGCGGTCTGGTGCGACCAGTGGTTGTTGACGGTGGTGGTGATCGCCGTGGAGGCGCCGTTGTAGGTGATCTGCTGACGCAGTTGGCCGGCGTAGCGCTCCAGGTCGTCCACGTCGGCGATGTCCAGGTCATCGGTGGTGGTCGTGGAGTCGTTGCTCAGGTCGATGCCCTTGACGACCGCGGTGCGTGTCGTGCCGTCCTTGCGTTTGTCCCCGTTCATGCCCTGCATGTACAGGCTGACCGACTTGGACCGGGTGCTCCCGGCGTCTCCGGTGTAGGTGGTCACCTTCTGGTAGCCGCGCCAGATGGACCAGGTGCGCTGGCTTTCCTTGGTGAACGGGTCGTCGTTGTAGTGCCAGCCCGGAGTGGAGTACTCGTAGGAGAGTTGCGTGCCGGGGTTCCCCGCGGCAGGGTCGTTCGTGGTGATGGACGTGACGCGGTATTTGTGGAACCAGTCCAGGCCGGGGTCACCGCCGTTGATGGGCCAGTGGACGGGGTAGCAGGACAGGTTGTTGCTGTCCTCGGCCGTCGGCATGTTGCTGCCGCGCACGCACTCCGGTGAGGAGAAGGTGACGGAGGTGATCGCACCGGTTTCGCTGGTGACGGAGGCGATCCTGGGCCGGGTGAGAGGCAGGATGTCGTCGGTCGGGGAGTCGACCCGGTTGGGGCGCTGCTGGTAGGTGAAGTCGATCGGGGGCACGGAGAGTGCCGTGCCGTTCTTGCCCGTTCGGGTCAGCGACGTGAGGGTGAGGACCTGGTCCGAGCTGTTGCCGATGTCCTGGCCGTCGAAGAACGCCTGGTCCAGGGTGTAGGTGTCCACCGCTTCGAAGGCATCGGGCTCCGCGGCGCGGGACCAGAAGAAGGTGTCGACGCTGGAGAGCCGCTTGCGGGTGAAGAACGACGGTCCGGTCGACTGGCAGTCGGTCTTGCCGGCCGAGCAGATGCTGTCGAAGGGGATGTCCGGCCAGTTGTCGGCGGTGTCGGCGGTGAGGGAGGAGCAGTTGGTGAAACAGCGCTCCTTGTAGGTGAAGGCGACCTTGTTGGATGCCGGGGCGGTGAACAGAGTGTCCGCGCGCAGGCCGTAGAGGATCTCCTTCAGGTGGCCGCCGCGGGTGTAGGGGGCGAGTGCGGTCTTGTCGCCGTTCTTCGCGTAGTGGTTGTCCTCCGCGGTGTACCAGTAGGTGGAGGCGTTGCCGTGGACGTCCTGGACCAGGTCCAGGTTCCAGCGCCATGCCTGGGTTTCGGCGCGGCCCTTGAACTGGGTGTCCTTGCTGTAGCCGGGCTCTCCGCTGTCGTCTCCGAAGACAGGAACCGTCCACGCCGAGTGGGTGCGCTCGGCCCCCGCGCCGGGAAGCTTGTTGAGGCCGAAGGTGTAGGTGGTGCCGTCGCCGGTGGTCAGCTGCCAGTACTCGCCGTTCGCGTCACCGTTGTCCGCGTCCGTACGGCGGACGACCTTCGAGGCGTCGTCGTCCTTGAGGCGCCACACGCCGGTGCTGTCGTCCTTCACCAGCTCGGTGGCCTTGCCGTTCAGCACGAGGGAGGCGTTGTCGAACTTCCAGCACAGGTCGGACTTGTCGGTCTGTCCGTCGTCCTCGCACGATCCGTACGTGCGCTCGATGTACGAGGACGTGAGATCGAAGCCCTCCCCCACCATGGAGGACTGGTTGTTCGTGTTGGCGGTACGCCCGTCGATGCTCCCGGAGTCGTAGGACAGGGCCAGCGAGGGCGCCGGGCCCGCCACGGCCGGTGGGGTGGCGATCGGGTACGACCAGGTGAACGCGCCCGACGAGCTGCCTGCCTGCCAGGTGGCGGATGCCGAGAGCGGGGTCGCCTTGAAGTCTCCGGCGCCGGCCGGGGAGGCGGTTGCCGAGGTGGCCGTGAGCGCCATGACCGTCGGGGTGCTGTCCGCCCCCGCGGCCACGGTGGTGCGCGCGGTGACCGTCTCGGCCCGGACGTCGTTGTCCGAAGAGGTCTCGATCTCAGTGGTGCGGCACCGCTCTTCGTCCGGGGTCGTCAGCGCGCAGGCCGGAAGGGTGACGAGCCCCAGGCGCGAGCCCCAGTTCCCGCCGATGGCGGAGGCGAAGGCGCTGTAGTCGACAGCGACCTGGGCGGCCCCCGCCCGCTCGGCTTCGACCGTGAACAGCACGCCTGTCACACCGGCGCGGCGGGCTGTCTTCTGGTCCAGTACCGTGATCTTCACTTCGCCCGCCGCGCGCTCGCGTGACTGGCGTGAGGAGGTGTCGGGCTTCACCGCGGTGACGCTCACAGGTCCGGCGTCCTGCCCCGGAGCGCTCGTCAGCTCGCCCTCGGTGACGGACGGCTTCGGCCAGGAGGCACGGCGTTCGGCGTCCGCCGACGCGATCGAGCGCTGGTTGGCCTTCTTCTGCTCGGCCCTCTCGGTACGCGCTTTCCCAGCCAGCGGTGACGTCACCTCCTTCACCAGGGTCGGCCTGACATCAGGCACGTCGGGACGGCCGGGCAGTTCGGCGGCGGCTGCCAGCGGGGTGAGCGGAACGGGGACGGACAGGACAGCGGCCAGGAGGACCGTCAGCGCGGCGCGCCGGCCAAAAGGACCTGGGGGAAGCAGGCGTATGGACACGGAAGGCTCTCCGAACGAGGAAGGGCAGCCGGCGTACGACCGGAAGCTTGAAGGGGAGCGGGACAGCTGGCGGATGTGCCGGTCCGCTGTCCGCGGCGAGGGCGGTGGACAGCGGACCGGGGGTTGGTCAGTAGCCGACGAGCGATTCCACTTGGGCGGCGTCCTTCACCGCGCCCGCCCACAGCCGGATGTCGGTGAGTCGACCGGGCAGGAAGTGGTTCCAGGAGCCGGTCCAGCCCTTGCCCACCGCGAACTCGCCACTGCCCGCGGACGCCGTGTACGCGATCGGGTCACCCTGGGGGCCACTGCCGACGTAGAGCGTGATGTTCCGGGTGTGAGCGTCATATGCCCCGACGAGACCGACTTCGGTGTCCATGACGGCTTCCTCGTCGCTCACCACCGAGGTACCGCTGCCGTCAGCCGTCAGGCGCCCGAAGTGCCATCGGGCCACCGGTACGTTCCGGACCACCGGGTTGCCCGCGTCGTCAAGAACCGGGTTGCCCTCGTCGTCCACCACCGGTTCGCTCGTCGTCCCGGTCTTCTCCACCCACAGGCTCCAGGACGATCCGCTCGCCGTGCGCTGGCCGAGCACCTGAGCCCGGTGGCCGACGGGCTGGTCGGCCAGAGTCCCGGACACCACGTCCACCTGGGTGGCCACGGTGAACGAACCCGAGTCCGACACCAGAGGCCGGGAAGCGATGGCCGAGCCCGTCGTGCCGTTGAGCGCCAGGGCTTCGCCGTCGAGCGACGCACCGGCGGACAGGGTCAGTTGATTGCCGTATCCGCTCAGGTCCGGCAACGTGGTTCCGGAGGCGCCGCGCGGAGCGTAGTGCGCCACCAACTCCGCGTACGCCTGCCCGTTCGCGTTCTTGAGGCCGGCCTCGCGCTCGATCTGCACCGAGTTCTTGACCGACTGCCAGACCGATACCTCGTCCACATCGCCGGCGAAGTGGCCGGAATAGGCACTCTTCGACTTGGCTCGACCGATCTGCAGCCCTCCGCCGGAGGCCCAGGCTCCTGTGGTGAGGCTGTCCTTGCCCTGCTCGGCACCGTTGACGTACAAGGTGAGTGTCTTGGCGCCGGTGTCCACGACCCCGGCCAGATGGGTCCACACCTTGGGCTGCGGAGCATCGGTGGAAGCGACGCGCTGATTGTCGATCGCGGTCGTGGCGGTGTCGGCGTCCGACAGGCGCAGGCACCATCGGTTGACGTCGGCGCAGTACCCCAGGAAGAACGGGCTGGACTGGGTGCCGTCCTGGCTCACCACCGTCTGGGTCGTGCCGGTCGCGTCCAGTCGTGCCCAGGCGGCCACGGTGTACGACGCCTGTGTCTCCAGCACCTTGCCGGGCGTCGCCGCGTAGGACTGACCGCTCAGCCGCAGAGCCTTGTCCTCGCCGGTGACACCGTTCTCGGTGACCACCCCGCGTCGGCCGGTGTTCACCCGGGTGCCACCGCTGATCGTCGCGTCGTCGCGGTAGGCGGCCTCGGGTGCCGAGACGTCCACCGCCGCACCGGACGCCTCATTGAACGTCCAGGCACCGACCGGGCCGTCGCTCTCCTTGACCAGGAAGCGGACAGCGTTCTCACCGCCCGCCCGCTCGGCGGCATCCTTGGCCTGGACGGACAGCGCCATGGTGCCTGAGTCGACGGGGGTGATCGTCTCCGTCACCGTCGCTCCGGACTTCCAGTCGCTCCATGCCTTGTCGGTCGACAGCTTGTAGCGGTAGGCCACATTCGTGTCTCCCGGGGCCGGTCCGAACGTCACTTTGCCCGGCACATTGGGACCTCCGGCCGGGGTGCAGTTGCCCGGCAGGCAGGCACCGTACACGGTGCTGAAGGTGATCGAAGGAGGCTTCGGACGGGTGCTGTCAACGGTGAAGTAGCAGTACGGCGTCCATCCGCTGGTCAGTTTGCTCGCTCCCTTGTCGTAATAGGAGCGGGTGACGGCTCGATAGCGGTACTGCTTGTGGTCGGTCAGCGTCGCGCTCCAGGTCTTGTTCTGATCGACTCCGTCGCCTGCATAACCCGTGGTGGGGCTCTCCGATCCGCTGGCCGGCTCCGGTGCGTCCGACCATGTTCCGTCCGCGTTCTTCACATCAAGGTCGAAGTACACCCGCAAGGACGCACCGCTCTCGCCTCCGGCAGCCGTTTGCGGTGTCGCCGCCAGATTGGGCCGCGTGTACGACCACATCGCCGGGGCGGACGAACTCTTGGAACAGATCCGGGTCGTGCCGGCCTCCAGGCCGTACTCGGTCGGGGTCGCAGGCTTCCCGACGTAATCCACCACGATCACGGCATCGTCGTCGAAGCGCTTCCAAGCGACGGGGTCCGACTCGTCCTTCGCCTTCAGCATGAGCGTCAGCGTCGAGAACTTGCCGTCGGCGAACGCCTTCACCGTCGGTGTGAGGTTCTCGTCCGGCTCGTCGGGGTTGTCGCGGAAGGCGATGGCTGACCGGGGCTGTGAGGGGGAGCACAAGCCGCCACGGCCCGCCGAGACATTGCGGTCACCCATCTGATCCCAGGAGTTGTCGCTCTTCGGCCCTCCGGGACCGGGCCACTTCGTGGACGACGAGATGCCGTCGGTGCGCTCCAGGTCCACCCAGCGCGCGTCGCACGAGAACGACCACGTCTCGGTGACTTCGAAGCGCGCGTCCAGGATGTGCTTGCCCTTGAGCCTGCCCGGCGTGAACTCGAAGTACATGCGATTCGTGTAGGCGCTGCCCGTGGTGCAGTAGTAGATGTAGCCGCCGATGACCGCGGAGCCGCACCGGCCGACACTCATCCCGTTCTCGCCGCCGGAGAAGTCGTAGAAGGAGTCCCCGTCCGAGGAGAGCACGGTGCGTTCGGACTCGTTCAGTTCCACGGAAGGGTCGATGTACAACGGGAGTTCGGCGCTTGTCGTCCCGGCGATGAGGCCGCTGTCCGGAGTGACGGTCACCTTGGACGGGCTCACGTCCACATCCATCACGGCGGACTCATCACCCGCCCCGGGTCCCGACAGCGGATCACCCTCACCCACCGGACCCGCGGGACGCTTCTCAAGGTTGCCCGGTGTCTCCTGCTGACCGGTCCGCGGGAGGGCTTCCACCGAGACGGTCTGCGGGCTGGGACCGGGCTGACCGGCGCCCGGTGTGTCGACGGCACCCGCTGAGTTCCACATACGGGCCGACGGCGAGCGGAAGACCACCTGGCCATTGCCGTCGAGGGCCTCCATACTGCCCGCGGCACCCTGCCGGACCTGCAAACCCGTTACGTCCATCGAGTACTCGATGGAGGCCAGGCGGGGGTCGTTGGCCGCCTGGAGGGTGGTGACCTCCAGAACCTGGCGGAAGCCCTCCACCGTGGCGGTGAGGATCAGGTTCACATCCGGGAGGACGTTCTCGTAGACGGCCTGCTGCCCGGAGAGGCGGGGCGTGGGCAGTGCGCCCGGCCAGCCCAAGGTCACCGACTGGCCCTCCTCCGCGATGGTCACCAGATCCTTGCCGTCCCCGCCGGGAGAGAAGGTGAGGTCAACGGCAGCGGCCTTCGGTTCGATCGTCCCGTCCGCCCGCTGCACCAGCGTGGCGTCCGGTGCTGCCCAGCCTCCGCCGGGCTTCTCCACACGTACGGGGACGATCGACTTCTCAAGGGTGAACGTTTCGCCATCCGGTGTGGCGAACACCGTTTCCCGCTCGGTGCGTTCGCCCACGACCTCGACTCGCTGGCCGGAGGCGACCGCATCCAGCTGTGCCTGCTGCGACTCCGAGAGACGGGGGGCGTCCGCGGCGGCTGCCGGCGCCGCGAACACGGGCAGTGAGGCGAGCGTCGTGAGTACGGCTGCCCATGCCAGGCCCTGCCGCGCTCTTCGACGGCGTCTTCGAGGCTCCCATGTCCCGGACACCACTCGCCCACCCCTCGTTCACTTGATCCACACAGATGAACGAATCTGACAGTCAACAATCAGTGACTGTCAAGACACCTGCCGCAACCGTTGTGGGCCTGACTCGAAGGCGTGGCCCATCCCGATGGACAAGCCCCTCAAGGCAGATGACTGCCCTGCATATCGATCAAGGAAGGGGTGATTCGGGCAGGTCGGACCCGCTGGGGCGAGCAGCACCGCCTCTGCCGCAAGGCGTCGAGACGTCTCGACGGAGGCCGTATGTTCGCGCCTTTCGGAGAGGTGGGTGCATGATTCGAATGCTCGTCAACGGACGGACGGGGACACTGGTCATGGTCGGCGCGGCCGTGATGGCCCTCGCGGGTTGCGGATCGGAGAGCGGGAGCGCACGGCAGGGTTCCGACAGACCCCCGAAGTCGAGCAGCGCTCCACCGGCAACGACCCAAGTGAAACTTCCGGAGCGCACTCTGAAGGCGCGCGATATCGAGCAAACGTTGCCGGACGCGAAGGACTTGCCAGGTTGGAAGACGGCCTTCGGGCCGCGGGCCACCCAAGGCAGAGAGGGATGCCAGGACCTCTTGCCCGGAGGTTGTCCAGGCACTGTTGCCAGCGGTGGATCCGACGTCACTCGCGGCAAGCGAACGCCGGAGGAATGGGTGAGGATCGGCTTCAACCTCTACTCCTCCCGGAGTGACCGGGCGGCGCACGACCTCTTCACGGAACTGCCCTTGCGGGGCACCGAGGTGAAACTCCGTAACGGTGTTCCGGCGGACGAGCACATCGCCACGCGCGAGAAGATGGATGAAACCATCGTGCTCGGCTCCAAGACCAGAGTCGATGACGTGCTCCTGTGGGTCTACGTCATGGGCTCGGAGCAGTCGGCCACCATCGAGCGCCTCGAATCGGCACTGCGCCTGACGTACGAGCGGCTGGAGCAGGCCAAGCATGGAGAAGAACCAAACATCAGTGCCACGATCGAGTGAAGAGAGGGCACTGGCGGGAGTTCCAGGGCCCCACCTGCTTCCGGCGGGGCCTGTCTGCATGTCACATTGTTCGAGCCCTGAGATGTTCACAGTCGGGAACGCGACACGATATGGCACCCACTCCTCTCAGGCGATCGGTCGGCGCTGCCTGCTGAACCGCGGCCTCGTCACGCAGACGCCGGGCTGGACCGGCCAGCGTCCGTGCCGCTGAAGCGTGCCCCGCGCCTCAAGGCGCCACCCTCCATGTGCGGGCCTCGGTTCCGGCCGGCACGGTTCGGGTCGGTGATGCGCCGCTCCCGCCGACCTGAGGGGGCGTTTCCCGTGGCTCCGCCCGCATCGGGCCGGCCCGTCGACCGGCTGGCCCGGGCGGCGTGACGTGGGTCGAGCATGCAGAGGCCGGCGAGGCGCCGCGCGGACCGTTCCTGACCCCCGCTCCTTGGCAGGACGCTTCGCGGGGGCATCGAAGGGCGCGGCATGGACAGCGGCGCGCAGGATCGTCCCGCTCCGTGCGGTGGGACCGGAGGGCCGCCTCGGAAACCCGATGCCGCGGGACGTGTAGGGGGGGCAGGCGCCCGTGGAAACCCGATCCTGACCGGTCTCAGTCGGACATTCGCCCTTGTGGAGGGGGCTCCCGTTTCCCGTCGGCGATCAGTCGAATCCGATCCGACCTGCGGAAACGCTGCCACTCTGGGGGAGGTGAGTGGCGCCCCCGGCAGGACTCGAACCTGCGGCCAAGCGCTTAGAAGGCGCCTGCTCTATCCACTGAGCTACGGGGGCCTGGTGTGGCCACTGTCGTGGTGCCCGGGTGTGGGCCGAACCGTGACGTTGCCGGGGACAAGGATAAAGCTCCTGGTTCCCTGTCCTTGCTGCTTCGCCTCCGTGGCTCGATGTGGAGGTTCGGTGAAGCGGTCCTGATAATCGCAGGCAGGTACGAATCGTGCAGCGCTTTTGGCGTCTTACGCCCCGGGTGTTGTGCACTCGTTATGCCTCGACAGTGACTGCTCCCCAGTCATCCCTTCCGTCCCTTCCGTCCGGTCGGCGCGCAGACATGCCAATATGCTTCAGAATTCCCCTAAAATTGGGCATTCTTCGCATGTGGTGACCTTGGACGTACGGCCTCAGCTGCTCGACGCACTCTCCGCCCTGCGCGACCGTGTCGCCGCCGCACGCTTCCCGCTGCCCCTGGCGGGGGCCCCACGGGCGCGTGCCAACCGCGACGAGCTTCTCGCGCAACTGGACGACTATCTCGTGCCCCGGCTGAGAGATCCCGAAGCGCCCCTCCTGGCCGTCATCGGGGGCTCCACCGGCGCCGGGAAGTCCACCCTCGTCAACTCGCTGGTGGGGCAGCGGGTCAGCGAGGCGGGCGTACTGCGGCCGACCACCCGGACACCGGTGCTCGTCTGCCATCCGGAGGACCATCACTGGTTCAGCGGAATGCGCGTACTGCCCCGCCTCACCCGCGTCTGGGTGCCCCACCAGGAACCCGGGGACGATCTCCTGCTCTCCGACGAGAGCCCCGCCCGCGTCCTGCGCATCGAGACCGCCGAGACCCTGCCCCCCGGCCTCGCCCTCCTCGACGCCCCCGACGTCGACTCCCTCATCGCCGACAACCGCGTCCTGGCCGCCGAACTGATCTGCGCCGCCGACATCTGGGTGATGGTCACGACCGCCGCCCGCTACGCCGACGCCGTCCCCTGGCACCTGCTGCGCACCGCCAAGGAGTACCGCGCCACCCTCGTCACCGTCCTCGACCGGGTACCCCACCAGGTCGTCGCCGAGGTCTCCCGCCAGTACGGCGCCCTGCTCACCAAGGCCGGCCTCGGCGACGTCCCCCGCTTCACCGTCCCCGAACTGCCCGAGTCGGCCTGGGGCGGCGGTCTGCTGCCCGCCAGCGCGGTCGCCTCCCTGCGCGCCTGGCTCGTCCACCAGGCCCAGGACCCCGGCTCCCGCCGCCACTCCCTCTCCCGCACCGCCCACGGCGTCCTGGACTCCCTCAAGGCCCGGATGCCCGAACTGGCCAGCGCCTCCGCCGCCCAGTACGCCGCCGCCCTCCGGCTCACCTCCGCCGTCGAGAGCGCCTACGACAGCGAGCACACGCGCGTACGCGGACGGTTGCAGTCCGGCGCCGTCCTCGCCGGCGACGCCCTCAAGCGCTGGCGGGCCTTCCCCCTCGACTGCACCTCCCCCGAACTCCTCGACGCCCTCGTGGAGAGCCTCAGCGCGCTGCTGACCTGCGCCGTCACCGCCGCCGACGAACGGGTGGCCGACGCCTGGCGCCGCGAACCGGCCGCCTGCGCCCCCGGACTCGCCGACCCCCCGGACCCGTCCGAGACCGCCGAGCACCGCATCGGCCTGTCCGTACGGCGCTGGCGCCGCGAGGTGGAGGAGTACGCCGAGGAGGAGGTACGCGACCTCGACCGCGGCTCCGCCTGCGACCCCGAGCAGATCGCCGCCCTGGTCGCCACCGCCCTGCTCGGCGGACGCCGCGCCCGCACCGCCGGGGAGAGCCTCGCCGAGCGCATCGGGGCGCACGGCGCGCTGCGGCTGCGCGACCGCGGCGGACGGCTGCTCGTCGAGTACGTCGACCGGGTCCTGCACATCGAACGCGAGCGCCGCCTCGCCCCCCTGGACGCCCTGGACGTCCACCCCGAACCCCAGGCCGAACTCATCGCCGCGCTGTCCGTACTGCAGAAGGAGAGGTGACCGGTGACCGCCGTCACTGACCAGGACCACACGGACCACGCCGATCCGGGGAAGCACACCGCCCCAGCCGGCGACGACGCCGAACACGCTGTGCCCGCCGACAGCCCCCAGCCCGCCGACAGCCCCCAGCCCTCCGACAGCGCCGAGCGCGCCGACGACCCCCCGGCCGCCGACAGCACCGAGCGCACCGAGCGCACCGAGGGTACGGATCGCACCGAGCGCACCGAGGGTACGGATCGCACCGAGGGTACGGAGGGTACGGATCGCACCGAGGGTACGGATCGCGCCGAGCCGGAGCGGTCCGGCCCGGAGCGGTCCGACCCCGCCCAGAAACCGCTCCCCACAGAGAGCGCCAACGGCACCAGGACCACCAAGACACCCAAGGCCGCCAGAACCACCAAGGCCGCCAAGAGCGACACCGGCGACGCCAAGGGCGGCGGAGCGGAACCCCGTGAGGAACGCCGCGCGGAGCCCCGTAGAGCCTCCCGCGACGAGCCGCGGACGGGATCCCGCCCCCGCCCCCGATCCGGCGAAGCCCCCCGATCCGGCGAAGCCCCCCGCACCACAGAAACCCCCCGCACAAAGGCGCCTACGGCTCCTCCTGCGGCCCCTCCCCGGCCCAAGACGCCTCCGAAGGCGGCCGGCGCGCGCGTGGAGGCGTCCGCCGGCCTCGTCTGGGACGACGGGCTGATCGCGCGGCGGGTGAACGAGGACGAGGGCGTGCCCCCGGCCCCGGTGGTGGCCGAGCCGCGGGGCGCGAGGCCGCTGCCGGTGACGCCGCTGGCGTTCGACGGACCCTTGCGCTCACGGCTGGACGCGCTGCGCGAACTGGTCGGGCTCTCCCGCACCCGGCTCGACAGCCGCACCCTCGCCGAGGCGGGCCGGGTGCTGGACGAGGCGTCGGCCCGGCGCCGACTCTCCGGCCAGCACACCGTCATCGCCCTCGCGGGAGCCACCGGCAGCGGCAAGTCCCAGCTCTTCAACGCGCTCGCCGGGGTCACCATCTCGGAGACGGGCGTACGACGTCCCACCACGTCCTCGCCCATCGCGTGCAGCTGGAGCGACGGCGCCGCGGGCCTCATCGACCGGCTCGGCATCCCGGGGCGGCTGCGCCGCAGGCCGGGGCACAACCCGGAGGCCGAGGCGCAGTTGCGCGGGCTGGTCCTGATCGATCTGCCCGATGTCGACTCGGCGGCCGTGGAGCACCGCGAGCAGGCGGAGCGGGTGCTCGCGCTGGTGGACGCCGTGGTGTGGGTGGTCGATCCGGAGAAGTACGCCGACGCCGTGCTGCACGAGCGCTATCTGCGGCCCATGGCCGGCCACGCGGAGGTCATGTTCATCGTCCTCAACCAGATCGACCGGCTGCCCGGCGAGGCCACCGAGCAGGTTCTGGACGATCTGCGGCGGCTGCTGGACGAGGACGGGATCGCCCTCGGCGAGTACGGCGAACCCGGGGCGAACGTCCTCGCGATCTCCGCGCTCACCGGCGACGGCCTCGGCGACCTGCGCGAGGCGCTGGGGCAGTTCCTGGCCGAGCGGGGCGCCGCCGCGCGCCGGATCTCGGCCGACATGGACGCCGCCGCGGCCCGGCTGCGGCCCGTCTACGCGACCGGGCGGCGCAGCGGGCTCAGCGAGGAGGCGCGGGACGAGTTCTCCGCGCGGCTCGCGGACGCGGTGGGCGCCACGGCGGCGGGCGAGGCGGCCGAGCGCGCCTGGCTACGCAACGCCAACCGCGCGTGCGGCACGCCCTGGCTACGGCTGTGGCGCTGGTACCAGGACCGGGGCGAACCGGCGACCGGCCGGCTGCCGCTCCGCTCGCCCGGCGACGAGGAGGCCACCGCGCGTCAGCGGGTCGAACAGGCGGTACGGACCGTCTCCGACCGGGCGTCCGCCGGGCTGCCCACCCCGTGGGCGACGGCGGTGCGGGAGGCCGCGACCCGCGGATCGCAAGGGCTGCCGGAGGCGCTGGACGAGCTGGCCACGCGCGCGGGACTGCCGCCGGGACGGCCGCCGCGGCCGGGCTGGTGGCCGGTGGCGGTGTTGGCGCAGGCGGCCATGACGCTCCTTCAGATCGTGGGCGGGCTGTGGCTGGTGGGCCAGATCACCGGGATGATGGCGCCCAACCTGGGGGTGCCGGTGCTGCTGATGGTGGCCGGGATCGTGGGGGGTCCGCTGGTGGAGTGGAGCTGCCGGCTGGCCGCCCGGGGGCCTGCCAGACGGTACGGGCTGGAGGCGGAACGCCGGCTGCGGGACGCCGCCGCCGGGTGCGGGCGGGCCCGGGTCCTGGATCCCGTCGCGGCGGAACTGCTGCGGTACCGGGAGGTACGGGAGCAGTACGGGCGGGTCGTGGGGGTGGGGATCGGAGGCCGCTGAGGCGGGGGGAAAGAGCGGGGCCGCTGAGGGCCCTGGGGGCTTCAGGGCCCTGAGGGTCCTCAGGGTCCTCAGGGTCCTGAGTGACCTGAGGGTCCCTAGGGTCCTCCCGCCCCCCGGCCCCGCAGGCGGAACCCCTCGTTCGGGTGGCCGAGTTGTCCACAGGCGGCCGGTGATCCACAGCTCTCGGCAGGCCCGGCCCGACCGCGGCAATCTGGTCTCGCGGCGATCGTCACGGAGGCGGTCGGCGCGGCAGAAGACCGCCGTACGGGACGGGCCCGTCGGCGTATCCGGCCGCCCGGGCCGAGCGGTGCGGGCGCGGGAGGGGTGTGGGGCATGAACGAGACGATCATCTGCGCGGTGGGCAATGTGGCGACCCGGCCGGTGTACCGGGAGTTGGCGTCCGGGCCGTCGGCCCGGTTCCGGCTCGCGGTGACCGCGCGCTACTTCGACCGGGAGAAGAAAGCCTGGTCGGACGGGCACACCAACTTCTTCACGGTGTGGGCCAACCGGCAGCTCGCCACCAACGCGGCGGCCTCGCTGGCGGTCGGCGACCCGGTCGTGGTGCAGGGGCGGTTGAAGGTGCGCTCGGATGTGCGCGAGGGGCAGAGCTGGACCTCGGCGGACATCGACGCGCTCGCCATCGGACACGATCTGGCACGCGGGACCTCCGCCTTCCGTCGCGGCCACCGCCCGGAGGCGGCCGGCCCGGACCAACCCCGGCCGGACGCGGAGTCAGAGCCGCACTCGGACTCGGGCTCCGACTCGGAGTCGGAGCCGGACTGGGAGTCGGAGCCGGACTGGGAGTCGGGGACGGCGGGGGAGGCCGGGACGGCACCGCCCGAGTCCGTACCGGCGGGGGTGACGTGATGTCAGCCCTCGTCCGGGCCTGAATTTCAGCTCTCGTCCTAGCCTGAGGCGTGGCGCGGCTTATCGGCGGGAACACCCGGAACCTGCGGGTGGATTTGTCGATAAGCCCAGCCCGGCGCGGCTCCGGCGGTAACGATTCCGAGTCGGATCGGTTGCCCGATGAGATCACGGGGAACAGCGGTGCGCCGCGGCCTCTTAGGATTTCGGGCGTGGCCTCTGAGGCTGCTGATTCTGCTGGTGGGACCGCATCCCCCCACTTCAAGGGGTCCTGCTCGAAAGGGAATTGGGTGTTTTCTTCGTACTGCGCGCCGCTCGTGTCCACCGTGCGCGGAAGAAGGCCGGTCCGTCCGGCCGCCGCCGCGCTGGTGTGCGGGCTCGTGGCCACCGGCGTGCTCACCGCCGCCGGACCGGCTGTCGCGGACGGGGCGGCACCCGGTCAGGGCAGGGCGGCACCCGGTCAGGGCGGGGCGGTCGCCACCGTGGGCGGTCTGGAGACCTACGGGGACGCGGTCTTCGAGGACGAGGACGGCGAGCACCGGATGCCCGCCGGCCTGTTCGAGATGTCCGTCGACGGCGGCGGAACCCTCCAGACGTACTGCGTCGATCTGCTCACCCCCACGCAGAAGGACGCCAAGTACCACGAGACCCCGTGGAGCGGCACCTCGCTCGGCGCCAACAAGGACGCCGGGAAGATCCGCTGGATCCTGCAGAACTCCTACCCGCAGGTCAACGACCTCACGGCACTCGCGCGCAAGGCGGGCATCCGCTCCGGCCTCACCGAACAGGACGCGGCGGCCGGGACCCAGGTGGCGATCTGGCGGTACTCGGACGGGGCCGAGGTCGACGCCGTCGACCCGCAGGCCGAGCGGCTCGCCGACTATCTGCACGACAACGCCCGCCCCGTGGCCGAGCCCAGCGCCTCGCTGACCCTGGAGCCGCCCGCGGTCTCGGGCCATCAGGGCGAGGCCCTCGGCCCGGTGACCGTACGGACGGGCGGCGCGGGCAGGGTGACCGTGGCCCCGCCCGCGGACGCCGCCACGTCGGGGGTGCGGATCGTCGACGAGGAGGGCGAGCCCGTCACCACGGCACGCGACGGCAGTCGGCTGTTCTTCGAGGTGCCCGCCGACGCCCCCGACGGCACCGCCGAGCTGACCGTGCACGCCTCCACCACCGTGCCGGTGGGCCGCGCCTTCGCCTCCGAGGGCCGCAGCCAGACCCAGATCCTCGCCGGGTCCAGCGAGTCCACGGTCACCGCGGACGCCAGCGCGGCCTGGGCGGAGAGCGGGCCGATCCCCGCGCTGTCCGCCCGGGAGAACTGCGCCGGGAACGGGGTCGACATCACCGCCGTGAACGCCGGCGACAGACCCTTCACCTTCCAGCTCATGGGCATCGAGCAGACCGTCCCGGCGGGCACCACCCGCACCGTGACGATCCCGCTCCTGGAGGACCAGGCGTACGACTTCACGGTCACCGGGCCCGGCGGCCGGGAGGAGCGGTTCAGCGGCGTCCTGGACTGCCTCACCCAGAGCGGCGACCGGGCCGGCGAGTCCACCCAGCTCCTCAGCGAGCCCAGCCCGGCCACCGTCGGCGGCACCTCGGAGGACCTGAACCTCGCCGAGACCGGCAGCTCGGGCGCCACCCCGCTGATCGGCGGCGTGGCCATCGGCCTGGTGGTGATCGGCGGCGCGGCCCTGATCATCCTCCGCGAACGCGAGAAGCGGACCCCCCGACAGGACTGAGGCAGCGGCGGGGCGACAACGCCACGGCGCCACGACGCCGACGAACCGCGCCGACGCCACGGCCCCGAGGAACCGCGCCGACGAAGCGCGCCAGCGAACCGCGCCAGGACCGACGTCCCTGCTCCTTGACATCTCCACAGCGCGCGACGCCACCTCACGGCGAGCCACGGTCCGACGACGCCCCGTCGCCGTTCTCGCCGTCCGCGCCGCCTCTCCGTCACCCCCTGTCGTCCCACGCGCCGCAGAAAGCCCAGGTCAGTACCGGTCGCCCATACGGGTTTCCGTCCGGGGGCGGCCGTCGGGCAAGATGGGGTGTATCTGCCCTGCCCACTGCCTGATTCCAAGCTGCCGGACGGTTTCCTTTGGCTGAGTTCATTTACACCATGCGCAAGGCGCGTAAGGCGCACGGCGACAAGGTGATCCTCGACGACGTCACCCTGAGTTTCTACCCGGGTGCCAAGATCGGCGTCGTCGGTCCGAACGGCGCCGGCAAGTCGACCGTACTGAAGATCATGGCGGGACTGGAGCAGCCTTCGAACGGCGACGCGTTCCTCTCGCCCGGGTACACCGTGGGCATCCTCCTCCAGGAACCCCCGCTGACCGAGGACAAGACCGTCCTGGAGAACGTCCAGGAGGGTGTCGCCGGGATCAAGGGCAAGCTGGACCGGTTCAACGAGATCGCCGAACAGATGGCGACCGAGTACACCGATGCCCTCATGGAGGAGATGGGCAAGCTCCAGGAAGAGCTGGACCACGCCGAGGCGTGGGACCTGGACGCCCAGCTCGACCAGGCGATGGACGCCCTGGGCTGCCCGCCCGGCGACTGGCCCGTCACCACCCTCTCCGGTGGTGAGCGCCGCCGCGTCGCGCTGTGCAAGCTGCTCCTTGAGGCGCCCGACCTGCTGCTGCTGGACGAGCCCACCAACCACCTCGACGCCGAGTCCGTGAACTGGCTGGAGCAGCACCTGGCCAAGTACAAGGGCACCGTCGTCGCCGTCACCCACGACCGGTACTTCCTCGACAACGTGGCCGGCTGGATCTGCGAGGTCGACCGCGGCCGGCTCCACGGCTACGAGGGCAACTACTCCAAGTACCTGGAGACCAAGGCGACCCGCCTCAAGGTCGAGGGCCAGAAGGACGCCAAGCGGCAGAAGCGCCTCAAGGAAGAGCTGGAGTGGGTCCGCTCCAACGCCAAGGGGCGGCAGGCCAAGTCCAAGGCGCGGCTCGCCCGCTACGAGGAGATGGCCGCCGAGGCGGACAAGATGCGGAAGCTGGACTTCGAGGAGATCCAGATCCCGCCGGGCCCGCGACTGGGCAGTGTCGTGGTCGAGGTGAACAACCTCAGCAAGGCGTTCGGCGACAAGGTCCTCATCGACGACCTCTCCTTCACCCTCCCGCGCAACGGCATCGTCGGCGTGATCGGCCCCAACGGCGCTGGCAAGACCACGCTGTTCAAGATGATCCAGGGCTTCGAGGAGCCGGACTCCGGCAGCATCAAGGTCGGCGACACCGTCAAGATCTCCTACGTCGACCAGAGCCGCGAGCACATCGACCCCAAGAAGACCCTGTGGGCCGTGGTCTCCGACGAGATGGACTACATCAACGTCGGCCAGGTCGAGATGCCGTCGCGGGCGTACGTCTCCGCGTTCGGCTTCAAGGGACCGGACCAGCAGAAGCCGGCCGGGGTGCTCTCCGGTGGTGAGCGCAACCGGCTCAACCTCGCCCTCACCCTCAAGCAGGGCGGCAACCTGCTGCTCCTCGACGAACCGACCAACGACCTCGACGTCGAGACCCTCTCCAGCCTGGAGAACGCGCTGCTGGAGTTCCCCGGCTGCGCCGTGGTCGTCTCCCACGACCGCTGGTTCCTCGACCGCGTCGCCACCCACATCCTCGCCTACGAGGGCGAGTCCAAGTGGTTCTGGTTCGAGGGCAACTTCGACTCGTACGAGAAGAACAAGATCGAGCGGCTCGGCCCGGACGCGGCCCGCCCGCACCGCGCCACCTACAAGAAGCTGACCCGGGGCTGACCTTGCGGCACATCTACCGCTGCCCGCTGCGCTGGGCGGACATGGACGCGTACGGCCACGTCAACAACGTGGTCTTCCTCCGCTATCTGGAGGAGGCCCGTATCGACTTCCTGTTCCGCCCGGAGAAGGACTTCCAGCAGGGGTCGGTGGTGGCCCGCCACGAGATCGACTACAAACGCCAGCTGGTCCACCGGCACGCCCCCGTGGACATCGAGCTGTGGGTCACCCGGATCCGGGCCGCCTCCTTCACCCTCACCTACGAGGTGAAGGACGCGGACGTGGTCTACGTCCGCGCGTCGACGGTCATCGTGCCGTTCGACTTCGCGGCGCAGCGGCCACGCCGGATCACCGCCGAGGAACGGGAGTTCCTGGAGGGCTACCAGGACGATACGGAGGAGGCCGTCGCCGCATGACGGCGCTCCACCTGGCCGACGAGGGGGAGGCCGCGGATCTCGCGGCCTTCCTCTCCCGGCTGCTCCACTACGACCGCTCCGCCGCGGTCCGGCTCCAGGCGTCCGGCACCACGCTCGCCGTGTTCGGCCGGCCCCCCTCCTTCGAGGTGCTGGCGATCCGCGCGGTACGGCTGGCCAAGCCGTACGAGGACGGGCTGGACGTCTCCCTGGACAGGACCGTGTCGGCGGGTGAGCTGCTGGAGTCCCTGGACGAGGCCGCGGCCACGGCGGCGGTGCCGGCCGCGGTGACCGGACCGCCGTGGGCCGGGGTGCTGCCCCCGCGCGGCGGCTGGCGGCCCGAACCCGGCCTCCCGGCACCGGAGCCGCTGCGCGCGCTGGTCGCCGCCGCGGTCACCGAGTTCAAGGCCCGTACGCAGGAACTGGCGCCCGAGCGCCGGATCCGGACCGAACTCGACCGGATCGGCCGGGACATCTGGTCCCGTACGGTCGGCGAGAGCGCCCTGCCCGTCCGGGCGGTGCACGCCGCCCAGTCCCTGGGCTTTCTGCGCCCCGGCGCCACGGGAGAGGTACGCCTCTTCTCGTCCGGCACATGGCTGCGCCTGCGGACGGCGTACGGATCGATCGCCGTCCGCCAGGTCACGGGCATCGCGGCCCTGGGCCTCAGCGTCCGCTGACCCACCCTCCGCTGACCCGCCCACCCCGCACCCTGGACCCCGGTCCCTGAACCCCGGGTCCCCGGTCCCTGGACCCCGGTCCCCGCACACCCGGTCCCCGGTCCCCGCTCCCCGCACCCCACCCCCGATCGGCGATCGGCGATCGACGCCCCGTCCCGCCTCAGCCCTGTCCGCTGTCGTCCGGCCAGATGGCGACGTGGTCCGGCTCCAGTTCCAGGGCGACGCGGTCGCGCATGCCGAGGGTGGCGGTGTAGTCGGCGGGGAGCTGGAGGCGGCCGGCGCGGTCGAGCATGGCGTACTCGCGGGCCACGACCGTCTCGTGCCCGGTGGTGGCGTCGATCTCGCTGCGGCGCAGCACCTCCGTGGAGGTACGGCCGTCGCGGATGGCGACGGTGCGGCGGACCTCGGTGGCGACGGCCTGGTCGTGGGTGACGATCACGATGGTGGTGCCGAGTTCCTCGTTGGCGTCGCGGAAGGCGGCGAACACCTGCTCGGCGGTGTGGGAGTCGAGTTCGCCGGTGGGCTCGTCGGCGAGCAGCACCGCCGGGTCGTTGGCGAGGGCGACGGCGATGGCGCAGCGCTGCTGCTGGCCGCCGGACATCTGGTGCGGGCGCCGGTCACGGCAGTCGGCGACCTGGAGCAGCTCCATCAGCTCCAGCGCCCGTCCGGTCTGGGCGCGGCGGCGCCGCAGGGAGCCGTTGAGCTGCATGGGGAGGACGACGTTCTGGGCGGCGGTGAGATAGGGGAGCAGATTGCGGGAGGTCTGCTGCCAGACGAAGCCGACGACGTCCCGCCGGTAGGCGAGCCGGTCCTTGGCGTTCATGGAGAGCAGGTCGCGGCCGGCCACCCGGGCGGCGCCTGCGGTGGGGGTGTCGAGTCCGGCGAGGATGTTCATCAGGGTGGACTTGCCGCTGCCGGAGGCGCCGACCAGGGCCATCAGCTCGCCCTCGCGGACCAGCAGATCGAGGCCCTGCAACGCCTGCACCTCGACACCGTCCGTGGTGAAGACACGGACCAGCCGGTCGCAGGAGATCAGCGCGTCATGGCCGTAGGCGAGGTTCTCGCGAGCGGCCTGCGCCTTGCGGGTGAGGTCCGTGAGGGTGGGGTGGGTGGTCATCGGGCCGGCTCCCTGGTGCCGTACGGGCGTGGTCGCGGTGCGCTTCATCGAGTGTCTCCCGCCCGCAGTTCGCCCACGGCCCCGCGGCGCCCCGTCCACCATGCCTGGACGGTGGCGACACCGACCGTGAGCAGCACCACGCCCAGTGCGGGCAGGGCCAGGGACAGGGCGTCCGCGCGGAGTTCGGCCGGGACGGCCGCCACCTGGTCGGCGGGCAGGGCGATCGCGGTGAGGTCGAGACCGGGGGACAGGAGCCGGATGGTGGCCCAGCCGGTCAGGGTGCCGCCGAGCACGGCGAGCACGGACTGCGGCAGGGACTCCAGGATCAGCAGCCGGCGGCCCTCGGCGCGGGTGAGGCCCATGGTGCGCAGCCGGGCGAGGAGCGCGGCGCGTTCCGGGGCGGAGCGCAGCAGCGCGAGCAGCAGGGCGAGGACGGCGAACCCGGCTCCCGCCAGCACGGCGGCCGTGTAGACGCGTTCGGCGCCGGACTGGAGCGGGGAGTCGACGAACCGGTCGCGTTCCTCGGACCTGAGCCGGACATGGGCGTCGCTGCCCGCGGTGGCCTCGCGCAGGGCGTCGCCGTCCGGGTCGCCGGTGGCGAGCACGGCGGTCGGCCGGGCCGCCTCGTCGCCGAGCCCGGCCCGGTCCACGACGAGGAACTCCGTGCCGGAGACGGCCGGTGTGCTCGCGCGGACCAGGGCGATCCGTACGGTGATCTCGCTGCCGTCGCCGAGCCGCACCGGGAACGGCCGGGTGCCGTACGCCTCGGCGACCACCGGGGAGGCCAGGGCGGGCAGCGGGTCGTCCGGGTCGGTCGGGCGGCGCACCTCGTCGGCGCCGAAGGCCCCGAGGCCGGTACGGTCGGCGAGGCCGGCGTAGGAGGCGATGTCCACGCCCGCGACCGGCACGGACTGCCGGCCGGCGTGCGGTTTGGCCTGGTAGTCGACGCTCATGGCGGTGGTGGCGCCCACCCCGGGCAGGTCGGCGACCCGGTCCGGCAGTCCGGCCGGGAGCGGGGCGATCCTCTCGACCCGGACGTCGGCGCCGACGGCGAGCAGGGCCGCCCGGTCCCGGGCGTCGTGCACGCCCGCGACGACCGAGCCGCCGAAGGCCGCCGTGGTCAGCGCGACCGACAGGGCGAGCAGCGGCAGCACGGCGGAGGCGGAGCCCCTGGCCGCGCGGGCCAGCGACAGCGGGCCGACCGTGCCGCGCAGCCGGGCCGCCGGGCGGGCCAGTGCGCGCAGCGGCAGCGGGTACAGGCGCAGCAGCACCAGTGCCGCGATCACGGCGACCAGTACCGGGGCCGCGGCGGCGAGTTCGGCACCGGCGGTGCCCCGGCGGCGCAGGGTGAGCACCGCGCCGACGGCCAGCACGACGAGGGTCAGTTCGGCCACCGTACGCCGCCGGGAGGGCCGTACGGAGGTCACGTCGGCGCGGGCGTCATGCACCCGGACGGTGCGGTGGGCGGCGAGGGCGCGCAGCGGGAGCGCGAGGACGGCGACGGCGGTGACCACGGCCGCGGCGAGCAGCGCGGGCAGCCGGCGGCCCTCGGGGGCGAGCAGCAGCGCGGCGCCGAGCCCGACGGCCCCGGCGGGCACCGCGACGACCGCCGTCTCGCCGGCCAGGCGGGCGGTGAGGCCGCGCAGGGAGGCGCCGCGGGCCCGCAGCAGGGCGAGTTCGGTGCGGCGCCGGTCGGCGGCGAGACCGCCCGCCATGACCAGGACCACGGCGGCGACGGTGCCGGCGCCGACGGCCGCGACGGCGACCAGCGGGCTGACGCCGGAGCGCAGCCGTTCGAAGCCGGTGAGGACCTCGTCGAGATCGGTCCGCACCTCGGTGCGCTCGTCGGTGACGGACCGTACGGCGCGCAGCCCCGGTCCTGACTCCAGCGCGGCGACGGCCGAGCGCAGCCCGGACAGGCTGTGCGAGCGCAGGGGAGCGGTGGCGGGGGCCAGATGCCAGTAGCGGGACAGCTCGCCGGGGACGCCGAGCAGGGCGGGGGCGGCCTCGGGGGCGAGGTGGAGGGCGCCGAGCCAGTAGACGAGGCGTTCGGGGCTGTTGGGGACGGTCATCAGGGCCGGGGTGCGCAGCAGCGGCACGGTCGACCAGTAGGCACCGCCCGGGTCCCGGGGGGTGAAGACGCCGGTGACGCGGACGGCGAGGGGTGCGCGGCCCTCGCCGGGGACGTGGATCACCGAACCGGGCGCGATGTTCATGTTCTCGGCCGTCTCGGCGCTGACCGCGGCCTCCACCTCGGGGGTGTCGGCGGTCACCGGCGCGGTGGACGCGCGCGGCAGCCGGCCCGCCGTCAGCGTGGAGTGGTCGGCGAGACCGGACTGCGCGGCGAGGACGACCTTCGCGGGCAGTCCGCTGGGCTGCGGGATCCACTTCTCGGGCACGGCCAGCGCCTCGGTGGTGCGCGCGCCGTACGACGACTGCCGCGGATCGGCGGCCAGCGGCTCCCGGACGGCCTCGCCGACCTGCTCGAACTGCCGGGCCAGCGTCTTCGGCCGCAGCGCCCGCGCCCGTTCGGCCGGGGACAGCGCGCCGTCCGGCTGCGGTGCCGACACCTGCACGGTGGAGCGGTCGGCGCCGGAGGCGTCGAGGGCCCGGCGCAGTCCGTCGTCCTGGTACTGGTCCACGGCGCGGGGGAACGCCGCCGCGAGCCCCGCCGTCAGCGCGACCAGGAGCGCCAGCGCCCAGGCGGCGGCGGGCGCGGCCCGCAGCCGGGTGCGGATCCAGGGGGCGGCGAGCCCCCGCCCTCGACCGGAGCGACCGATGCCCATGGTCACTCACCCCCCTCGCGCAGCGCGGCCACCGGATCGGTTCGTCTCAGGGCCAGGGCCGCCGTGACCAGCAGCGGGGTCACCGTCACGGCCGCGAGGAGCACGGCCACCCGGCCCGGCGGGAGTTCGACCAGGACCTCGGGGACGGGGCGGGTGGCCCGGGAGGTCAGCACGATGAGCGGGATGACGGTCCGGGCGAGGACGACGCCCAGGACCGCGCCCACCAGCAGCGCCAGCCCGACCAGCACGCCCTGTTCGGCGGCGATCGTCCGGGCCAGTCTGCGGCGTGGGGCGCCCAGCGCGCGCAGCACCGCGAACTCCGCGTCCCGCTCCCGCAGGGACCCGGCCGCGCTCACCGCGAAGCCCACCGCGGCCAGCGCCGCCGCCACCCCCGCCGCCGCGGTGAAGGCCGCCTCGGGTCCGGCGCCGAACGGGTCGTCGCGCAACTGGGCGGCGATCTCGTCGCGCACCACCACCTGGCCGGGGTCCAGGTCCGGCCGGGCCCGCAGTGCGGCGGCCACGGCGGCGCCGTCCCCGGGGGCGTCGGTGCCCAGCCACCATTCGGTGGGCATCAGGGCGGATCCGTACCGGTCGTGGAGCAGTTGGTTGACCGCCCGCAGGTCGACCAGGAGCATGCCGCCGTTCTTGTCCTCGGGCGTGGTCGGCAGCCCGGGCACCGCCCGCACGATCTTCACCGGCAGGGTCTCCCCGCCGAGGGTGATGTCCACCCGCTGCCCGGCGCGGGCGCCGGTGGAGTCGAGATAGCGGTCGGTGGCCACGGCCAGCAGCGGCGCCGGCTTCGGCTGCGCGACCTGGAGCCGTACCGTCACGACGACCGCGTAGCTGAACTCGTCGTAGCGGTATCCGGTGCTGTAGGTGGCGGACGGCGGTGCGTGGGAGGCCAGCTTCGGCGGGGTGGGCGCGCTGTCGTCCTCGGGGTCGGTGGCCAGTTCGTCGTCCGCGCTCGCGCCCTCGGTCTTCGCCGTCCACTCCTCGGGCAGCGCTATCGCCTCGCGGGTGCCGTCGGCGGCGGTCGCGGCCAGCTCCCGCAGGGTGAGCCGGTGCCGCTCGGGCGCGCCGATCGGCTGTGAGGCGGCCGACTCGACGGTGGTGAGGGTGAGCGGGCCGACCGCGCCCCGCAGGTCGGCGGTGAGCACATGGGGGCGGCCGTCGGCGGGCAGTTGACCGACCGGGACGTCGTACGGCGTCCCGCCCGCGTCCACCACCGTGACCAGCACCTCGGCGTCGGCGCCGCGGGCCCCGCCGGACAGGGACGCGGTGACCCGCAGTTCGGTCGAGCCGTCCGGGATCACCGCCCCGGCGATCCGCTGCTTCGGGGCGAGGGCGGAGAGCAGCCGGTCCACCGGCTCGGGGGAGAGGTCGGAGCGCATCAGGACGGAATCGGCGGCCTCCCCGGTGTCCAGGGCGAGCACGGTGCCGGTCCGGTTCCCGGACAGGGACTGCTCGCCGCGGGACGCGGGGGCGACCGAGGCGACGCCGGGGAGCCGGCCGTAGGCGACCGCGCGGCCCGGCTCCGGCTCACCGGCGGCCAGCACCCGCACCGGAGCGCCCGCCCGGAAGTCGGCCTGGTCGTCCTGCGACCGCTCCCACGAGGCGCCCTGGCCGATCGCCAGCATGCCCAGCGCGAGGGCGAGCACCAGCAGCAGCACCGGGCCCGCGCCACGCATCGGGCGACGGCTGAGCTGCCAGCCCGCGAGCGCGGCGGCGAGCCCGCGCCCGCCGGTCGCCCGCCGCTCGGCGAGCCGGGCCACCGGCGGCAGCAGCCGCAGCGTCAGCACGGTCCCGGCGAGCAGCGCCAGCGCGGGCGCCGCGACCAGCAGCGGATCCACGCCCAGGTGGCCCGCGCGGTCGTCGGCGACGACGCCGGACGTCTGCCCGGAGAGCTGCCAGTACGCGACCCCCGCCACCACCAGCAGCGCCAGGTCCGCGCCCGCCCGCACCACGCCCGGCAGCGCCCGCGGCCGGCCGGCCCGGAAGCCCACCGACGCCAGCGCGGGCAGGGTGACCGCGAGCGCGCAGCCCAGCGCCACGCCCGCCGCGACCAGCCACACCCCCGGATCCCCGGCGCCCGACACGTCCAGCCGCAGCCCGATCCGGTCCAGCGCGCCCTGTCCGGCCAGCAGCCGGGTCAGCGGCCCGGCGAGCAGCGGTGCGACCAGCAGCGCGGGCACCGCGATCAGCAGCGACTCCATCGCGGCGTGCAGCGCGACCCGGGCGCGGGAGCCGCCGCGGGCCCGCAACAGCCGGGTCTCGCCCGCGCGTTCGGCGCTCAGCAGCCGCGCCACCAGCAGCAGCGCGCAGCCCGCGAGCAGCACCAGCTGAAGGGCGACGATCAGCAGGGTGGAGCGGGACACCAGCAGGGAGCGCTCGATCCGGTCGAGCACGGCGGGCAACCCGGTGCCGGCGGCGGTGGTGCCGCTCAGCTCCGGCTTGCCGCGCAGCCCGGCCGCGCCGGTACGGGCGGACTCGCGCAGCGCGTCGATCCGCGCGGTGGTCAGCGCCGAGTAGTCGGCCGTCGCCAGCCACCCCGACTGCCCCGCGCTCACCGCACCGGCGGTCACCGTCTCCCGGGCGGCGAGCAGGGGACCGTACGTCGTGAATCCGCCCTGCTTGATGCCCCGGCCCTGGAGGTCGTCGAGCTGCCAGTACGGTGCCGAGGGCGTCGCCGGCCGGTAGACACCGGTGATCAGCACCCGGACGTCGGGGCCGCTGAGGCGGTTGGTGAGCGAGAGCCGGTCGCCGGGCTCGATACCGAGCCGCTCGGCGGCGGTGTGGGGGACGGCGGCCTCGATGACAGCGTTGCCGTCACCGGTTCCGGACGCGGACGCGGCCGTTGGCGGCGTGCCGGAGTCCATCCGGACCTGCGCCGGGTCAAGGGCGGCGAAGTGGGTCAGATCGGGTTCGCCGGCGGGTCCCGCCGCGTCCTTCGGCCGCAGCGCGGCGGGCAGCGCGTAGGGGCCCGAGCGCTCGAAGGTCCGCACGGTCACCGGCAGTCCGTCGAAGGTCCGCCGCGCGGCGTCCCGCACCGCCCGGTCGGCGGCGGCACGCTGCTCGGCCGTCACATCGGCCTTGACGATCAACGCGGTGTCGGCGGCGTTGCGTTCGTCGCGCAGGGAGTGCCGCAGGGCGGCATCGCCGATGGCGCCCGAGTAGGCGGCGAGCGTGGCCAGCACGGCCGTGGTCAGCAGTACGGTCAGCAGAGCCGCGGCCAGCAGCAGACGGTGCGCCCGTCCACGCAGCAGCACAAATCCGACAGCCCCCGTGATGCCCACCCGGCTCGCCCCTCGCCGTCGTCCCCCTGAGAGGTCCGGAGCCATGGCCGGACCACCGGTGATGTTGTCAGAGGGGCGGGGTCACAGGTAAGCGTCAGCGAACCGGCCTTGACCGGATTGTGACCGAAAATCGGCGAAGAGCGCCCGGAATCCGAGCTTCAGTGCAGGGGCGAGCCGGAGTACGGCTGTCAGCCAGGGGTGTTGACCATCGCGGCGGCGGCGTACGTCAGGTAGTCCCACAGCGTGCGCTCGTGCTCCTCGGAGAGCCCCAGCTCGTCCACCGCGACCCGCATGTGCTTCAGCCACGCGTCGTGCGCGGCCCGGTCCACGGCGAACGGGGCGTGCCGCATCCGCAGCCGGGGGTGGCCGCGGTTGTCACTGTAGGTGGTCGGACCGCCCCAGTACTGGATGAGGAAGAGAGCGAACCGCTCCTCGGCCGGTCCGAGGTCCTCCTCCGGGTACATCGGCCGCAGGACCGGATCCTCGGCGACTCCCTCGTAGAAACGGTGGACCAGGCGGCGGAAGGTCTCCTCCCCACCGACCTGCTCATAGAAGGTCTGCTCCTGAAGCGTCCCGCGCCGAATCTCTTTCACGCCGTCCATGGTCTCAGACGGCCCGACGGAGGACTTGAGACTTAGGTCCCGTCGTTCGGATCATCCCGGCGTCGCGTCCCGAGGTCCAAAGGCCGACGCACACCGGATGCGCGGCCCGTGACCACCCGACTCCCGTCGGTCAGCACCCCGGGGCGGTGCTTCGCGTCCGTCCCGCCGGGCCCGTGGACTCCGCCGCTCCTTCGGGTGACCGCTGCTCGCTTCCCGCGGGGAATCGCCGCACAGTGGAGCCATGGGCGCGCACGTTCCCGGTCGGGAGACGGAGGACCTCGCCGCGGCGGCGCGGGAGACGCTGGTGCGGGAGATCGACGCGAGCGGTGCCTGGGCCGCGGACCCCGTCTGGCGGGAGGCGTTCCTCGCCGTGCCCCGCCACCTCTTCGTGCCGTACTACTACATCGGCTCCGTCGGCGGCTACGCACGCTGCTGGGGCGAGAGCGCCGACCCGGTGGCCCGCGAGCGCTGGCTGATCGGCGCCTACGCGGACAGCCCGCTCGCCACCCGGCTCCGCGACGGCGAACTGCTCTCCTCCAGCAGCCAGCCCTCCCTCATGGCCCGCATGCTCACCGAACTGCGGGTCCGGGACGGCGACCGCGTCCTGGAGATCGGCACCGGCACCGGATACAACGCGGCCCTGCTCGCGCACCGCCTCCGCGACGACTCCCTCGTCACCACCGTCGACCTGGAACCGGAGATCACCGACGCCGCCCGCGGCCATCTCGCCGCCGCCGGACACCACCCCACCGTCGTCACCGGCGACGGCTTCCGCGGAGTGCCCGAGCACGCGCCCTACGACCGGATCATCGCCACCTGCGCCCTGTCCACCGTCCCGCGCGCCTGGCTCACCCAGTGCCGCCCCGGCGGCCGGATCCTCACCCCGCTCGCCACCGGGCTGATCGCGCTCACCGTGACCGACGCCGACCACGCCGAAGGACGCTTCCTGGACACCCCCGCCTACTTCGTGCCCCTGCGCGGCGCCGCTCCGCCCGAGCGCGAGCCGCAACTCGGCGGGGTACCGCGCCGGGGCCGTGAGCACGACCTGTACCGCTTCCTGATCGCGCTCACCCGCTCCGGTCCCGGCCCGCAGGAGGCGTACGCCCTGTGGGAGCAGGAGGGCCGCCCCGAGCGGGAGCGCTACGGCATCACCCTCGCCGGTGACCAGGCGTGGGCGTGGCTGGACGACCCGGAGGGCCCCTACGTCTGGCCCCTGCCGGGTTGATCAGCGGCGCTCAGCCGCGTCGGACGGTGATCGTCGTCCAGGCGCCCACATGCACCCGGTCCCCGTCCTGGAGCGGCACCGGCACGAACGGCTGGATGGGCTCCTCGGAGCCGTTCACCGTCGTCCCGTTGGTCGAGTTCTGGTCGACCACCGCCCAGGTGCCGTCCGGCTGCTGCACCAGCATCGCGTGCGCGTGCGAGACGCCCGGGTCCTCCGGCGGCACCGACAGATCGATGTCGGGCGTCTCGCCGGTGGAGTGGCGGCGGCGGCCGATGGTGATCTGGTTGCCGGTCAGCGCGCGCTGCTGCTCCGGCGAGTACGCGGGCAGGTTCAGCCCCGCCGCCTCCGGGCCGGAGCGCTGCATCATCGCCAGGAAGTAGTCACGGTCCGGGCCGATCGTCGCCGTCCAGGTCATCGGACGCTGTGGCGCGGGCGGGGCCTGGGTGGCACCGGGCTGGGGGTAGCCGTAGCCGCCACCACCGACCGGACCGCCGGGGCCCGCGGGGCCGCCCGGGCCGCCGTGTGCACCCGGGTTGCCGTGTCCACCAGGGCTGCCGTGTCCCCCGTGTCCGCCGTGTCCGCCGGGGCCGGTCGACGGCGGGGAGATCACCCAGTCGTCCTCACCGCCCCCGAACTGCGGACCACCGGCCGGCTGCCGGGGGAAACCGGGGGAGGCCGGAGGCGCGGGCGGTCCCGGGGGGCCGGGCTGCTGGAACGCCGACGGGACACCGCCGGTCACGGCCGGACCGGGCGGCGGCGGAACGGGCGAGCGTGACGGATCCCCGCCGAAGGGGCCGCCGGGGCCAGGAGGTCCGCCGTGTCCACCAGGGCCGCCGAAGGGGCCGCCGGGGCCCTGCCCCGGACCGGCGCCGGGTCCGCCCGGGCCGCCCGGGCCACCCGGCATCCCCGGGCCTCCGGGGGCTCCCGGCGGGCCCGGGCGCTGGCCGGCGGGGTCACCGTAGGGGCCGCCGGGCGGGATCGGCTCGGCGGGCCGGTTCACCTGCGAGGGGCGTGAGCCCTGGTAGTCGTAGGAGTCCGGACCCCCGCCGTACGTCGGGCCCGTCTGGAAGCTCGGGGGCGGGCCGCCGCCCGGCGGCCGGGTCGCCGCCGGGGTGTACGACGTCGCGGTGTTGGTCAGGAAGTTCCACCGGCACTCCTCGCAGAACGGCGCGGCCCCCTCGCGGGGCGTGCGGCACTGCGGGCAGAACTCGGGCTGGCGGCCGGCGGGCGCGCCCTGGCCGGCGGGCGGCGGGAAGCCGTACCCCCCGGGCGGTGGCGGCGGGGGAGGCGGGGGCACGGCACCGGCCATGCGGTGACCGCAGACCTCGCACCAGTCCTCGGAACCCGACTGGTGTCCGTTCGGGCAGGTCGGCATGTCGGCGCTTCCCCCTCTCCTGTCCGGCCGTACGGCCGGTTTCTCCCACCCCGAGGGGCCGGGCTCGCTGCGGTCCGGGACCCTGTCGGCCCGGCCCCGCACTGGCTACTTCCTGGCTGTCTGCTGACTACTTCTTCACGCGAACCGTCTTCGTGGACCGGGTTTCGAGAGTCATCTCGTCCGCGTCCGCGACCTTCGCCTTCAGTCGCACAGTACCCGCCGAGGCATCCACGACGTCCACCACCTTCGCAAGGAGTTTCGCCGTATCGGCGTTGCCGGAGGCGCTGGCGAGCTGAACCGCGCGGCCCAGTTTGGCCGTTGCCCCATCGACATCTCCCGATTTGCGCAATTCAAGCCCTTGTTGGATGACGTGCGCCAGTTCGGCCTGCCCGGTGTAGTGCGCGACCTGAGGGTTGATCGACGTGGACGCGACCATGTCGTCGGTCCACACGGCCCGTACGAGACCCTGCGCGCCGAGGTTGCGCACGGCACCGTCGGCCTCCGGGACGACCAGGGAGACGCGGGCGGCGAGCATCTCCTGACCCAGCCCGGCGGAGGGAACCTCCACGCAGACGTGGTAGTCACGGGACTCGTCGCCCCAGGAACCGGTGGGGTAGTCGCCCGCGCGCGGCCCCGACTCGGTGCGGCGCGCGGTGAGGTCCGTGACGGTCGGCGCGACCTGCTTCACGAACCTCACGGTGGTGCCCACCGGGGTCCACAGCCGGAGCGCGACATCGGCGACCTCCTTGCCCATCGCCGTCTCCATCATCTGTGTGAAGTCGGCGGAGAGCCCGGTCGGATCGGCGACGATGTCGGCGGTGCCGAGCAGCGCCGTGGCGATCCCTGTGACTTCTTTCACTTCCCAGTCGGTGCCCACGCCCCGCGCGTCACAGGTGAACCGTCCGGCACAGGAGTCCAGCGCGGCCCGGAGTTCCTCCGGCGACTCGTGCTCGTTGCGGCCGTCCGTCAGCAGGATGCCGTGCCGGATCTCGACGTCGGCGGCCGACAGCAGCCGGTCGGCCAGCCGCAGCCAGGTGCCGATCGCCGTGCCGCCGCCCGCACTGAGCCGGCGCAGCGCCTGCTTGGCCTGCTCGCGGGTGGCGGGGTCGGCGACCGCGAGCCGCCCGCCGCCCGGGTAGACCTCCGTGGCCACATGGGTGCCGCCGACCACCGCGAAGTGCACCCCGTCGCGCAGGGTGTCGATCGCGGCGGCCGTGGCGTCCCGCGCGCCGCGCATCTTGGCCGGCGGGTAGTCCATCGACCCCGAGCAGTCGACCATGATCGCGACGGCGGCGGACGGGCCCTCGCCCGGTGCGTAGAGGTGCGGTGCGGCGGCGGCGCTGCCGACGGTGCCGCCGCCGGTCGCCGTCACGGTGACGATCGCGCTGACCTCGCGCCCGCCCTCCGGCAGGAACTCGTTCTGGTACACGTCCACCGAGAACTGCGGCACGTGGGACTTCGAGAAATTGGCCATCCTTGCTCACATCCCCCCTTGGCCGCCCCGGAGCGGGGCGACGACGGTGAGCGGACCGGTCCCCTCCGGTCCGCGGGCGCTCATTCCGTACGTTCAGTACGCTCGCGGGGCCGCCGCGGCGGCCGGTCGAGACGGCGCGCTCTCCCGCCCGCGCGCCGGACTCTCACGCCGATCCTGCCCCCTGCGGCGGGACCGGGAACGGCAGGACGGCCACTGTTACGTTGTCGTGGCCCCCACCGTCCAGGGCATGGCCGACCAGCACCTGGGCACTGTGCAGCGGGCGCAGTGCCGCGTCGGCGGGCACGACCCGGGCCATCTCGTCGGCGGCCTCGGCGTAGTTCCACAGGCCGTCGGTGCAGACCACCACCACGCCCGGCCGGTCCGGCTTGAAGGACGCGGTGTGCGGCTCCAGTTCGTAGGCGTCGGCGCCGAGCCAGCCGGTGATCGCGTGGGCGCGTTCGTCGGCGTACGCCTCCGCCTCGTTCATCAGGCCCGCCGCGACCATCTGGGCGGCCCAGGAGTCGTCCTCGGTCAGCCGGGCGGGCGGTGAGGTGCGGTCGTCCGGCACCCAGTAGGCGCGGCTGTCGCCGACCCAGCCGACCACGAGCAGTCCGGCGGTGACGACGGCACCGACCAGGGTGCAGGCCGGGGCGTTCTGGTGCGGGGCCTGCTCACGGGCGGTCGCGGGCTCGTTGGCCAGCGAGTTGACCGCGCGGGAGGCCGCCACGATCGCGTCGTGCATCGCCTGCTGCGGATGCGCGCCGGTGGGCAGCGTCCCGAACAGCGTCTCGCTCGCCGCGCGGGAGGCGGCCAGCGAGGCGTCGTCCGGGCGGGTCGCCGAGGAGACGCCGTCGCAGACGATCGCGAGCGAGACGGCGGAACCGTCCGGCAGCGCGGTGTGCCCGACGGCGAACGCGTCCTCGTTGCGGTGGTGCCGCAGCCCCCGGTCGCTGACGGCCGCGATCGGCCCCGACTCCTGCTCCATGTGGTCGCGTTCACGCGGCTGGGCGTGCCCGCAGTTCTCGCAGTACCCGTCGTGGTCCACCCGCCCGGCCCGGCACGCCACACACACGGCGGGCGTGGCCGCCGCGGGCTGCTGCTGCTCCGCGATCCGGGGGTCGGGGGCCTGGAGCGGGTACTCGTCGGGCTCCCAGCCCGCCGAGGGCACGTCCTGCCCGCCGGGCGCCGGTGCCGCGGGGTGCCCGGCGGCACCGGAGCGGTGGTCGAAACGGACCTCCGCCGCGCGGGAGTCGGGCGACTGGGCCGGGACCGGCGGGACGCCCCCCGCGCCCGAACCGGCACCGGAACCGGCGCCCGCACCCGTGCCCGTGCCCGTTGAGCCTGCCGGACCCGCCGCACCCGATGGGCCCGCCGTGCTCGCCCGCGACGCCTGGGGGGGCACCCCGCCCGCGACCGCGCCGGGCGCGGCCCCCGGCACGGGGGAGCCGCCCGACAGCGGTGAGCCGCCCGAGTCCGTGCCCGGGAGGTCGGTCGGGAGGTGGGTGGAGCGGCTGCCGGCGGGGTCCGGGGCGGCGGGCTGGGGCCAGCCCGGGGCCGCGCCGGGCGCTCTCGGCGCACCGCCGTTCAGTGTCAGCGTCGGGTTCTCGTCCGGCCGGGCCGGCACGGCGGACAGGTCATAGCCGCACGCACCGCAGAAGCGGTCACCCGACTCAAGCGGCTCCGCGCAGCTCGGGCAATGCGACACAGCGGCCTGCTTCGGCATCTGCGACATCAACTACACCCACGTCCGGGGGCGGTAACGGTTGGCTCGTTCCACCAGGTCGATCCTTTCCTCGCCGCCCGGCGCCAGGCGGGCCAGCGTGCGGTACGCGCGCTCCAGTCCGAAGCGCAGGCCCCGCTCGTCCAGACCACTGCCGAGCAGCGTCCGTCCTCCGGCGGCAGGAGGGACGGAACCCTGGTCACCGGAGAGTATCCAGTCCAGGGCCGAGCCGAGCACCTCGGTCGCCAGCCGCTCGCGCCGGGTCGCGTCCAGACCGTACGCGTCGAGCGCGTCGACCTGCCCCGCGGCGGCGCTCAGATCCTCCAGGAACGGCACGTCGGAGGCGATCGCCGTACGGTGCCGCAGCCGGGCTCTGACGGCGGCCACCCGCGCGGCCGTGTAGTGGATGGACGCCTCCGGCACGGATTCGAGCGTGCGTACGGCACCCGCCCGGTCGCCCGCCGCGAGCTGGACCCGCGCCAGGCCGAACGCCGCGCTGACGAAACTCGGGTCGGTCGTCCACACCAACCGGTAGTACTCGGCGGCGTTGTCGAGCTGACCGAGCACCTCCGCGCACACCCCCAGCGCCAGCTTCGGGGCGGTCTCGCCGGGGAAGGCGTCGTAGATCGCGTCGAAGGAGAGCGCCGAGCCCTCGAAGTCACCGGTGGCCAGCGCGGCCACGCCCCGGTACCAGACCACCCGCCAGTCGTCCGGCCGCTCCCCTTCCAGCCGGCCGAGGGCCTCCAGCGCGGTGGCCGAGTCGCCGTGCTCCAACCAGGCCCGGATCTGGCGCAGCCGGGTCTCGATGGAGGGCGCGGGCGCCGCCGCGAGCGCGGTGACCAGCTCACCGGCCGCGGACGCCATCAGCCCCGCCAGGAAACCCGCGTTGGGATCGCCGGGGTCGACATGCGGCACGGGCAGCGCGATCGACGCGGCGGTGGTGTCCACGGCCCTGACGAGCCGGGGCGCGGCGACGGCCGCACCGCCCGGCCCGGCGGAACCACCGCTGAGGGCCCCGCCGCCGTGGTTCCGGTTCGCCACGCCCACGCCCACGACCACGGTCCCGGCGGCGGACGGGACCGCGCTGACGGTCCCGGCGGCGATCGGGACGGCAGACGCGGCGGGGCCCGCCGCTGCGGGCCCGAGCGCCGGGGCGGACGTCCCACCGGCCGCCGGAGCCGGCGCCCCGTTCGCCGCCCCCGGGCCCTCCACGCGGCCCGCCCGGGCCGCCCGGTCCGCGCGGCCCGGGACCGGACGGGCCCCCAGCCGGGACACCTCGCCCTCCAGCTCCGCGAACAACACCGCGTCCGTCACCCGCAGTTCGGGACCGAACAGGGTGGACAGGGCGGGACGGGCCCGGCCCGACTGGAGGGAGACCACCTCGCGCAGGACCCCCGTCAACTGCTCCGCCATCTCCTGGGCGGAGGCGAAACGGCGGGCCGGGTCCGGGTCGGTGGAGCGCACCAGCAGCCGGTAGAAGGACTCGTACCGGCGGAACACCTCGATGTTGTCCGGGTCGGGCAGCGAGTCCACGAACACACTCGTGTAGCCCTGGAAGTCGAAGGTGAGCACCGCGAGCGTACGGCCGACCGTGTACAGGTCGGACGCCACCGACGGGCCGGTCTCCGCCACCTCGGGAGCCTGGTAGCCGACCGTGCCGTAGATCGCGGACTCGTCGTCGTCCATCCGCCGGACCGCGCCCATGTCGATCAGCTTGAGCTGGTCCTCGGTCTGGATGGCGTTGTCGACCTTGAAGTCGCAGTACAGGAGATGACGGCTGTGGAGATGGCCGAGCGCCTCCAGCGCCTCGATGCCGTACGCGCACGCCTGCTCCACCGGCAGCGGATCGCGCCGCCCCTCGGGCGTACGGCGGTCGTTGGCGATCTCCTTGAGGGACTTGCCGCCGACGTACTCCATCACGATGTACCCGTCCAGCGAGCCCGTGCGCTGGTCCAGGTGCTCCACGAAGTTGTAGATCCGCACGATGTTGGAGTGCTCGATCTCGGCGAGGAAGCGCCGCTCGGAGATCGCGGCGGCCATCGCGTCCTGGTCCCCGGTGTCGAGCAGGCCCTTGAGCACCACCCACCGGTCGGAGACCGCGCGGTCCACGGCCAGATAGACCCAGCCCAGCCCGCCGTGGGCCAGACAGCCCATCACCTCGTACTGCCCGTGCACCACATCGCCGGTCTTCAGCTTCGGCACGAAGGAATACGGATGCCCGCACTTGGTGCAGAAGCCCTCCGTACGGCCCGGCCGTTCGCCGCGCGCGCGGCCCACCGGCGCCCCGCAGTCCGAGCGGGAGCAGAACCGCTTGCGCTCGGGCACCTCCGGGTTCTCCAGCACCATCGCGCGCGGGTCCGGCCGCGGGATCGGCGGCACCTGCACCAGCCCGGCGCCCAGCCGCCCCCGCGACACCGACCCGGTGCCGGAGCCCGAACTGCGCACCGACACCGAACGGCTCGTGGACCGCCCCGACAGCGAGCGCGAGAGCCGGCCCGACACCGACCGGCGCGACCTCGCCGACTGCGACGACTGCGACGACGTACGGGAACTCGCGCGCGAGCTGCCGGTACCGGTCGAGCCGCGGCCACCGCCGGTGATCCCGGTGGGCGGCGAGGCGACCATGCCGGTCGGCGACACGACCGGCGCCAGCCCGCACGTGTCGCAGTACAACTCGCCGCCGCCCACGTCCTCGTAGGTCCCGCCGCAGCCCGGCCGCTGGCAGGTCGTCCCCTGTCCGACACTCATGACGCTCCCCCTACCCCCTACGGTCCTCGGACACCTGCGGTCCACCACCGAGCACTTCGGCCGCCGCCCACTGATAGCGCAGCACCGCCTGTTCCGCCACCCGCAGATCGCACGGCGCGCTCCACAGCATGCGGCGGGCCGCGTCGTACCGCTCCACCAGCAGCGGATCTTCCGCCAGCCCGTGCCGGGTCACCTTCGCCCGGTACGCGTCCAGCCGGCCCCGCAGCTCCGCGCGCACCGCCAGCGGCGCGGTCACCGCGGTCAGCGACTCCCGGGCGCGCAGCAGTTCGTCCTCGGCCTTCTCCTCCAGCGACTCCAGCAGCGGCGACAACCGGTGCCAGCGGCCCTGCCGACGGTACTCGGCCGCCGTTGCGAGCTGCTCCTGGAGCACCGTCGGCGGGCCGCTCACCACCGGCACCTCCGTCGCCGCGATCTTCGCCAGCACCTCACCGCGCGCGGTGCGTGCCTCGGCGAGGGTGCGGTCCGCGCGGCTGAGCACGTCCCGCAGCCGGATCAGCCGCTGCTCGGCGTCCTGCCGCACCCCGAGCACCGCGTCGATCTCACGGCGCACCTCGTCCAGGGCGCGCGCCTCACGGTCGTAGACCGCGGTGTCCGGCCGGCCGCCGCCGGGCGCCGAACTGCCCTCCGCCGCCTGCCAGAACGCCAGCGGGTCGGACACCACCTGTTCGCGCAGCGAGGTCAGGGTGCGGGTGATGCGCTCCAGGTCGTCGCCGGCCGGATGCTCGCCGGGGCGTACGCCCACGGAGTGCGCCAGCTTGCGGGTGCGCTGGAGTTCGGCGGCCAGCAGATCGATACGGGCGGGCAGCGCCGACCAGACCGCGTCCGCCGCGACCACCATGTCCAGCGAGCGCGCGTACAGCTCGTTCATCCGGTCCACCAGCGCCGCCAGGGTGAAGCTGTGGCTGAGCCGGCCCGTGCCGTGCAGGGTGAGCGCGTGGGCGGTCGCCGTCGCCGCGCCGCCCGCGACCGTGACGGACTCGCCGCGCAGCAGTTCGGTCAGGTCGGTGAGGTCCTCACGCGAGGACCAGCGGCGCCGGGAGCGGATCTCGCGCGCGGTGCGCAGGGCGGCGGTGTACGCGTCGAAGTACGTCCACAGCAGCGTGATCGACGCCTCCGCCGACTGCCAGCGCTCCTTGGTGACGCCGGTGAGCTGGGCGCCTTCCAGGAGTCTGCGCCCGGCGTGGTCCTGGAGGGCGAGCAGGGACGTCTCGATCGCCTCGTGCTCCGCGCCGAGCCGCGCCAGCGCACGGTCCACCTCGTCCCGGTCCATCACCGGCCCGGTGGCTCCCGTGCCGCCCATCGATCACCCCTCGCTGCTGTCGCTCCACCACGGCCTCAGCCGCCGTCTGCCCACCAGGTCCCGCTCCCCGCCACCGCCCGCCGTACACCACCCGACCCACCGAGCGCGGCCTACCGCGTATCGCTTGCGTGTGGCCTACCGCTCCTCGCCCGCCGCCAGCTCCGCCGAGCCCTGCCTCCACCCGCCGACCGCCTCCACCGACCGCCTCCCGCGACCGCTTCCGCAGGAAACCCCGCAGGAAACCCCGCAGGGGACCCCGTAGGAAACCCCGTCACCGAGCGGGACGGACCCGGTCATCGGTACTTCGGGTCGGGTGGGGTCGCGGACTCCGAGTTCGCGCCCATCGTCGGCGACAGCCACCGGTCGTAGGAGTCCTTCCAGCCGCCGTCCTGGCGGTACTCCTCCAGTATTCGGTTGACGCGGCGCACCAGGTCGTCGGCGTCCTTCTTCATCGCCACGCCGTAGTACTCGGTGGTGAACCGGCGGCCCTTGAGCGCCACCGTCGGATCCTGCGCGGCCTGGCTCGCGGCGAGCGCGCCGTCGGTGACCACCGCGTCGACCTCGCCGAGTTGCAGCCGGACCAGGCAGTCCAGCTGGTTGGGGACGGTCGTGGAGATGTCCGCGCCCTCGGCCAGTTCGCCCGCCTTCCGGTCCGCCTCCAGGGTCTCGTACGCCGTCGAACCGGCCGCCGAGCAGATCCGCTGCCCCTTGAGGGACTCGTCGTAGCCCTCGACCGGGGAGGTCTTCGGCGCCAGCACCTGCTGGCCGGTCAGGAAGTACGGGGCGGAGAAGGAGACGTCCTCCAGGCGCGTGCAGCTGATCGTCATCGTGCGGACGACCATGTCCACCCGGCCGCTCTCGATCGCCTCGATGCGCTGGTTGGTCGGGATCGCCTTGAAGCGGATCTTGTCCGGGGCGCCGAGCAGCTCCTGCGCTATCCGGCGCGCGAGGTCGATGTCAAAGCCCTCCAGCTCGACCGTCTCCTCCTGGCTGTTGGGGTCGCGGTAGCCCCAGCCGAGGCTGTTCTGGTCGACACCGACCAGCAGATGCCCGCGGTCCTTGATGGCCTGCACCGAGGCCCCGTCGGCGGTGTCCGGGGAGAGGCTCTGATCCTGCGGATTCTCGCACTCCTCGGCCCTCACCCGGGAGGCGTCGGCGACACCGGAGCCGCCGAGACCGGCACGGTCGTCGTGCGACCCGGCCAGCGGCAGGAGCAGCGTGAGCAGCGCGGCCAGGGCGCAGACGACCGCCATGGCGGCCACGCCGCCCCAGCCCCTCAGACTGGACCGCACCCGACGTGCCCGCATCGTCACGCCCCCTTTCACCGGTACTCCGAAAGCCTGCGGCCGATGCCCACGACCGCGCCCGCCGCGCCCAGCACGGCCAGTACCGCCGCGCCCGCCGTGAGCCCGGTCATCGCGCCCAGACCGGCCTCGGCCGCCTGCTTGAACTCCTCCTGCTCGTGCTTGAGCGCCGTCTCCAGACTGCTGTCGACGGCGTCGAAGCACTCGCCGGTCGCCTGGTCGTCCTTGTCGGTGCCGATGGTCCGGTCCAGCGCGGTCTGGTAGTCGCCCGCCTCGTCGGCGGCCCGCGCCTCGCCGTGGCGGTCCTGCCACTCCTTCATATTGCTCGCGGCGTCCGCCACCGGAACCTCGCCCTGTCCGTCGGCCAGTCTCCCGGCGGCCTCCAGAGCGGTGGCGAGGTCCCGCATCGACTCCTTGAACGCGACGTCGAACTTGTCCTCGAACTCGCCCGGACGGACCTCCACGGTCTCCGCGCCGCGGTTGACCAGGGTGAGGTTCTCGTCGCCGCGGGCCTTCAGCGAGGCGATGCGCGCGTCCGTGAGCACATTCAGCGAGCGGACGCCGTCCTCGTAGGACTCGTCCAGGTTGGCGCGGGCCACGCTGTGCCCGGCGAGCAGCCACAGCAGCACCACCGCGGTGGCCGCCGACGCCGCGACCATGCCGTGGTTGAGGACCCGGTTGGTGCGCCGGTAGGTGCGGTGCTGGGCCCAGCCGAGGGCGCCGAGGGCGAGCACGCCGAGCGCGATGGCGGCCCACGGGTAGGGCGTCGCGTCGTCGTAGTCGGCGGCCAGCCTGCGGTTCTCCGTCGAGTACAGCGCCTCGGCCGCCGGGAGCATCTCGGTCTGCATCGTGTCGTTGGCGTACCGCAGGTAGGCGCCGCCCAGCGGGTAGCCCTGGCGGTTGTTGGCGCGGGCCCGCTCGATGAGGCCCTTGTACTCCGGCAGCAGCCGGCTCAGTTCGGCGATGGTCTGCGCCGAGTCGGAGCCGGCCTCGGAGCTGTTGGCCGCGCGCACCAGGCCCTCGGCGGCCTTGCGGATGCCCTGTTCGTACCGCTCGCGGGACTCCTTCGTCTCCTGACCGCCCGCCAGGAAGCCGCTGGAGGCGGCCGTGTTGGCGTCGGCCAGCGAGCGGTAGACGTCGGCGGCGGCGGAACTGAGGGGCTGGCTGGTGTGGAGCACGTCGTCGGCGGCGGTCGCGCGTCCGTCGGTCTGCCAGGCGGTGACCCCGCCGAACGCGATGACGACGAGGGCGAGCATCGCGCCGATGAGGCGCAGCCGCCCGGGCTCGGTCGTGGCCGCCGCGCGCACCCGGTCCACGCCCTCGGCGAAGGCCGTGCGGCGGGGTACGACGGGCGACGGGGGCGGCGCCTGCGCCGGTGCGGCGGCCGGAGCGCCGGACGGGGCGCCGGACGGGGCGACCGGGCCCGGCTGGGACGGCAGGACCTGCCCGGTCCGGGGCCCGGCCCCGGGCACGGCGGGCGTGCCGGGACCCCCGGCCGCGCCCGGTGGCACCGTGCTGCTGCTGGGCGGTTGTGTCACTGCCTCGACCTCCCCCATGGCCCTCCGTCGCCGCAAGTATCCCTGCCGGGGCCGACCTTCGCATCGGGCTTGCATGGATCTTGATTCCCGCAGCGCTCCCTTTCCATGAATACGCCGGTGGGATCGGTTCGGTTCCCACACGTCCGGACCACATGGAACCGCCCCCCGCGCGGACGGAGCGTCCGAGCGGGGGGCGGGGCGCGAAGGGGGCTCCCGGGGCGCCGAACGGCCCGGTGCGCTACGGCCGGGTGAAGTGCTCGCGGAGCCGTTCCCGGGCCGCCGCCCCCGCCCCTGCCTCGTCGAGGCCCAGCAGCGCCGCGCCCAGTACCGGACTGGCCGTCACCACCCGGGGCACGGCCTTCGGGGCGCGCTCGGCCAGCAGGTCCCGTACGCCCGTGTCGAGTTGTTCGTGCCGGGCGGCGAGGATGCTGCCGCCGAGGACCACCGGGGTCTCCTCCTCCAGGAGGCCGAGGCGGGTCATGGCGACCGTGGCCATCGTGGCGATCTCCTCGGCGAGCCGGTCGATCAGCCGGCGGGCGACGGGATCGCCCTCGGCGGCCGTGCGGAAGAGGACGGGGGCGAGTTCGTAGCGGCGCTGCTGGGCGATGTGTTCAAAGTGGAGCGCCTCTATGAGGGCCTGCATGGAGGGCAGTCCGAAGTACTCCGGCAGGGCGCGGGCGAGCGCGGTGGGCCCGCCCCGGCCATCCTCGGCGCGGGCCGCGTGGTACAGCGCCTCCTCGGCCAGGCCCCAGCCGCCGCCCCAGTCGCCGGAGAGCCGGCCGATGGCGGGGAAGCGGGCGACCTGTCCGTCCGGGCGCATGCCGACGCAGTTGATGCCCGCGCCGCACACCACGGCGACCCCGAGCGGCTCGGTGACCCCGGAGCGCAGGATGGCGAAGGTGTCGTTGCGGACGTCGACCGTCCGGCCCCAGCCGCGCGCGTGGACGGCCGCCGCGAGCTGTTCCTCCTCCACCGGGAAGTCGGCGTTGGCCAGACACGCCGAGACATGGGCGACCGAGTCGACCCCGGCCGCGGCGAAGGCCCGTCCCACCACCTCGGCCAGGACGTCCGTCGCCGCGTCCACCCCGACCGCGGGGGGCCGGAAGCCGCCGCCGCGGGCCCGGGCGAGGAGTTCGCCGTCACCCGCCACGACCGCGACGTCGGTCTTGCTGTTCCCCGCGTCGACGGCGAGGACCGCTGCGCTCATGCCCACGCGAGGTGCTCCCGGTTGTGCGCGATCAGCGAGTCGGTGAGCTGCTCGGCGTACCGGTACTGGCCGATCAGCGGATGGGCCAGCAGGGCCCGGAAGACCCGTTCCCGGCCGCCGTGCAGGGCCGCGGTCAGCGCCAGGTCCTCATAGGCGGTGACGTTCGCCATCAGCCCGGCGTACAGCGGGTCCACGGCGGTCACCGGCAGCGGGGCGGGACCCTTGGGGCCCACGGCCGCCTGGACCTCGATCACCGCGTCGTCCGGCAGGAACGGCAGCGTCCCGCCGTTGCGGGCGTTGACGACCTGGTACGGGCTGCCGCCGGCGCCGAGCAGCGCCGCCGCCAGGTCCACCGCGGCCTCCGAGTAGTAGGCCCCGCCGCGCTTGGCGAGCAGCGCGGGCTTCTCGTCCAGGGCCGGATCGGCGTACATCTTCAGCAGGTTCCGTTCCATCTCCGCGACCTCGGCGGCGCGCGAGGGCTTGGTGCGCAGTTCCTCGACCACCTCGTCGTGGGCGTAGAAGTAGCGCAGGTAGTACGACGGGATCACGCCGAGCCGGTCCACCAGGGGGTGCGGGAGCCGCAGATCGGCGGCGATGGACTCGCCGTGGGCGGCCAGCAGCGACGGCAGCACGTCCTCGCCCGCGGGGCCGCCGAGCCGTACCCCGGTCTCCCAGGTGAGGTGGTTGAGGCCCACGTGGTCGAGGTGGACCTCCGACGGGGCGACGCCCAGCAGTCCGGCGAACCGGCGCTGGAAGCTGATCGCCACATTGCACAGCCCGATCGCCTTGTGCCCGGCCTGGAGCAGGGCGCGGGTGACGATGCCGACCGGATTGGTGAAGTCGATGATCCAGGCGTCCGGGTTGGTACGGCGGACCCGTTCGGCGATGTCGAGGACCACGGGGACCGTGCGCAGCGCCTTGGCGAGGCCGCCCGCGCCGGTGGTCTCCTGGCCGACGCAGCCGCACTCCAGCGGCCAGGTCTCGTCCTGCTCGCGGGCGGCCTGGCCGCCGACGCGCAGTTGCAGCAGGACGGCGTCGGCGCCGTCGACGCCCGCGTCCAGGTCGAAGGTGGTCACGATGCGCCCGCCGTGCCCCTGCTTGGCGAAGATCCGCCGGGCCAGCCCGCCCACCAGTTCCAGCCGTTCCGGGGCCGGGTCCACCAGGACCAGCTCCTCGATCGGCAGGGTGTCGCGCAAGCGCGCGAACCCGTCGATCAGCTCGGGTGTGTAGGTCGACCCTCCGCCGACCACGGTGAGTTTCATCGCGTGCTAACCCTTCACTCCGGTGAGTGTGACGCCTTCGACGAACGCCTTCTGTGCGAAGAAGAACACGAGGATCACAGGGGCCATGACCAGCACGGTCGCGGCCATGGTGAGATTCCAGTCGGTGTGGTGCGCGCCCTTGAAGGACTCCAGGCCGTAACTCAGGGTCCAGGCACCCGGGTTCTCGGAGGCGTAGATCTGCGGTCCGAAGTAGTCGTTCCAGGCGTAGAAGAACTGGAACAGGGCGACGGCCGCGATGCCCGGCTTGGCCATCGGCAGCACGACCTTGATCAGGGTGCGCAGTTCGCCGCAGCCGTCGACGCGCGCGGCGTCGAGGTATTCGTCGGGGATGGTGAGGAGGAACTGGCGCAACAGGAAGATGGAGAACGCGTCGCCGAACGCCATCGGGATGATCAGCGGCCACAAGGTGCCGGTGAGGTCCATCTGCTTGGCCCAGAACAGGTACATCGGGATGATGACGACCTGCGGCGGCAGCATCATCATCGAGATCACCATCAGCAGGGAGAGATGGCGGCCCCGGAAGCGGAACTTGGCGAGCGCGTACGCCACCGGGATGGACGACACGACCGTCAGGAGCGTGCCCAGTCCGGCGTAGAGCAGGGTGTTGCGCCACCAGGTCAGGAAGCCGGGGGCGTCCAGGACCTTGGTGTAGTTGTCCCACTGCCAGGTGGTGGGGATCAGGTCGCGGGTGAGGGTCTGCTGGTCGTCCATCAGCGAGGTGAGCACCACGAAGACGAACGGCAGGACGAAGAAGAGCGCGGCGGCCACCCCGAGGGAGTGCACCGCGATCCACTCCAGGAGGGCCCGGCGGCGGGCGGCGCGGTGGGCGGGGGTGGGGCCGGGCGTGTCGTGGGTCGTCACGGATCGTGCGGGCTGGTCGGGCTGTTCGGGTCGGTCCGGCCGGTCCGGTCGGCCGGCTCTTTTCACGGTCCGGGTCATCGTTCACCTGCCGAGATCAGTCCGCCCCTGCGGCGCATCAGCAGTGCGGTGAACGCCATGGACAGGGCGAACAGCACCAGTGCGACGACGCAGGCGGCGCCGTAGTCGAAGCGCTGGAAGCCGAGGTTGTAGACGAGCTGGGGGAGGGTCAGGGTGGACTTCTCCGGATAGCCCGGTTCGAAAGCCTGTCCCGAGCCGCCGATGATGCCGGAGGCGACTTTTCCGGCGACGAGCGGCTGGGTGTAGTACTGCATCGTCTGGATCACGCCGGTGACCACCGCGAACAGCACGATCGGCGAGATGTTGGGCAGGGTCACGAACCGGAACCGCTGCCAGGGCGACGCCCCGTCCAGCTCGGCCGCCTCGTACTGCTCCTTGGGCACGTCGAGCAGGGACGCCATGAAGATGACCATGAGGTCGCCGACGCCCCACACCGCGAGCATGGTGAGCGCGGGCTTGGACCAGTCGGCGTCGGTGAACCAGCCGGGCGCGGGCAGCCCCAGGTTCTCCAGCACGGTGTTGACCGGTCCGGTACCGGGGTTGAGCAGGAAGACGAAGGCCAGGGTCGCGGCCACCGGAGGGGCGAGATAGGGCAGGTAGAACAGGGTGCGGAAGACCCCGGCACCCGTCTTGATCTTGGTGATCAGCAGTCCGACGCCCAGTCCGAAGACCACCCGGCAGGCCACCATGACCAGGACCAGCCAGAAGGTGTTGCGCAGCGCCGGCCAGAACATCGGATAGTCCTGGAAGACATACGTCCAGTTGTCCAGGCCCCGGAACTCCGGGACGCCGAACCCGTCGTACTTCATGAAGGAGAAGTAGACGGTGGACACCAGCGGATAGGCGAAGAAGACGCTGAAGCCGATGATCCACGGTGACAGGAAGGCCGCCGTCCGAAGCGCCGAGTTCCGGCGCTTCGCGCGGAGCGTGTGCGTGGCCATCGACCGCTACTTCGCCTGCTCGATGTCGCGGTCGATCTGCCGGGCGGTCCGTTCCAGACCGGCCTGGAGATCCTTCTCCTTGCCCGACTCGAACTGGTAGCCGAAGTCCTGGAGGGTCTGCTGGTAGGTCGAGCCGTTGACCGAGGCCGGCGGGGTGTTCGACTGCGGGTGCTGGGCGATGTCCAGGAAGGTCTGGAACTCCGGGTCGTGCTTCAGGTCGGGCGACTTCAGCGCCTCCAGGGTGGAGGGGACGTTGCGGATCGCGTTGGAGAAGGCCACGACGGCGTCGGTGTCCGTCGTCATGTACTTCACCAGCTCCCAGGCCGCGTTCTGCTTCTCGCTCTGCGGGGCGATGCCCATGACCGTGCCGGACAGGAAGCCCTTGCCGTACTCGGCCACCTCGTCGTCCGCGACCGGCATCGGCGCGGTGCCGATCTCGAAGTCCACCCCGGCGTCCTTGGCCATGCCGAGCCGCCACTCGCCGTCGAGCTGCATCGCCACCTGGCCGGTGTGGAAGGGGTGCTTGGCGCCCCATTCGTCGCCGAAGGTGTTGCGGTACTTCTCCAGCTTCGAGAACCCGCCCAGTTCGTCCACCAGGCTCTTCTGGTACGTGAACATCTCCGCGAACGCCGGGTCCTTGGCGATGGTGGACTTGCCGTCGGCGTCGAAGTAGGTGTGGTCCCACTGGGACATGTAGTGGTCGACCACGGTCTCGTAGCCGTGGTAGTTCGGCATGAACCCGAGCTGCTCGTAGCTGTCGCCCTTGGACTTGGTCAGCTTCTTCGCCACCTCGGTCAGTTCCGACCAGGTCTTCGGCGGCGCCTCGATGCCCGCCTCCTCGAAGGCGTCCTTGTTGTAGTAGAGGCCGTACGCGTCACCCAGCAGCGGCAGCGCGCAGCGGGTGCCCTCGAACTGGGTGTACTCCAGCATCGGCTTCGGGATGATCGTGTCGAGGTCGAGCTTGTCCTTCTCGATGAAGGGCTTGAGGTCGAGGAAGGCGCCCGAGGAGCAGAACTTGCCGATGTTGGCCGTGGTGAAGGACGACACCACGTCCGGGCCCTTGGAACCGCCCGCGCGCAGGGCCTGGTTGAGCTTGTCGTCGTTGATGTTGCCGACGACCTTCACCTTGATGTTGGGGTGGGCCTTCTCGAAGCGGGCGATGTTGTCCTCGATCGCCTTGACCTCACCCGGGGCGCTCCAGCCGTGCCAGAAGGTGAGGGTGGTCTTGGCGTCGGGGTCGTCGGAGGCGCCGGATTCGGCCGACCCGGTACAGGCGGTGGCGAGCAGGGCGAGCGAGGCGGACGCGGCCAGGGCCGCTACGACTTTTCTTGATATGCCGGGCATGGCGGGGTCTCCTGGGGAAGGGGGTGGACGGGGAGCGCCCTCATGAGGGCGTGAGGTGCCGTACGACCCGCCAGGTGCGGGCCGCGGTGATCTTCGCGGGGCTGTGAGTACGGGGCCGTGAGTACGTGCGTACGGGGCCGGGGGGTACGGGGCCGGGAGTCTGGGTGAGGCGGGGGCTTCGGCGGTCCGGGGCTTCGGCGGGTCCGGGCTCTCGTCGGCCCGGGGTCTTGTCGGTCCGGGGTCCCGTCGGCCCGGGGTCTTGTCGGTCCCGGGGTTTCGTCGGTCCCGGGGTCTCGGAGGGTCCGTAGGGTCCGTCAGCGGAGCGAGAGGGTGTCGAAGACCTCGTCGCGGGTGGTCGCGAGCGAGCTTTCCAGGGCGCCGCGCAGGACGGGGTGTTCGGTCACGTCGCCCACCACCAGCCGGGGCCGGGGAGCGGCCAGCTCCTCCAGTTCGGCCTGGACGAGGGCGCGCAGCCGTTCTCCGCCGGCGGTGAGCGCGGAGCCGCTGAGGACGACGAGTTCGGGGTCGAGGACGGAGACGAGGGAGGCGAGACCGGTCGCGAGGCGGGTCGCGTAGGTCTCCAGGAGCAGCCGGTCGCGGGCGGTGTCCCGCTCCACGGCCTGCTCGACGAGCGCGGCGGCGACCTCGCAGTAGTCGCCGGAGGGAAGGTCGGTGAAGCCGAGTTCGGCGGCGAGCCTCGGGACGGCCTGGGAACCGGCCAGTTCCTGGAAGCCACCGCTGTTGGCCTTGGTGACATGGCGGACCAGCGGGGTTCCGGGGACCGGCAGGAAGCCGACCTCGCCCGCGCCGCCGGTCCAGCCGCGGTGCAGCCGGCCCCCTAGGACCAGGGCGGCGCCGAGGCCCTCCTGGTTCCACAGCAGGACGAAGTCGTCGTGGCCGCGGGCCGCGCCGAGCCGCTGTTCGGCGAGGGCGACGAGATTGACGTCGTTCTCGTACTCCACCGGCATCGGCAGGGCGACGGCCAGCTCTTCGAGGAGCGTGGGGGAGTGCCAGCCGGGCAGGTGGGAGGCGTAACGGAGGCGGCCGGTGCCGGGGTCGAAGGCGCCGGGGGTGCCGATGACCAGCCGGTGGATGTCGGCGCGGGTCAGTCCGGCGGCCTTCACGGCGCCGTCGAGGGCGTCGGTGACCTGGCGGACGACGGTCGTGGCGGGGCGTCTGCCGGGGGTGGGCAGGGCGTGCTCACCGACGGTACGGCCGGTGATGTCGGCGACCGCGGCGCGGATCCGGCCGGGTGTCACATCCAGCGCCGCGGCGTGGGCGGCGGTCGGATCGACGGCGTAGAGCTGGGCGTTCGGCCCGGGGCGGCCCTCGCTGGTGCCGGTGGCGCGCACCAGCCCCGCGGCCTCCAGCCGGGCCAGCAACTGGGAGGCGGTGGGTTTGGACAGCCCGGTGAGCTTGCCGACCCGGGTACGGGACAGCGGCCCGTGCTCCAGGAGCAGATCCAGCGCGGCCCGGTCGTTCATGGCCCGCAGGACCCGCGGGGTGCCCGGCGTACCGGCCGTTCCAGCCATGGGCTCGACACCTGCCTCTCGCATGATCGTCGGGTCAGCTTGGCAGCGACGTGGACGACACGTCCATCCCCGGTCGCCGGGGCGCGATGAGCCGTACGGGAAAGCACTGTTAGGAAACTTTCCTATCCGGCTCGGTTGACAGAACGTAATCCCGCTGCGAGGAACCCGTCAAGAGACAGCGCCCCCGAGGCAACGGAGTCGTTACCTACGGGGGCGGGGAGGCCGGGCGAGGGTCAGGGGCCGATGGGCGGCGCGGTGTCCGCCGCCGGTGCTGCCGACACGCGAAGGCGCCGCTGCCGGGGGTGTCGCACGGCTCGCGCCGTCACGCGGGAGGGCCTTGAGCGTCGCCGTCGTCGCGCTGGTGGCCGCGGCGGGCGTCGCGGTCGAAGAGGCCCAGGATCTCGCAGACCCCGCCCTCGGCGCCGATCGCGTGCGGCATCATCGTGGGGAACTCGGCGGCCTGGTTGGTCTCGATACGGAAGCGGCGCCGGCCGAGCAGGAGGATCGCGGTGCCGGACAGCACGACGAGCCACTCGCGCCCCGGGTGGGCGCGCATGCGGGCGGGGTTGTCGGGCGGGGGGTCGGTCAGGCGCTGGCGCACCACGCTCATGCCGGGGTCGGCCTTCAGGTTCCAGCGCAGCCGGCCGTGGGCGCCGTCGACCGTCGGGCTGGTGACGACGTCGTCGGTGGCGGTTTCCACGAGCTGATCCAGCGTGGTGTCCAGGGCGCGGGCGAGGGTGACCAGTTGATCCAGCGCGAGGCGGCGCGGGCCGTTCTCGATGCGGCTCAGCGAGGACTGGCTGAGGTGGGCGCGGGCGGCCAGTTCCTCCAGTGACAGGCCCTGTGCCACCCGCAGCGCACGGATGCGTTTGCGTACGAGGCTGTCCAGCTCTCCATTCTCTTGCGTCATGAGCAACATTGTATGCCTTGGATGCAATGCGGGGTTAGCGTCGTGTCCCAGCTGGCCCGCACCTCCCGGGGACCACGCACGACGAAACCAGGAGGGCAGGGCGGTGACCGCGACGACTTCTCCGTACGCGAACGCGAGCGACGCACTGCCCGGTGGGACCGTCGGCGCAGTGGTGACCGGCGGGGGCACGGCGGGGCCGACCGGCCCTGCCCGGCGTCGGCTCGGCATACCCATTTTGTGAGGAATCCATGAGCACACCCCAGCCCCCACACGCCGCGCCCGTCAGGGGCGAAGGCGGCCCGGACGCGCGTCAGCTGCGGACGGTCCTGATCGCCGTCTCCCTCGCGCTGATGTCGGTCATCGCCTCGGTGTCCGGGCTGAACGTCGCGCAGACCCACCTGGCCGTGGAGTTCGGGGCCTCGCAGAACACGGTCCTGTGGATCATCAACATCTACACCCTCGCCCTGGCCGCCCTGCTGCTGCCGCTCGGCGCCATCGGCGACCGCCTGGGCCGCAAGCCCATGCTCCTCGCCGGACTGGGCGTGTTCGGCGTCGCCACCGTCGTCTCGGCCCTGGCCCCCACGGCAGAGGTGATGATCGCCGCCCGCGTCGCCGGCGGTATCGGCGCCGCGATGATCATGCCGATCACTCTCGCCGTCATCACCTCCACCTTCCCCGCGGAACAACGCGGCAAGGCGATCGGCGTATGGACCGGCGTCGCCGGCGGTGGCGGCATCCTGGGCATGTTCCTCTCCGCCCTCCTCGTCGACGTCGCCTCCTGGCGCTGGCTGTTCGCTTTGCCGGTGGCCCTGATCCTCGCGGCCCTGGCCCTGACGGCGAAGGCGGTTCCCCACTCCCGCGAGACCTCGGCCCACCGCTTCGACACCGTCGGCGCGCTGCTCTCCACCCTCGCCGTGACCGGCCTCATCTTCGTCCTGCAAGAAGGCCCCGAACGCGGCTGGACCGCCCCCGTCACCCTGATCAGCCTCGCCGTCGGTCTGCTCGCCGTCCTCGGCTTCGTGGCCTGGGAGCTGCACCGCCGCGACAGCGCGCTGCTGGACGTGCGGCTGTTCCGCGAGCGCGGTCTGAGCGGCGGCTCGATCACGCTGCTGGTGGTCTTCGGTGTCCAGGCGGGCATCGGCGTGGTCCTCTTCCCGTTCTTCCAGGCCGTGCTCGGCTGGTCCGGGCTGCTGTCCACGGCCGCCATGATGCCCATGGCCGTCATGATGATGGTCACCTCCGGGCTGGCCCCCCGGCTCGCCGCGGGCATCGGCTCCCGTATCACCATGGCGGCAGGCATCGCGTTGGGCGGGCTCGGCCTCGGGCTCATGGCGCTGCTCGTCTCCGTCGAGGGCGGCTACTTGTCCGTCCTGCCCGGACTGCTCGCCATGGGCGTGGGCATGGGCCTGTCGATGACCCCGTCCACCACCGCCATCACCGCCTCCCTGCCACGCGCCGAGCAGGGTGTGGCCTCCGCCCTGAACGACGTCACCCGCGAGTTCGGCACCGCACTCGGAGTCGCTCTGCTCGGCGCGCTGCTGGCCAACGGCTACCGCGGCGCCATCGACAACCGGCTGCAAGGCATCCCCGAAGGAACCGCGGACACCGCCCGCGAAGGCGTTGCCAACGCGGTCGAAGCGGCCGGCACCGCAGGCCCGCACGCTCCGGACCTGCTCCACGCGGCCCAGCAGTCTTTCGTAGACGGCTGGCAGCAGTCCCTGTGGGCAGGCACCGCCGTCATGGGCGCCCTGCTCGTCCACATCGTCTTCCGCGGCCCCAAGAACACAGCACCCGCGGTCACCGACGAGGCGGAAGCCGCCGAGACCCTCGCCGCCCGCTGACCGCACAAGAGCCAGACACGCACCAGGCACACACCAGGCACACACCAGGCACGCACCAGGCACACGCCTGGCACACCGCTTCGTGTGCATCGCGTTCACCGGCGCACGATCGGCCGGCCGGATCCCGGCCCGGCTGATCATGCGCCGATTGCGCGATCCGACCGTGTCCCCTACTTGGTGATGTTCGGCGGCGGTATCGGTGAGGCCGCCGTGGACTGGGGGGATGTCGTGCTGGCGAAGGCGGAAGGGGCGGACATGCCGGCCGTCGGGTCGGGTTCGGGGCCCGAGTCCAGCTGGACGGGGAGACCGCCGACCAGGCGGATGCCCTCGGCGTCGAAGGCGCGCTTGATGCGCCAGCGCAGTTCGCGTTCCACGGCGAGGGACTTGCCGGGCATGGTCCTGGCGGTGACCCGGACGACCATGGAGTCCATCAGGACGCTGTCCAGGCCCAGCACCTCGACCGGCCCCCACAGCATCTCGTTCCAGGGCTCCTCCTTGCTCAGCTCCTCGCCGACCCGGGTGAGCACCGCCTTCACCTGGTCGAGGTCCTCGGAGGGGTGCACGGTGACATCGACGCCCGCCGTGGCCCAGCCCTGGGAGAGGTTGCCGACCCGCTTGACCTCGCCGTTGCGGACGTACCAGATCTCACCGTTGTCGCCGCGCAGTTTCGTCACCCGCAGTCCGACCTCGATCACCTCGCCCGAGGCCACCCCCGCGTCGATGGAGTCGCCGACGCCGTACTGGTCCTCCAGGATCATGAAGACACCGGAGAGGAAGTCGGTCACCAGATTGCGGGCGCCGAAGCCGATCGCCACGCCCGCGACACCGGCCGACGCCAGCAGCGGGGCCAGATTGATCTCGAACGTGGACAGGATCATCAGCCCGCCCGTGCCGAGGATCAGGAAGCTCGCCACCGACCGCAGCACCGAGCCGATCGCCTGCGAGCGCTGACGGCGCCGCTCCACATTGACCAGCAGCCCGCCGATCGCGGTGCCGTCCACCGCCTGCGCGGTGCGGTTCATCCGGTCTATCAGCTTGGTGATCGCCCGCCGCACCGCCACCCGCAGCACCACCGCGATCGCGATGATCAGCAGCACCCGCAGCCCGATCGCCAGCCAGGTCGACCAGTTCTGCTCCACCCAGCTCGCCGCGTTCGTCGCGCTCTCGTGCGCGTCCTTCAGTGAGGGCACGGCCGGTCCGGTCGTCTCCGACTCCGACGGTGAGGGCGACGGCGAGGACGCCGAGGCCGGCAGCACGGGGGCGAGCAGAACGGACAGGGACGACACAGCGGGTACCTCCTGGTGCGGTGGTCCGCGCGCCCCGTCTCTCCACGGTGGATGTCTTCGATTTCGCTGTCTTCGACTGCGAGCGGCTTCAAGGTCACGAAAAGGTCACCGAGGCGGCGGAGCCACCCACATTAGCCGGGCCCGGCGCGGGGATCGCCGTCACGGCCGGGGGAGAGACGGGCCTCACCCCGGTATGAACTGGTGGGACGGGCGGTCGCGGCCCCCGGGGACGGATCGGGGTGTGGTCGAAAACACTCCCAGCCCGTTACCAGGACATGGTGGCGCTTCCACCAGGCATGAGGGGAGACTGTTGACAGATCGTCCCGGCGCGAGCCACGCGTCGCCGGCGTACAAGGAGGCATCCGTGCCGCATGTCCTGGTCCTCAACGCGTCGTACGAGCCACTCGGCGTCGTACCGCTCCGCCGCGCGCTGGTGCTCGTACTGGAGAACAAGGCCGTATGCCTTGAAGAGTCCGGCGCGTTCCTGCACAGTGCCACCGTCACCGTCCCCGCACCCAGCGTGGTCCGGCTCAAGCGCTTCGTCCGGGTCCCCTACAGGGGGCCCGTTCCACTGACCCGCCGAGCGCTCTTCGCGCGTGACGGGGGGCGGTGCATGTACTGCGGTGGCGTCGCCACCAGCGTCGACCACGTCATCCCGCGCTCACGCGGGGGCAAACACGTCTGGGACAACGTGGTGGCCTCCTGCCGCCGCTGCAACCACGTCAAAGCCGACCGCCACCTCGGTGAGATCGGCTGGCGCCTGCGCCACAAACCCGCCCCGCCCACCGGCCTGGCCTGGCGCATCATCGGCACCGGGCACAGGGACCCGCGCTGGATGCCGTACTTGCAGCCGTACGGCGCGGACGACGCTCTGGCCCGGATCGACGGCATCTCCGCCTGACGACCCGGGCCTTCGCATTGCCCGACCCGCCCCGGCGACCCCGGCCCGTCCACTCCGGTCCCGCCGGGACCCTCCGGTCCCTCGATCCATGGCCGCCCATGGCGGTCCGTCCGGGTCCGCCCGGCCAGTGGGCCGCCGGTCGGCGCGCCCGGGAGGGCCTACGACGGCCCCGCCCGGGCGGTGGGCCCGGCACCGGGGGCTCGGGGGTTGCGACGGCCTGGGCCCCGCCCCGGGGTGGACCGGGGAGACCCCCGTCCGCCCCGGTCCACCCTGTCTCTCTGACCCTCTTCGGTACGTCCCGTGGTCCCGCCTGCCGGTGCGCAAGGGAGGGCCAACGCCGGTGTGCCCCGAGGGACCTTTGACGCCCGGCCCCCCGGGGAGACCCCCGCCCCCGGGTCCCCCGGCCGACGGCGGTCCGTCCCGCCCGGCACGGCCCGTGGGTCCGCCCGTTGGGCGCCCGGGAGGACTTCGACGTCGGGGCCGGGGCCCCGCGCCCCGGAGGGACTGCGCCCCTGACCTCTGCCCGCGACACCCCGCCTCCGGCGGGTGTTACCCGTAGAGCAGTTCGGCCTCCGCCTCTTGGTCGCCCCCGGCTCATGGGTGCTCCGTACGTCCCGTGGTCCCGCCTGCCGGTGCGCTCGGGCCGACGGCGTCGGGGGCCCACGGCCGTGTGCCCCCGAGGAGCCCTTGACGCCCGGCCCCGGGGGAGACCCCCGCCCGGGGGCCCGGCGACGGCGGTCCGTCCCGCCCCGCACGGCCCGTGGGCCCGGCCGCGGGGCGCCAGGGAGAGCTTCGACCTCGGGCCGGGCCCGGGGCCGAAGCACCCGGTACGGCCACGGCCGACCCCGGGGCCCGGCGGTCCCGTGCCTGGCAAGGCCCTCGCCCTCCACCTCGGGCCCGATGCCGCAGGCCCGGGAATGCCCACCACCTCGGGCCCGGGCCCCTGCGCCCGGCACAGCCCACGACCGACCCCCAGGGGCCTGAGGCCCCGCGCCGACCCCGGCCCGCGACCCCGGCCGCCCTCCCCGGCCCACGACCCCGCCGGACGGCGCCCGGCGCCCGGCGCCCCGCGCCCCGAGGAGCCGACAACCCCCGCGCCCCGAGAGGCCCCCGCCCGTCGTCACCCGTACCGCAGTTCGGAGGCCCGTACCGATCTGCTCAGGAGTGGTAGGGAGGTCGCCGAGGCCAGGAGGGAGGCCGCGTACACGCCGGTCGGGACCAGGAGTGCCGCCCACGGGACGGTCAGTCCTCCGCTCACCAGGGATCCGTAGGCGATGCCGATGGCCAGCCCGCCGGTCGCCGCCAGCAGTATGGCCGGGGCCAGCGGCAGGGCGGTCTCCAGCAGCAGCGCCCGGCCCAGGACCGCGCGCGGGACACCGGCGGCCGACTGCGCGGCCAGACCCCGCCGCCGGGTCGCCAGGGACTCGGCGGCGCCGACCGCCAGCGCGCACAGCGTGATCAGCAGCCCCACCCCGATCGCGGCGGCGGTCAGATCGATGCCGGTGGTGTAGAAGTCCATCGACTCCGCGAGGCCGGTCGCGCCGTTCAGTTCGTCCAGCAGCCCCGCCCGCACCCCCACGAACCCGGTCCCCACCACCGTCACCAGCAGCACCGCCGCATGCGTACGGGCCGCCGCCCACGGGTCGTCGCGCAGCCGCTCCGCCGCGATCAGCACCGCGGGACGGGAGGTCCGTGCCGCCAGCACCCGGCCGGTCAGCCGCGCCGCCGCCCCGGCCAGCGCGATCGCGCCCAGCCCGGTCAGCAGGACGGCCAGGAAGACGGAGAGCGGCGCCGCGAGCCGGGAGACGTTCGGGCCCCGCATCAGGGACGCCGTCGCCAGCAGCCCCACGACACAGATCACCGTCCCGGCGACCACCAGCCACGCACCGCGCCCCCGGGGCGGCCGGACCCGGCGCACCCACCCCAGCGGCGACGCCACCACCCGGCGCAGCGCCAGCACGCTCACCAGCGCCCCCACGACCGGCACCGCCAGTGTCACCGCCGCCACCCCGAGCCAGGTCGTCAGCGTCGCCTCCGGCCACCGCAGCAGCAGCACCAGCACCGAGAACACCGCGGCCACCCCCGCGCCCGCCAGACCGGCCAGCGCGGTCTCGTAGCCGGCGATCCGCCGCACCTGGCCCGGGGTCGCGCCCGCCAGTCTGAGCCCGGCCAGCCGCCGGTCCCGGTGCACCGCCCCGATCCGCGCGCACTGACCGAGGAAGCCCAGCACCGGGATCAGCAGCAGCACCAGCGCGAACACCACCCCGTGCCGCTGACCCGGCTGGTCCAGCAGCCCGTGCGCGACACCGACGGAGTGGTCGCCCTCCAGCGACGCCAGGGCGACGGCCGCCAGCGCGAAACCGGTGCCGATCGCGGCCCCGATCCCGGTCAGGGTGATCCGCCACCACTCCCGTCGGTCGGAGCCGTTCAGCAGGGTCCACGCCAGCCGCAGATCCGCCCGCGTCCCCCGTATCGCGGGCCCGATCCGCACCGTCCGCACGGCCTTGAAGACCCGTGTCACGCCTGCCACACCCGTGCCACCCGTTCCGCCCGTTCCGGCCGTCCTGCCCGTCATCGCTCCACCACCGTGCTCCGTACCACCCGGATCCCCCGGACCGCCCTGTTCCCCCGGACCGCCCGCGCCGTCGCCCGCATCCGGGCCCGCACCCCGGTCATCCGCCCCTCACCGTGTCCCGGGCCACCACGGGGCCGGCGTCGTACGCCGCCACCCTGCCGTCGTGGAGGGCCACCTCGCGGTCGGCGTACGCCGCCACCCGCGCGTCATGGGTGATCAGCAGCACGGCGATGCCCGCCTCGCGGGCCGTGTGGACCAGGGACGTCATCACCTGCTCACCGGCGAGCGAGTCCAGCGCGCCCGTCGGCTCGTCGGCGAAGACCACCCGGGGGCCGGTCACCAGCGCCCGCGCCAGCGCGACCCGCTGCGCCTGGCCGCCGCTCAGCTCACCGGGGCGCCGCTCCTCCTGCCCGCGCACCCCGAACCGCTCCAGCCACTCGCCCGCCGCCGCCCGCGCCGTGGCCCGCGCCTGCCCGGCCAGCAGCAGGGGCAGCGCCACGTTGTCCACGGCCGTCAGCTCCGGGATGAGCTGCCCGAACTGGAACACCACACCGAAGTCGGTGCGGCGCAGTTCGCTCAGCCGGTGCTCCGGCAGCAGGTCGAGGCGGTCGGTGCCGTAGTCGACCTCGCCCTTGTCGGGCCGGACGATCCCGGCCAGGCAGTGCAGCAGCGTGGACTTCCCGCTGCCGCTGGGGCCGGTGACGGCGAGGATCTCGCCCGCGCCCAGCTCCACCGACGCGCCACGCAGCGCCACGGCCGGGCCGTGCGCCTTGACCAGTGCGCGGGCCGCGAGCAGCGGGCCCGGTCCGGTGGTGGTCATGGAGTTCATACGGGGTCTACCTCCGCGGTCAGGGATGTCAGCCGGGCCGCGGTGGTGGTCATCCAGCGCAGATCGGCGTCCAGGTGGGACAGGGCGTAGTCGGCGGACAGCACGGTCGGCAGCCCGGCGCCCGGGGTGGTCTTCAGCGCGGTCAGCTCCCGCATCCGCGCCATGTGCGCGGCGCGCTGCTCCCGCAGATAGGCGGCCGGGTCGCCGGAGGCCAGGATCGACACGACGACCTTGGCGAAGATCTCGTTGGCGACGAAGGGCGCGGGAGGCGCGACCTCACCCGCCCAGTGCGCCAGTTCGCGCCGGCCGTCCTCGGTGGCCCGGTACCGGGTGCGCTCCGGGCCGCCGTCCGCGTCCGTGCCGTCCACCTCGGCGAGACCGTCCCGGACCAGCCGCTGAAGGGTGGTGTACACCTGCCCGTAGGCCAGCGGCCGGGCTTGGGGGAAGCGCTCGTCGTGCCGTCGTTTCAGGTCGTACCCATGGCGGGGCCCCGAAGCGAGCAGGCCGAGCAGGATGTGGCGGGTGCTCATGGGATCAGTATGTACTGAGTACATGTACTGAGTGAATAGCTGACGGAGAATTCGTCTGCCACCCCCCTCCCACCAGGAAGGACGCCGACCACAAGCGCCCCGCACACCAGGAAGTACGCCCATGGCCGTGACGAGTTACGTCTGTGACCGCCCCGGCTGGGTAGGGCTGCACTTAACCGGCACGACGTCCGCCACCCCGCACCCGACGAAGGAGCCGCCTCGTGGCCGCATCAGCCCATCTCCTGCTCTCCGCCCTCACCGACCTGCCCGAACAGAGCGAGCGGACCCTCGAACCCGGCTTCGACGCGGGCTTCGATCCCGATCCCGATCCGGGCCACTGGGACCTGTGCGTCTTCAGCTCCGAGGGCCCCTGCGCGCAGACCCCGCTGACCAGCGAACCCCCGCTGCCCGACGCCGAACCCCTCACCAGCGAGCCCCCGCTCGCCGCCGCGGACGCCGACACCACGAGGCCGTAGATGAACGCACCCGGGCCGGCCGGGCCCCCGGACGCCGCCGACACCCCCCACGCCGACCCGCCCCCCGAACCGCCGTCCGGCGCCCCCGACGACGACCTCGTCCGGCTCGCCACCCTGCACGGCGTGATGTCCTCCTACAGCCCCGCCCCCGACCGCACCGTCACCGCCTCCGCCGCCGCCCTCACCCGCGCGCTCACCGCCCTCGGCGTCGACGCGAGCGGCCCCGACGCGGTCCGCGCCGCCCTCGCCGAACGGCGCCGCGCCCTGGACGAGCGGCTGCTGCCGCCGACCGTCGTCTCCTGGGGCAACGCCGCCCCCGCGGTCCTGGACACCCTGCCGTCCGGCACCCGGCTGCGGATCGTGACCGAGCAGGGCGAGGCCCGCGACTTCGCCGACGGCCTCCCGGCCGGTGTCCACCGGGTCACCGCCACCGCCCCCGACGGCCGCACCGCCGACGCCCATCTCGTCGTCGCCCCGCTCCGGCTGCCGGCGCCGCCGGGACGCTCGTACGGACTGCTGGTCCAGCTCTACTCGCTGCTCTCGCGGCGCTCCTGGGGCATGGGCGACCTCGGCGACCTGAGCGAGCTGGCCGCCTGGGCGGGACGGACGCTGGGCGCCGGATTCCTCCAGGTCAACCCGTTGCACGCGGCCGTGCCCGGCAGCCCCACCGACCCCTCGCCGTACCGCCCCTCCTCCCGCCGCTTCCCCGACCCCGTGCATCTGCGGATCGAGGACGTGCCCGAGTACCCGGAGTGCGCCGCCGACGACCGGGTGCGGGCGCTGCGCGAGCGGGCCGGACGGCTGCGCGAGGGCGTCCTGGCCAAGGGTGAGCTGATCGACCGGGACGCGGTGTGGGAACTGAAGCGCGCCGCGCTGGAACGGCTGGCCGAGGTGCCGCTGGGCCCCGGCCGCCGGGCCGCGTACTGCGACTTCCTCGCCACGCACGGCCGGGCGCTGGAGGACCACGCCACCTGGAACGCGCTCGCCGAGGTCCACGGACCCGACTGGCACACCTGGCCCGAACCCCTCAGGGACCCCCGCTCGCCGGAGACCGCCCGCGCCCGGACCGCCCTGATGGACCGGGTCGACCTGCACTGCCGGCTCGCCTGGCTCACCGACACCCAGCTCACCGCCGCCCAGCGCACCGCCCGCGAGGCCGGGATGCCGGTCGGGATCGTGCACGACCTCGCCGTCGGCGTGCACCCGCGCGGCGCCGACGCCTGGGCGCAGCAGGACCACTTCGCCGCCGGCATGTCGATCGGCGCCCCGCCCGACGCCTTCAACGCCCGCGGCCAGGACTGGGGGCTGCTGCCCTGGCGCCCCGACCGGCTCGCCGCGTCCGGCTACGCCCCCTTCCGCGACCTCCTGCGCGGCCTGCTCCGCTCGGCGGGCGCCCTGCGCATCGACCACGTCATGGGCCTGTTCCGGCTCTGGTGGGTGCCGGAGGGACTGCCCCCCACCGAGGGCACCTACGTCCGCTACGACGCCGAGGCGATGCTCGCCGTCCTGGTGCTGGAGGCCGCGCGCGCCGGGGCCGTGGTCATCGGCGAGGACCTCGGGACCGTGGAGCCCGGGATGCGGGAGGCGCTGCGCGAGCGCGGGGTGCTCGGCACCTCCGTGCTCTGGTTCGAGCGGGACTGGGAGGGCGACGGCGCCCCGCTGCCGCCCGAGCGCTGGCGCACGGACTGTCTGGCCACCGCCACCACCCACGACCTGCCGCCGACCGCGTCCCGGCTCAGCGGCGACCATGTCGCCCTGCGCGACCGCCTCGGCCTGCTCGCCCGTCCGCTCGCCGTCGAACACGCCGAGGCCGCCGCCGACACCGGCGAGTGGCTCGCCCTGCTGGCCCGGCTCGGGGTGCTGCGCGGCGGCAGCGGCGGCCACGGCCCGGACGAGGAGGAGGCCCAGATCCAGGCCGTCCACCGCTATCTGCTGCGCACCCCCGCCCGGCTCACCGGCGTCTGGCTCCCGGACGCGGTCGGCGACCGCCGCCCGCAGAACCTCCCCGGCACCTGGGACCAGTACCCCAACTGGCGGCTGCCCGTCGCCGACGCCGACGGCCGTCCGGTCACCCTGGAGGACCTCGCCGCCTCCCGCCGCCTGCACGCCCTGCTGGAGGTGATGCGCGAGGAACCCCACGGCCCCGCGTGAAGCGGGCCCGCGGTGTCCCGCCCGGCCCGCTCTTACGACACCCCGGGCGCGCGGCCGGAGCGGGCGTTGGATACGTTGGCCCCGTGGACAAGAAGAACGCCCTGCGCGCCGGTGCCGTGGCTTCCGGTACGACGCTGATGATGCTGCTCATGTCGTCCCCCGCGTTCGCGCTGACCCGCGACGACGGCGACGACCCCGGTCCGGGCTTCAGCGTCATCGAGACGCTGGGCTGGTTCGTGTTCCTCCCGCTCGTGATCTTCGGGGTCATCGCGGGTCTCGTGCTGGTCCTGGACAAGTCCGCCCCGGCCCACCGGGTCCTCGCCCCCGGCAAGCGCGGCCAGGCGAAGTCCGGCGTCTGAGCCGCCCTTCCGCACCGCTCACCGCGTCCGGCGCTCCCTGCGCCTGCGCCACCACGTCCGTGCCCACAGCACATGGACGCCGCCCAGCGTGATCAGTACGGCGGCGGCGTCGAGGCGTTGCGCCGTCGTGCTCCCGGTGGCGGTGAGGCCGCTCGCCGCGCGCGTGAGCAGGGCCGCGTCGGCGGGCAAGGTCACCGTCGCGAGGAACGCCAGGCACAGCACCGTGCCCACGACCAGGACCGCGCTGTACACCCGTACCGCCCGCCGCTCGTGCGCGGGCAGCGCGAGACTGGGGTCCGGGGGGCGGCGCCCCGTCAGCCGCCGGGCCGTGTACCGGGCGTAGGCCCGCCCGTCGCCGTACAGATCGCGGCAGCGGGTCAGGTCCTGGAGGACGAAGTACAGGTCCGTGCGCATGAAGACCATCAGCTGGAACGGCAGCGGCAGCAGCGCCAGCACGGTCAGCGCGGCCAGCATCCGGTGGACGGTGCCCTCGGTCGCGCCCGCGGCCAGCGCGGCGGCCGACGCGGCGGCCAGATTGACGGCGACGCCCGACAGATAGGCCGTCATACGGTGGCGCCGGGCGGCCAGTTCGATACCGCTGATGTCGGTCTGCATGACCAGGAACTGCAGTCGGGTGCCGAGCCGGATCCGGCCCGGGACCCCGGTCGCCCGCGCGGTCACCAGATGGGCCAGCTCGTGCAGGAGCAGCAGCGTCCAGCCCGACGCGGCGCCGAACGCCAGCACCAGGCTGCCGTGGTCGCTCCACAGCAGGGCGCGGTAGCCGAGGGAGACCCCGTCCGGGCGGACCGTCAGCGCGACCGCGATCAGCAGACCGACCAGGACGGGCAGCAGCGGGCTCAGCGTCCAGCGCACATGGTGCGGCAGGAGCCGGGGCAGCGTCGGCCGCGGCGGATCGGGCAGCGGCACCGGGCGGCCGTCGACCTCGGCCACGAAACCCAGCCCCACCAGCGCGTCCACGAAGTCCACGACATCCAGCTCGTGCCCGGTCTCGCGCGCCAGCCGCCGCGCCGCCTCGCCGGTGCTCAGCCCCTGTCCGAGCAGGTCCAGCACCCGCTTGCCGGCCTCCGGCACCGCCACGAACGTACCGGTGGCGGGACGCCCCACGATCCACTCCGTGCCGTCCGGACGCGCGGCCAGCTTATGCAGCCGCACCCGGTTCATGGCGCCGGGTCGCCGCAGGCCGGGCAGGAGCGGCGGCGCGGGAAGCGCTGCACCACCCGGTCGCCGGGCACCATCAGGTTCACCCCGAACCGGAACCCCGGCTCCAGCGCGGGCACCCCGGTCAGCAGGGACAGCGCCGCGTGCGCGAGCAGCCCGCCGGACAGCCCCGCGGTGACCGCGCTCGCCGGGTTCCACGGCAGCCGCGGCGAGGCCACCTCCTCGTCCTGACCGGGCGCCAGCCGCAGCTCACGCCGCTCGGCCTCACCGACCCGCAGACACTCCCAGCAGGCCCCGCGCCCCGGCACATACACCCCCGCCGTCACCAGCGGCCCCCGGTACCCGGCGTCCACCCACGCCAGCCCCGCCGCCACACAGGCGCGGTTGGCCCAGCGCCGCAGATCGGCGGGCCGGTCGGCGGCGAGCACGAGCAGGTCGTAGGCCCCGCCGACCGGGGACACCAGCTCCGCCAGATCCCGCGCCGCCCGCACCTCCCGGCGCTCCCCGGTGACCGTCACGTCCGAGTTCAGGGCACGCAGGGTCGCCACCGCCGCCGTCACCTTCGGACGGCCCAGATCGGACTCGCGGTAGAGCGGCTGGCGGTTGAGGTTGGACAGCTCGACCACGTCCGGGTCGACCAGATGCAGCCGACCGACCCCGGAGGCCACCAGCGCCTGGGCCGCGTGACCGCCGGTGCCGCCGACCCCGAGCAGCAGCACCCGGGCACGCCCCAACTGCGCCTGCGCCTCCCACGCGCTGGCCCGCGGACCCAGGTCCATCCAGCGCAGCAGCGGCACCCCCCGGCTGTAGCGCTCGCGCTCCCGGTCGGAGAACGGCACCGGCGCCGCCGCGTCCTCCACGAACCCGGCGTCCAGCAGATCGGCCATCGCCTGCCGTACGTCGTCCCCGGCCACCGCCGGATGCCCCGCCCGCACCCGCGCGACCACCCCGGCGGGGGAGCGTGAGCCGTCCATCGCCTCCACGAGCAGCCACACCCAGCCCTGCGGATCCTCGATCTCCGCGCCGATCCCGTAGACGACACTGCCGATGCGCACATGGCCGTCGACGGTCCGGTAGGCCCGGTGTTCCGGCTTCACCCGCGGGCGGCGCAAAGCCGCCACGTCCCCAGGCACCCGGCCGCCTCCCCTCGTGACATTCGGTTCGAAAGCACACCCTTGACACTGTTGTTCACCAGGACGACAGTTGGCAAGAAGTTCCCCCCGGGGAGCTGTGTTCCAGTCAAGTACCTTGCGAAGTCGGCGAGTTGAACGGGAGGAGAGCCGCATGGCCGAGAAGATCGTGATTCGCCCGCTGGACAAGAAGGAGACCACCGGAGACAGCAACTCCCAGGGCGCCTGAGCGGAGCACCAGCGTGCGGACTTCGTGCCATCCGGGATATCCGGCCGTCGGTGAACTGGAGCGGCGGGCCCGCGCGCTGGCCTCCGCGGCGCCCGGCACCCTGCGGCTCGAAACCGTCGGTGAGAGCCGAGCCGGGCGCCCGCTGTGGCTGTTGTCGGCCGGCCACGGTGAGCGCAACCTCCTCACCGTGGCCGGTGCGCATGCCAACGAACCCGTCGGCGGGGCCTCCGCGCTCCGGCTCGCCCGGCTCCTCGCCCACCGCCCGGCCACCCTCGAACGACTCGGCTGCACCTGGCACTTCCTGCTCTGCCTCGACCCCGACGGGGCCCGCCTCGCCCACGGCTGGGCCCCCGAGGAACCCGCGCCCTCCGTCGAGGAATGCCATCTGCGGTTCTACCGGCCCGCCTTCGCCCGCCAGCCCGAGTCACTGCCCGCCCCGGGCGAGGACCGCGCCCCGCTGCCCGAGTCGGCGACGCTGGTCGCGCTGCTGGACCGGCTCAGGCCGGTCGCCCAGTTCACCCTGCACGGCATCGAGTTCGGCGGCGCCTTCGCGATGATGACCCGGCCGGTGCCCGGCGCCGCCCGCGCCTTCCGCGCCACCGCCGACCTGCTGCGCATCCCCCTGGACGACCACCCCTGCGACGGCCCCGACTGGCAGCCCGACCGCCCCGGCGTCCTGATCCGCCCCGGCGGGCCCCCCGGCGACCGGGCCGGCAGCGAACGCGACCCCAGCGGCTTCACCGCCGACAGCACCTGGCTCTACCCGCGCCGCTACGGCACCCTCACCACCCTGATCGAGGCGCCCGCCTGGGCGGTGCCCGCCGTCAGCGACCCGCGCCCGGCACCCGACCCGGGCCGCGAGGTGGCGCGCGTCGGACAGCTGCTGCTGGGCCGCGTCCGGGAACTGACCGACCTGCTCGGCAGCGCCCCGGCCGCCCTGCGGGAGCCGCCGCGGGACCTCGCCCCGCTGCGGGACGCGGCCCTCGAACTGATCGCGGTCGCCCCCTCCGTCGCCGCCACCTGGGCCGCCGAGGAGGTCAGCGGCTCACGCGGCCACTTCGCCACCCTCCAGATCGCCGCCCGCCGCCTACCGCTGCGCGCGGCCGGGATGATGCGCCGCGCCCTGCTGCCCGTCGCCCCCGCCACCGCCGAGGCCCTCGGCGACCTGGTCCGCGAATGGTGCCAGGAACTGGACAAGACGTACGCCCCGCGCTGGGTGCCGATCCCCGCGCAGACCGCACTGCACCTGCGGACCATGGCGGACATCGCGGAACGGGTCTGCGGCCCCTCGGGCACCGGGAGCCGGCCGTGAGCGGGAAGGGCGGGTGACCGGAGCCCCGGCCACCCGCCCTTCCCCTGCCCGTACGCCGGGTTACCGCGCCGCCGCGTCCGCCGCCTGCGCCCTCAGCGCCCGCTCGACGCCCGCGCGGGACTCGGAGACCAGCCGGCGCAGCGCCGCGTTGGGCTCGGCCCGCGCCAGCCAGGCGTCCGTACGGTCCAGGGTGTCCTGGGCGACCTGCACGGCCGGGTAGAGCCCCACCGCGATCTGCTGCGCCATCTCGTGCGAACGCGAGTCCCACACGCCCTTGACCGCCTCGAAGAACTTCTCCGTGTACGGCGCGAGCAGCTCACGCTGGTCGGTCTGGACGAAGCCCGCGATCACCGCCTCCTGCACGGCGTTCGGCAGCTTGTCCGACTCCACGACCGACGCCCACGCCTGCGCCTTGGCCTCCGGCGTGGGACGGGCGGCGCGCGCGGTGGCCGCGTGCCGCTCACCGGCGGCCGTGCGGTCCCGCTCGTACTCGCCCGCGATCTCCGTGCCCTGGTACCGGCCCACCGCCGCGAGCCGCTGCACGAACGCCCACCGCAGTTCGGTGTCGACCGCCAGGCCCTCGACCGTGTGGGTGCCCTCCAGCAGCCCCTCCAGCAGATCCAGCTGCTCGGGGGTGCGGGCGGTCGCCGCGAAGGCCCGCGCCCAGGCCAACTGGTGGTCGCTCGCGGCCTCGGCGGCCCGCAGATGCGCCAGCGTGGCATCGGTCCAGCGGGTCAGCAGCGCGTCCCGCGCGGACGGCGCCGCGTACAGGTCGATCGCCAGCTTCACCTGCCGCTGGAGCGACTGCACCACCCCGATGTCGGACTCCTTGCCGATGCCGGACAGCACCAGCGAGAGGTAGTCACGGGCGGGCAGTTCGGCGTCCCGGGTCATGTCCCACGCCGACGCCCAGCACAGGGCGCGCGGCAGCGAGTCCGCGAAGTCGCCGAGATGCCCGGTGACGAACGCGAGGGACTCCTCGTCCAGCCGGACCTTCGCGTAGGACAGGTCGTCGTCGTTGAGCAGGATCACCGCGGGGCGCCGCTTCCCGGTCAGCTCCGCGACGGCGGTCAGCTCACCGTCGACATCCAGCTCGATCCGCTGCTCGCGCACCAGCTTGCCGCTCGCCGCGTCCAGCCCGTACAGGCCGATCGCGATGCGGTGCGGGCGCAGCGTCGGTTCGCCCTGGGCGCCGGCCGGGAGCGCCGGGGCCTCCTGGTGGACGGCGAAGGAGGTGATGACCCCGTCGGCGTCGGTCTCGATCCGCGGGCGCAGGACATTGATCCCGGCCGTCTGCAGCCACGCCTGCGACCAGGTCCCCAGATCCCGGCCCGAGGTCTCCTCCAGCGCGCCGAGCAGGTCGGACAGCCGGGTGTTGCCGTAGGCGTGCCGCTTGAAGTACGCCTGCACACCCTTGAAGAACTCGTCCTCGCCGACATAGGCGACCAGCTGCTTGAGCACGGAGGCGCCCTTGGCGTACGTGATGCCGTCGAAGTTGACGAGCACATCGTCCAGGTCGCGGATCTCCGCCATGATCGGGTGCGTGGAGGGCAGCTGGTCCTGCCGGTACGCCCAGGTCTTCATGGAGTTGGCGAACGTGGTCCACGCGTGCGGCCAGCGCGAACCGGGCGCGTCCGCCTGACAGGCGATGGAGGTGTACGTGGCGAACGACTCGTTGAGCCAGAGGTCGTTCCACCACTCCATGGTGACCAGGTCGCCGAACCACATGTGGGCCAGCTCGTGCAGCACGGTCTCCGCGCGCACCTCGTACGCCGCGTCCGTGACCTTGGAGCGGAACACGTACTGGTCCCGGATGGTCACCGCGCCGGCGTTCTCCATCGCGCCCGCGTTGAACTCCGGCACGAAGAGCTGGTCGTACTTCTCGAACGGGTACGCGTAGTCGAACTTCTCCTGGAACCACGCGAAGCCCTGCCGGGTGACCTCGAAGAGCGCGTCGGAGTCGAGGTACTCGGCCAGCGAGGGCCGGCAGTAGATACCGAGCGGCACGGACTGCCCGTCCTTCTCGTACACACTGTGCACGGAGTGGTACGGGCCCACGATCAGCGCGGTGATGTACGACGAGATCCGCGGCGTCGGCGCGAAGACCCAGACGTCGTCCGCCGGCTCGGGCGTCGGCGAGTTGGAGATGACGGTCCAGCCGCTCGGCGCCTTCACCGTGAACTGGAAGGTCGCCTTCAGATCGGGCTGCTCGAAGGAGGCGAAGACCCGGCGCGCGTCCGGCACCTCGAACTGGGTGTACAGATACGCCTGGTCGTCCACCGGATCGACGAAGCGGTGCAGGCCCTCGCCGGTGTTGGTGTAGGCGCAGTCCGCCACCACCCGCAGGACGTTGGGGCCGGCCTCCAGCCCGGGAAGCGCGATCCGCGCGTCCTTGAAGACCTCGCCGGGGTCGAGCGCGTCCCCGTTCAGCGTCACCTCGTGGACGTCCGGAGCCACCAGGTCGATGAAGGTCTCCGCACCCCCCTCGGCGACATCGAAGCGCACCGTGGTCACCGACCGGTAGGTGCCGCCCTCCTGCGCGCCGGAGAGATCGAGGTCGATCTCGTACGAGTCCACGGTGAGCAGCTTCGCGCGCTGCTGCGCCTCTTCGCGAGTCAGGTTTGTGCCAGGCACGCGGTCATCTCCTCGTGATGTGTCGTTCGCGCCATCCTTCCATGCCCCCCGCACCGGACGCGATGTCCGGAATCCGCCGGTGACCGGCGCGGACGCGGGTGAGGCTGGGCCCATGAGGACTTCCACGCACCCCCGCACGGCCCCCTTCACGGCCCGCCCCGTCGACCCGCGGACCCTGGCGGAACTGCGCGCCGCCGACGACGCCGGCCGTCCCGCGCGCCCGGTCCGCGACGAGGAGGGCGGCGCCCCGCTCCGCTGCTGCCTTCGCCGCAGCCGCCCCGGCGAGCTGATCGCCCTGGTGTCCTACGCCCCGCTGCGCCGCTGGGCCACCGCCACCGGCGCCGACCCGGGCGCCTACGACGAGCAGGGCCCCGTCTTCATCCACGCCGAGGGCTGCGAGGGCCCCGCCGACGACGGCCTCGCCTTCACCGGCTCCCACCGCGTGCTGCGCCGCTACTCGGCCGACGGCCGCATTCTGGGCGGACGGCTGGTGGAACCGGCCGGAGAAGCCACGAACGCCTCCTTCAGCGCGGCGCTGAAGGAGGCGTTCGATCTCCCGGACGTGGCATTGGTGCAGGTCAGGGCGGTGGAGTACGGCTGTTTCCTGTACGAGGTACGGCGGCCGTGACGGGCGCTGTCAGCCGCGCAGCTCCTCGGCGACCAGCTCCGCGATCTGGACGGCGTTGAGCGCGGCGCCCTTGCGGAGGTTGTCGTTGGACACGAAGAGGGCGAGGCCGTGCTCCACGGTCTCGTCGCGGCGGACCCGGCCCACGTAGGACGGGTCCTGGCCGGCGGCCTGGAGCGGGGTCGGGACCTCGGTCACGACCACCCCGGGCGCCTCGCCGAGCAGCTCGACGGCCCGCTCCGGGGAGATCGGGCGGGCGAACCGGGCGTTGACCTGGAGGGAGTGCCCGGAGAACACCGGTACGCGCACACAGGTCCCGGACACCTTCAGCTCCGGCAGCTCCAGGATCTTGCGGGACTCGTGGCGGAGCTTCTGCTCCTCGTCGGTCTCGTTCAGCCCGTCGTCCACGACCGAGCCGGCCATCGGCAGCACGTTGTACGCGATCGGCGCCACGTACTTGTTCGGCGCCGGGAACTCGGCCGCCGAGCCGTCGTGGGCCAGCTTGGGCGCGTCGTCGCCGACCTTCTTGATCTGCTCGAACAGCTCCTCCACACCGGCCGCGCCCGAGCCGGAGACGGCCTGGTAGGTCGCGACGACCAGCGCTTCGAGGCCCGCCTCGGCCGCCAGCGGCTTGAGCACCGGCATCGCGGCCATGGTGGTGCAGTTCGGGTTGGCGATGATGCCCTTGGGGCGGTTCCTGATCGCGTGCGGATTGACCTCGGAGACCACGAGGGGCACCTCGGGGTCGCGCCGCCAGGCCGAGGAGTTGTCGATCACCACGGCGCCCTGCGCGGCGACCTTCTCGGCCAGCGCGCGGGAGGTGGCGCCGCCCGCGGAGAACAGCACGATGTCCAGGCCGGAGTAGTCGGCCGTGGCCGCGTCCTCCACCGTGACGCCGTCGAGGACCCTCCCCGCCGAGCGGGCCGAGGCGAACAGACGCAGCTCCTCGACCGGGAACTTCCGCTCCGCGAGAATCCCGCGCATGACCGTGCCGACCTGACCGGTGGCTCCGACGATTCCGACCCTCACGGCGACTCCTTAGCGTGACGTGCGTGTGACGTGCCTGTATACCCAGGCGACCGGGGCCCCTCCATCATGCGTGGGACCCCGGCCGGTGTGTCCAATCGATTGCCCGAGGTGTGGACGGTCACACCTGGCCGGACCGGCCGCCCGCGCCGCCCGACGGTCCGCCCGCCACGGGCACGGACCTGGAGGATTCCCTCCGATATCCGCTGGGGATCGGAAGAACCGGTGATTCCGCGCCCGGGGAACAGGTTTTCGGCAGGCCGGGCGAGCCGCCGCGCGATCCCCGCCGGCACCGACGGGGCCCCGGTGCCCGGCCCGGTGTGACGTACGACTCCACCGCCGGTGCCCCGGCCCCGAACGTTTCCGCCGCCCTCGGCGTCGTAGAGGAAACGCGGCAAGGAGAGGGGTGGCTGTGCTGCGCAGAAAGGCCCGCCGCGCCCAGGGGGCGGACCGCTCGGCGGACGACCCGTTGGACGCGGCCCAGGAACGCCGGGTGCGTGCGGTGCTCGCGCTGGGCGGAGTGCCACAGGCGGACCTGCCGGACGGGGTGCAGCAGGTCCGCCTACGGCTGCTGGAGCGCGCCGCGAGCGGCCGTGAGGCGCCCCGCGACGTCTCCGCCTGGGCGGCGGTCGTCGCCTCCAACCTCGCCATGGACTGGCATCGCGCCAAGCGCCGCCAGGAGCGCCTCGGTGAGCGGCTCGCCGCGCACTACGACCCGGCGCTCCCGTCGGCCGAGGACAGCAGGCTGCTCTCCCTCGCCGTCGCCCGCGGCCTGGACGAACTGCCCGCCCCGCAGCGCCAGGTGCTGGTCCTGCGGTTCTACGCCGACCTCCCGGTGCGCGGCATAGCCGAGGAGCTGGGCATCCCCGAGGGCACCGTCAAGAGCAGGCTGCACACCGCGGTCCGGGCCCTGCGCACCCGGCTGCACGAGGACGAGGTGGTGTGACGTGTCCCTCGAACACGACGACTACAACCGTGACCGGCCCGACGACCGGCCCGACGACCGGCCAGGTGACCGGCCCGGCGACCGGGAGGACCCGGACGGCCCGCGTGCCTCAGGTGCCTCAGGTGCTGCTCAGGGGCCCGAGACGTCGTACGACGCCATGGACGCCCTGCTGGCCGTGCTCACCGAGGAACCGCTGTCCGAGGCCGCCCGCGCCGACGCCGGCTTCATGGCCGAGTACCGCGCCGCGACCGCCGATGTCACCGCGCTGCGCGAGGGGCTGGAGCAGATCGCGGACACCCTGGCCCCGCCCGGACCCGGAGCCGGACCCGGAGCCGCTCCCGGACGGGCGAGTGCTCCCGTACGACCCGCCCCCGCCCGTGCCCCCGCCGTACGTCCCCGCCCGCGCCGACGCCCCTTCGCCCTCGTCCTGGGCGGTCTCGCCGCCGCCTGTGCCGCGGTCCTCGTCGCCGGTCTCGGCTGGATCGCGGTCCAGGGCGGTGGCGGGGTGGCCGCGGACGCCTCCTCGTCCGGCGGCGACGAGAAGGCCGCGGCCGACCCCCGGCAGGACCTCCCGGCGAGCGGGGCGGGCCCGGGGCTCAGCGCCTCCGCCCCCGGGTACATCGCCTGCTCCCGGCTGGTGTTCGAGGGCGACGTCACCGGTGTGCGCGAGGGGACCGGCGGCGGCCGGGACCGGATCACGGTGGACGTGACGCGCTGGTTCAAACCCGCCCGGGGGGAGCGGCGGATCACCTTCCCGATGAGCCAGGACGTCGACCCCCGGCTGGAGGAGGGCGACCAGGTGCTGATCGGGATCCCGCTGGGCGGGGCCGAGCCCGACATCTGGACGACCGGTGAGCGGGAGACCGCCGAGACCCGGGACTGGATCGTCCGGGCCCTTCCCCTGGCCGCCGAACTCACCTGCGACCAGGACACCCCCCGGACATGAGGAAGGGCGGGCGCCCCCCGGGGAACGCCCGCCCTGGTCACCGGTCACCCGTGACTACGGCGTCACCTTGCCGATCGCCACGCTGCCCACGCCCGCGGTCGTGCCGCGGGTGTTGACCAGCTTGACCTCGCCGAAGAACGCGCGTCCCTCGGGCGCCGGGGCGTTGGCGGTGACACTGGCCGCGACCTGCGCCTTCTCACCCGTGCCCAGCTTGACCGGCGCGGACCCGTCGACGCTGACACTGCCCAGCGCGGAGGAGAAGAAGACATCCAGGTAGTCGAGGGCGGTGGTGCCGGAGGGCACCGAGTAGCCGTCGATCTCCACCCGGTAGGTGCCGGCCGCCGGGTCGGCGATGGACACCGCCTCCTCGGAGTCGCCGTCGGCCGCCTGGGCGACGACGTTCCCGTTCGGACCGTAGACATAGAGGTCCAGGTCGGCGGCGGCGTCGGAGACATTGCCGATCGAGACGTCGAGCCGGGTGGCGCCCTCGGGCACGGTCACCGTACGGCTGTCGTCCACCGTGCCGTGGGCGATCTCGCCGCGCTCGGCGAGCGAGGAGCCCAGCGGGCCGCCCTCCAGCCTGCCGTCGATCGGGGCCCGGGTGTTGGTGACCTCCCAGGAGACCGGCGACGGGGTGCCGACCTTGATCTCCGGCAGGGTCACGGTCTCCGGGGCGAAGTCCGCGCCGAGGACGGTGACCTCCAGCGTGTACGGGTTGTCGAGCAGCGGCGACGTACGCCGCGACTCGACCTCGATCTCCCACACGCCCGGCTGCGGGTCGGCGTACGAGCGCGCGTCGGGGCGGCAGCCGTTGCCGTCGAGGTAGTTGTTGTAGCAGAACGGCGTGGAGTTCTCGTCCAGCGGGACGCCGTACGGGTGCAGGGTGATGAACCGGGTCTGGCTCTTGTCCTTCAGCCCGCCGATCGCGACCTCCAGCGTCTTGGCGCCCTCGGGCACGGTGACGAAGTAGGACGTCGAGCTGTTGCGCTGGACCGAACCGGACGCCGAGAAGGTGTACTGCGCGGGCTTGGCGACCACGACCGTGCTCAGCACCTGGCGGTCGATGCCCTCGGTGCGCGGGTCGTCGACCTCCAGGATCGCGCTCTTGACCCCGGCCGACTTCGGCGACGCCTGGACCTTGACGGTCACCGGCTGGTTGAGCGGCAGCCGCACCTCGTCGGAGCCGACGATCCGGAAGGCGCCCTCCGCGTTGTTCTCGAAGTGCAGTTCGTGCCGCAGCGGCCGGTCCGCGCCGGACGTACGGGTCACCGTGATGTCGTACGTCTTCCTCTGCCCGGCCTTGAGCCCGCCCTCGCGGTCGTAGAGGCCGGTGCCGAAGCCCGGGGTGGCCAGGAACTGGTCGATCGCGGTGTCCACCGGCGCCTTGACCGTGTAGTCGTGCGCGGTGGCCCCGTCCCGGATCGCGTCCCAGGCGTCCTCGATGTTGATGAGGCCCGCGCCCTCCTCGTACGCCTGCACACCCTTGATGTGGTCGGCGGTGGAGGTCAGCGCGGTGCGCAGCGTCGCGGGTGTCAGCTCGATGCGCTGCTGCCGGGCGGCGCTCAGCAGCAGCGCGGCGGCGCCGGTGGCCTGCGGGGAGGCCATCGAGGTGCCCTGGAGCATGGAGTAGCCGGGCGGCAGGCTGTAGCCGGCCTCGGCGACCGGGCCGCCGGGCGACCAGGTCTGGGTGGTGTTGATGGCGGCGCCGGGCGCGGAGAGGGTCGGCGTGAACCCGCCGTCCTCACGCGGGCCGCGCGAGGAGAACGGCATCATCGCGTACCGCTTCTCCACCTGGGAGCCGTAGTTGGCGGCCCAGGTCTCGCGGGAGGCGGTGGCGCCGACCGAGATCACCTTGTCGGCGACGGCCGGGTCGCTGATGGTGTTGGTGCCGGGGCCGTCGTTGCCCGCGGAGATCACGAGCTGGACGCCGTACTCGTCGATCAGCCGGGTGTAGAGCGCGGCGCGCACGTTGTTGCCGTCGTTGAGGGAGGGCAGTCCGCCGATCGACATGTTGACGATGTCGACACCGCGGTTGACCACGAGGTCGATCATGCCCTCGGTGAGCGCCATGTTGGTGCAGCCGCCGCTCCAGGTGCAGGCGCGCGAGGAGACCAGCTTGGCGCCGGGCGCGGCCCCGTTCATCCGGCCGCCGAAGAGGCTGTTGGCGGCGGTGATCCCGGCCACGTGGGTGCCGTGGGCGCCCTCGATGACACCGATGCTGACGTAGTCGGCCTTGGCGCCGGTGCCCGGGTTGTAGACGACGTCCTTGCGGGTCTCGATGACGAACGGGATCCGCTCGGCGATCTCGGTCGCCGGGTCGTCGGTGCCGAACCAGCCGATCTGGAAGCCGTCCTTGTACGGCTTCAGGGCGGTCTCGTCGCCGAAGTCGAGATCGTCGTCCAGGTCCACCCGGACGGTGCCGGCGGCGGCGTCGTACAGCACGCCCCAGACGTCGGTGCGGTCGCCGTCGCGGTTGAGGTCGCCGGCCATGTCGCCGCCGGTGGTGGCGGACTCGGCGAAGTAGTTGAACTTGTACGAGCCCGTGGGCGCCGTGAAGGTCTCCCGGGTGCCGGTCGGCGAGGTGACCGTGAAGCCGGGGCCGCTGACGGAGGCGGTCATCCGCCGCCAGGTGCCGTCGCCGTCCACGACCGGGTCGGTCGCGGTCACCCAGTCGACGATCTTGCGCTCGCCGGTGGTGGTCTTCTGGAGCGCGGGGTGGCCGACGTCCACGCCCGAGTCGAGGATGCCGATGGTGACCCCGCGGCCGTCCGCCTTCGGACGGTCCTCGACGAAGTCGACGGCACCGGTCTCGAAGGACGGGTTGTACGGGTTCTCCGCCGGGGTCCGCCGGTTCGGCGCCGGGTAGGAACCGGTGGCCGAGCCGCCCTTGGCGGTGGCGCCCGCGTCGGGGCGCGGGTCCTCCAGCGGTATCTCCTCACGCAGGTCGATGGCCTGCACGGAGGAGAGCTTCGCGGCGGCGGCGATCGCGGCGTCCGCCTTGCCGGTGGGGAGCGTGGCGCGGACGTAGCCGAGCCGGTCGTAGGTCTTGCCGACCAGGGCGCCGTCGACACCGGCGAGCTGGTCCTCGACCTGCTCGGTGGCGCCGGGCGCGGTGGCCACCATCAGGGTGACGGTCTTGTCGCCGTCCGCCTTGGCCTCGGCGAGCAGTTCGGCGTCGTTGGAGCCGAGCTTGTCGTCGGCGGACTTCACGACCGGGTCCGCGGTGGCGGGCGGGGCGTCGGCGGCGAGGGCCACGGGTATCGGCCCGGCTGCGGCGAGCGCGGCCACCAGGCCGGCCGCCACGGCGATCCGGGCCACGCGTCTCGCGCCCGGTATCGATTCGCTCTCGGGGGTCAGGGTCATCGGCATCCCTTGTAGGTGAAGGAACGGGAGCGTTGCTCTGCGACCAGGGCCGATCGACCCTGGCCGAAGGGGTCCGGAAAGCGGTCCCGGACGACCGCTCAGCCTTACGCAAGAGGCGGTTGTTTGGGGAGAGTTGACCGAAACGAATTGGTGGAATGGGGAAAACCCGCGATGGGTTTCGCGGCCGTACGTCCGGGTTGGTGAGGCTTGCCCCCCCGGGGTGCCACCGGGGCACCCCAGAGGCGTTCCAGAGGTGTTCCGGAGGCGTTCCGGAGGCGGCCCCGAGGCGTTCCGGAGGCGGCCCTGAGGCGTTCCGGAGGTGTCCTGAAGGCGTCCTGATGGCGTCCTGGAGTGTCCCGGCGGGGTGGGCCTGATCGGGTCACGGCCCCACCCGTGCGACCGGGCCGGGACGGTGACCCGATCAGGCCCGCGCCGCGGGTGTCCGCGCCGGTCCGCCCCGGCGGCCGTCCGGGTCCGCGACCGCCGGGCGGCCCGTCCGGGCGGCTGTTTCCGGGCGGCGGCACGGAACACGGCGGCCCGCGCCGCCCTCCGCCCGCCGCGAGGTGACCGGCCACCATGTCGGGACCACCGCCCTCCTCGGCATCGACCCCCTGCGCGTACCGGTACCACGCCCCGGGCCGTTCCGCCCGGCCGGCCCCTCGGGCGAACTCCGGGTGACCGTCACCCGGACGGCCGACGAGCGGCCGGGGACGGGACGGTGGGGTCCGGGCGTCGTACGGCGATGGGCGTCGCGCGTTGTCGCCTCGTTCACGCACACGCCATTCCCGGTGCCGAGCATCCGGAGGAGGCGGACGTCCGCGAGCGCGGGCGGCCCGCCCCCACCTCCGACGCGTCCGCCCCGGGGAGATCGCGCCATGCCGCGCACACACTCTGCCGCCCACTCCGCCGCCGATCCGTCCACCACTCCCACCTCCCGCCCCACCGAGGGCCCTGCCACCGACGCCGGCCCGGTTGCCGGGTCCTCCACCGCCGGATCCCCCGCCGTCCCCGTCCCCGTCCCCGTCCCCGTCGCCGGTTCCGGGTGCCGTTCCGCCGAGTCCGTTGCCCGGGGCGTGGCTCGGGGTGGGGTCGATCGGCGGGGGGTGCTTGCCGTTGCCGGGGGGCTCGCTCTGTCCGCGGGGGTCGGATGTGCCCCGCGCCCCGCCGAGAGCAGGGTCGCCGCCGTGCGTGAGGCGCCGCCCTCCCGTACGGCCCCGCTCGCCCCCTACACCCGCGGCACCACCCTCTCCTCCGTCGCCGGGCCGCTCCCCGGTGACCGCTCCGGGTACCGGCGGCTCGGGGCCCGGCCGGGGTGGCGGCGGGTGGTCCGTGCCGACCTCGCCGCCCCGAAGCCGGGCCGCGCCGAGCGCCGTACGGTGCTCGCGGCCTTCGTGCAGCTCACCGATCTGCACCTCCTCGACGTCCAGCACCCGCTGCGCCTGGAGTTCGTCCGCTCGGCCGACGTGCACGCCTGGCGTCCGCAGGAGGCGCTGACCGTGCACGGCGCGATCTCCCTGGTGGAGCGGATCAACGCGCTGCGCGCGGGGCCCGCCACCGGCGCCCCGCTGCACTGCGCCATGACCACCGGCGACAACACCGACAACAACTGCGGCACCGAACTGGACTGGTTCCTCACCGTCCTGAGCGGCGGCCGGATCACCCCGAACTCCGGCGACCCGCGCCGCTACGAGGGCGTCATGAACAGCGGCCTACGCCAGTACTGGCACCCCGACTCACCCCTGCGCGACGCCGACAAGCAGCGCGGCTTCCCCCGGCTGGAGGGCTTCCTCGCCGCCGCCCTGCGCGAGGTCCGCAGCCCCGGCCTCGACCTGCCCTGGTACTCCACCGTCGGCAACCACGACTCCCTCCCGCTCGGCTGCTACGGCCACGGCGACCCCTACCTCGCCGACTTCGCCACCGGCGGCCGCAAACTGATGTCCCTGCCCGCGGACGAGGCCGAGCGGCTCCGGAAAACCATCAGGAAGGCCAAGGACCCCGTCGGCAGCCACTTCCGCGACCTGCTCAAGGCCCACGCCCGCGACCTGCGCCCGGTCACCCCCGACGAGCGCCGCGCGCCCTTCACCGCCACCGAGTACCTCACCGCCCACCTCGACCCGGCCCGCACCGGCAGCGGCCCGGTCGGCCACGGCTACTCCCGGGACAACGTCGCGGCGCGCACCCAGTACTACTCCTTCCGCATCACCGACGACGTCCTCGGCATCAGCCTCGACACCACCGACCCCGGCGGCCACTACGAGGGCTCCCTCGGCACCGCCCAGCTGGACTGGCTCGACCGCACCCTGCGCGAGAACGCCGACTCCCCGGCGGTGATCTTCAGCCATCACACCAGCACCTCCATGGACAACCCGCGCCCCGACCCGGCCCGCCCGGGCGAACGCCGCCACAACGGCGCCGAGGTCGTCGCCCTGCTGGGCCGTCACCGCAATGTCGTCGCCTGGGTCAACGGCCATATCCACCGCAACGCCGTCACCGCCCACCGGGGCCGCGGCGGCTCCGCGTTCTGGGAGATTTCCACCGCCTCGCATGTGGACTTCCCGCACCACGCGCGGATCATCGAGCTGACCGACAACCGCGACGGCACCCTCTCCGTCTTCACCACCCTGGTCGAGTCCGCGGCCCCCCGTCGCACCGACTACACCGACCTCTCCCAGACCGGTCTGGCCGCCCTGTACCGCGAACTCTCCTTCAACGCCCCCGGCGCCCGCACCGACCTGGGGGGCACCGCCCGGGACCGCAACACGGAACTGCTGGTGCGGAAGGGCTGAGGGGGGCGGCGCGGAGAAGGCCGAAACCCACTCAACCGGCCCACACCGAGCAACCTTCCGGGAAAACCCCCGGTCTTGGCCCTCGACCGAACCGTGGCCCGCCGTGTCGACGAGCGGGCGAGAAGGGGGAACGACATGACCGTACGTGCACGGGCGACCCTGGTGGCGGCGACCGCGACCGCGCTGTCGCTGGCTGTCGCCGTACCCGCGTTCGCGGCACCGTCCGGCGGCCAGCACACGGCGACCCGGGACGCGATGCGCGCCGCCGTCCAGGACGGAGTGCCCGGCGTGACGGCCACCGTACGCGACAGCCGCGGCACCTGGCGGGCCACCGAGGGTGTCGGCCATCTCAAGACGGGCGCCCCGCGCTCGGCGGACGACACCTACCGCGTCGGCAGCATCACCAAGACCTTCGTGTCCACGGTGATCCTCCAACTGGAGGCCGAGGGCGAGCTGTCGCTGGACGACACGGTGGACTCATGGCTGCCGGGCCTGGTCACCGGCAACGGCCACGACGGCCGGAAGATCACCGTGCGCCAGCTCCTCAACCACACCAGCGGAGTCTTCAGCTACACCGCGGACGACGCCTTCGCCCAGGAGTTCTTCCTCAAGGAGGGCTTCTTCAAGAACCGCTTCCGCACCTACGCCCCCCAGGAACTGGTGGCGAGGGCGATGGAGCACGCACCCGACTTCGCGCCCGGCACGTCCTGGAACTACTCCAACACCAACTACATCCTGGCCGGACTGGTCATCGAGAAGGTCACCGGCCGCCCCTACGGCGAGGCCGTCCGGGACCGCATCATCGACCCCCTCGACCTGGACGACACCTTCGTGCCCGCCGGCCGCCCGACCCTCGGCGAGCGGCACAGCCGCGCCTACTCCAAGCTGGCGCTGACCGCCGACGGACCGTCGTACGACGTCACCGTCTTCAACCCGTCCGCCGCCGGCGCCGCGGGCGAGATGGTCTCCGACTCCTCCGACCTCAACCGCTTCATGAGCGCCCTGCTGCGCGGCAAGCTGCTGCCGCCCGAGCAGCTCAAGAAGATGAAGAACACCGTCCCCGCCCCCGGCGTCCCCAACGCCACCTACGGCCTCGGGCTGATCGAGCAGAAGCTGTCCTGCGGGATCACCGTGTGGGGCCACGGCGGCGGCATCCACGGCTCCAGCACCGAGTCCGTCACCACCGCCGACGGCAAGCACAGTCTGGCCTTCAACTTCAACGGCGACTGGTCGGGCGACAGCCAGGCGGTGATCGAGGCGGAGTACTGCGGCTAAGTGACGGTCGCCGGTCCACGGCCCTGACCGCCGCACGGCATCCGGAGGCCCGCCGGATGCCGTGCGGTGCGGTGCGCGGCGGTGCGGGGCGGTGCGGTGCGAGGCGGTGCGGGGGCGTCAGCGGGGAAGGACGACGACGTACGCCGCCGGGTCCCGCTCGCCCGCCGTCATCAGCGCGGTCCGCACCACCGCCGCCTGCTGCTCCACCGCGTCCCGCAGTTTGCGCGGGGTGAGGTGGACGACGGTGATGCCGAGCCGCTCCAGGTGTTCGCGCTTACGGGCGTACTCCGACCAGAGGGCGTCCTCGTCGTGCGGGTCGCCGTGGCGCGGGGCGCGGGTGTCGAGTTCCACGGCGACGGACTGCTCGGGCCAGTAGGCGTCGAGGCCACCGAGGTGCGGGCCGCCGGGCAGCCGCAGGTCCACGTTCCACAGCGGGTCGGGCAGCCCGTGCTCGCGGACCATCCGGTACAGCCGCTCCTCGGCGACCGCCCGCCCCTCCGCCAGCAGCGAATCCACGGCGTCCACGACATGCGCCCGGTTCAGCAGTCTGGCCAGATTCAACTCCCGTACCACCGCGCCCGGTTCGCAGTGTCCGTCGCGCACCGCCTCGGTCAGCAGCAGACGCACCGCGCCCGCGTCCGACAGCCGGGCCACCGCGTCGGCCAGCGCACGCGGCACCGGCGCGACCGGGAGTCCGGTGCGCTGCTGGGGCGCGGGCGGCGCGGCGGCCCGTACGATCCGCGCCCAGCCGGTGGAGCGCAGCCGCCGGTTGCGGGGCACGAGGACGTCGATGGGGTCGAGGGAGAGCAGCGGCGGCGCCCCGGAGAAGCCGTGCAGATTCAGCGCGGCCGGCCCGGTGATCATCGCGTCGGGGTACGCGGGGGCGCCCGGCGGCTCGTGCCCGCCGTCCGGCTGTGTCGGGACCCCGGGCGGGACCTGGCGCGGGGAGGCGTACATCAGCACCGCGTGCAGCCGCTCCTCGCTGGTCGGCGGACCCGGGTGCAGCAGATAGACGCCGGGCAGCACCTGCCGCCAGGCGCCACCGCCCCGGCATCGCTCATCGGCCTCGGCGGCGGAGACCCCGTGTGCCCGCAACTGGGCCGCCGTCATCACCCGCCGCCGCACATCGGCCGGCCGGCCCAGCGGGCGCGGGGTGAGGGGGGAGACCTGGGGGAGGGGGGCGTCGTGGTTCATGCCGGGCCACTTCCCACCCGCCGCCCCTCCCTTAACCCCTGTTACCAACCCGTCGACAAATCAGGACAACCCAGCGCTAAAGTACGCATGTTCGGATACCGAAAACCTTGACTCGCCACCCGGCCGCCCCTGTTACCTGGCCGCCCCGTCGCACTCCTGTCCCCGCAGGGTCCGTGCCAGGTCGTCGCGGGACTCCAGGACCAGGCGGCGCAGGGCCGGCGCGGCGTCCTCGTGGGCGGTCAGCCAGGCGTCGGTCGCCGCGAGCGTCTCCGGGGTGTCGACCAGGGACGGGAACAGCCCCTCGACCACGTCCATGCCGATCTGGATGGACCGCTCCTCCCACACCCGCTCGATCACGGCGAAGTACCGCTCGGCGTACGGCGCCAGCAACTCCCGCTGGGACGGCTGCCCGAAGCCCGCGATCGTGGCCTCCACCAGCGCGTTGGACAGCGCGTCGGACTCCACGAGCCGCGCCCACGCCTGGGCCTTCACCGCCGCCGACGGCCGGGCCGCCAGACACCGCACCTGATGCCGCTTCCCGGACGCCGTGTCGTCCCGGGCCAGTTCGGCGGCCAGTTCCTTCTCGCCCACGACCCCGTGCACCGCGAGGGACTCAAGGAACGCCCAGCGCAGCTCCTGGTCGACCTCCAGACCCGGCAGGGACACCGTGCCGTCGAGCAGCCCGCCCAGCAGTTCGAGGTCGGCCCCGTCCGCGGCCACCCGTGCGAAGAACCGCGCCCACGCCAACTGGTGCTCGCTGCCCGCCTCGGCGGCCTGCAACCGCGTCGACGCGCCCCGCGCGAGGATCCGGCCGGTCTCCTCGCGCCGCCCGGGGGCCGTGTAGTGCACCGCCGCCGACTGCGCCCACGCGTGCAGCATCTGGAGCACCCCGATGTCGGACTCCCGGCCGCCGAACTCCAGCACCAGCTCGATGAACTCCCGGGCCGGCAGCAGCGCGTCCCGCGTCATGTTCCACAGCGCCGTCCAGCACAGCGCCCGCGCCAGCGGGTCGGACAGCAGGCCGAGGCCCTCCCGCAGGGTCGCCAGCGAGGTCTCGTCGAAGCGGATCTTGCAGTACGTCAGATCGTCGTCGTTGACCAGGACCAGCGCCGGCGCCTGCTCGCCCGCCAGTTCCCCGACGACCGTGCGCGGCCCGTCCACGTCCACCTCGGCGCGCGCGTACCGCTCCAGCGCGCCGCCCTCCGTACGCCGGTACAGACCGATCGCCACCCGGTGCGGACGCAGCCGCGGATGCGCCTCCGGCGCCTCCTGCACCACCGCAAGCTCCGCGATCCGCCCGTCCGCCGCCAGCAGCGTCTGCGGGGTCAGCGCGTTGACGCCGGCCGTCTGGAGCCAGGCGGCGGCCCACGCGCCCATGTCCCGCCCGCTGGTCTCCTCCAGCACCGACAGCAGATCACCGAGGCGCGTGTTGCCGTACGCGTTCCGCTTGAAGTAGCGCCGCGCGCCCTCCAGGAACGCGTCCTGACCGACGTACGCCACCAGTTGCTTGAGCACGGAGGCGCCCTTGGCGTACGTGATGCCGTCGAAGTTGAGCTTGGCGTCCTGGAGGTCGCGGATGTCGGCCGTCACCGGGTGGGTGGAGGGCAACTGGTCGGCCCGGTAGGCCCACGCCTTGCGGCGGTTGGCGAAGGTGATCCAGCCGTCCGTGAACCGGGTCGCGCCGACCAGCGAGAACGCGCCCATGAAGTCCGCGAAGGACTCCTTCAGCCACAGGTCGTCCCACCACTCCATGGTGACCAGGTCGCCGAACCACATGTGCGCCATCTCGTGCAGGACGACATTGGCCCGGCCCTCGTAGGACGCCCGCGTCACCTTCCCCCGGAAGATGTACTCCTCCCGGAAGGTCACCATCCCCGGGTTCTCCATCGCCCCCAGGTTGTACTCCGGCACGAACGCCTGGTCGTACTTCCCGAAGGGGTACGGGTAGTCGAAGTGGTCGTGGAAGAAGTCCAGTCCCTGCTTGGTGATCAGGAAGATGTCGTCCGCGTCGAAGTACGGCGCCAGCCCCTTGCGGCACATCGCGCCCAGCGGGATCTCCAGCTTCGTCCCATCCTCGAAGACCCGCTCGTAGGAATCCGTGACGTAGTGGTACGGCCCGGCGACGACACAGGTGATGTACGTCGAGATCGGCTTCGTCTCCGCGAACCGCCACACCCCGTCCGTGAGGGTCCCGGCGCCGTTGCTCCACACCGTCCAGCCCTCCGGCGCCCGCACCTCGAAGCGGAACGGCGCCTTGAGGTCCGGCTGCTCGAAGTTGGCGAAGACCCGGCGCGCGTCGGCCGGCTCGTACTGGGTGTACAGGTACACCTCGCCGTCCTCGGGGTCCACGAACCGGTGCAGCCCCTCACCGGTACGGGAGTAGGCGCACCGCGCGTCCACGATCAGCTCGTTGTCCGCCGCCAGGTCCTCCAGCGCGATCCGCGCCCCGTCGAAGACCTCGGCCGGGTCCAGGTCCCGTCCGTTGAGGGAGACCGCGGTGACCTCCGGCGCGATCAGGTCCGCGAAGCCGGCGGCGCCCGGCTCGGCGCAGCGGAACCGGATCGTGGTCACGGACCGGAACGTCCGCGGGCCCCCTCCCGCGCCCCCCGGGTCCCCGTCGGCCTCGCCGACGGCCGACCGCAGGTCGAGGGAGACCTCGTACCCGTCGACCGAGAGCAGGGCGGCCCGCTCCCGGGCCTCGTCGCGGGACAGATTCTCACCGGGCACGGGCGGCACTCCCTAGCATCAGGTCCAGGCTGAACAGGACCGATCCTGCCATGTGCCCCTGACGGCGGGTACCCGGGGAATGGGGTGGACAGGACCACTGTTGCCGCCAGTGTTGACCGACTTCACAGGGAGAGCCATGTCCGAGACCGCGTCCCCCGCCCCCAAGACACCCGTCGACTTCTGGTTCGACCCGGTGTGCCCCTGGGCCTGGATGACCTCCCGCTGGGTGCTGGAGGTGGAGAAAGTCCGTGACATCGAGATCCACTGGCATGTGATGAGCCTGGCGGTGCTCAACGAGGACCGGCTGGACGAGCTGCCCGAGGAATACGCGAGGAACATGCGCCCCGGCGGCAGCACCTGGGCCCCGGTCCGGGTGGTCACCGCGGCCCAGCAGCTCTACGGCGACGAGGCCGTCGGCCGTCTCTACACCGCGCTCGGCACCCGCTTCCACAACCAGCGCCTCGGTGTGAACCGCGACAGCATCGCCGCCGCCCTCGCCGACGCCGGGCTGCCGGCCGATCTGATCGACCACAGCGACAAGGACACCTACGACACCGAGTTGCGCGCCTCCCACAAGGAGGGCATCGACAAGGTCGGCCAGGAGGTCGGCACCCCGGTGATCGCCGTCCCCGGCCCCGACGGCACGGAGGTCGCCTTCTTCGGCCCCGTCGTCACCCCCGCCCCGCAGGGCGAGCACGCCGCCCGCCTCTGGGACGGCACCCTCGCGGTGGCCTCGGTCCCCGGCTTCTACGAACTGAAGCGCACCCGCACCAAGGGCCCGGACTTCAGCAACCTGTAACGGGGCCCGGGCTTCTGGGCCCCCGGGTCTGCGGGCCCTGGGCTTCCGGCCCCCGGGGCTGCGGGTCTGCGGGCCCTGGGCTTCCGGGTCTCCGGGCCCTCGGGTCTCCGGGCTCCCGGATCTTCGGGGTTCGGATCTCCGGGCCTCCGGCCCCCGGGCCCCGGCCTCCGGGCCCCCGGGCCCCCGGCCTCCGGCCCCCGACCTCCGGGCCCCGGCCCCCGGGCCTCCCGGCCTCCGGGCTTCCGAACTTCTGGGCTTCCGGGCTTCCGGGTCTCGCGGGTCTGCGGGCCTCCCGGCTATCGGATCTCCGGGCCTCGGATCTCCAGGCCCCAGGCCCCAGGCCCCAGGCCCCAGGCCCCAGGCCCCAGGCCCCAGGCCCCCAGGCCCCCAGCCCCCCAGGCCCCCAGGCCCCCAGGCCACAGAAACACCACGAACACTCAGCATCTGGCCCGTGCCCACTCCAGCCGGGTCAGATGGTCCTCGTAACCCCGTGCGTAGTACGCCACCCGTTCCGGGGCCGGTTCCACCACCCGCGTCGGTGCGGTCCATGCCGTCGTGTCCAGCGGGACCCCGAAGCGCCCGGCCGCCGCCAGCACCGCGCCCCGTGCCCCCACCTCGCCCCCGACCACCCGCAGGGGCCAGCCCAGCACCTCCGCGAGCAGCTGTGTCCAGGCGGGGCTGCGGGTGCCGCCGCCGCACACGGCGAGGGTGCCGTCCAGCCCCGCCGCCTCCAGGCAGTGCCGGGCGGCGTAGCCGATGCCCTCGCAGGTGGCCCGGACGAGATCACCCCGGGTCGACTCCAGACCGACTCCGCTCAGCTCGGCCCGCAGCCCCGGCGCCACGAACGGCGCGCGTTCCCCGGAGGGCGCGAAGTACGGCAGCACCCGCACCCCGTGCGCCCCCGGAGGGGTTCCCGCCAACAGGCCGTCGACCTCCTCGTGCGCGACGCCGGTGGTCGACAGCATCCAGTCCAGCGCGGCCGTCCCGACCATCGCGGGCATGGCCCGCAGCCGGTGTCCGGCCCGGTCCGTGGAGACGTACAGCCCGGCCGGCTCCCCGCCCAGGTCCAGTTCCTCCGTCGCCACCAGCGCGGCCAGACAGGTCCCGACGATCAGCAGCCCGTCCCCGGGCGCGGTCACCCCGGCCCCGAGCGCGCTCGCGGGCAGGTCGTACGGCCCGTTCGCCAGCCGGGTCCCGGCCGGCAGCCCCTCGCCGCGCGCCGCGCCCGTGCCGACGGGATCGCTCACCGGCGCCAGCAGCCCCCGCCGGTGCCCGAGCCCGAGCAGTTCGAGCACCCCGTCGTCGTACGTCCGGGTCCCCGGGTCCAGGAACGGCATCGACGCGTCCGACACGTCCGTCACCGCGCGGGCCGCCCCCGTGAGCCGCTGGAAGACCATGTCCTTGCAGTACACGGCGGCGCGCGCGGCATCGAGCGACGCGGGCTCGTACCGGTCGAGCCAGGCCAGCAGCGGCCCCGGGCAGCCCGGGAACATCGCGCTGCCGGTCCGCCGGAACACCGCCTCGAAGGTGCCGTCCGCGAGCCAGCCGTCGAGCAGCCGGTGAGCCCGCCCGTCCATCCAGGACACGGCCGCCCGTACCGGCCGCCCCGCCCCGTCCACCAGCCACACCCCGTCGCCCTGCCCGGTCAGCCCGGCCAGTGCGACCGGCTCGCCGGGGAAGCGGGCGGTGAGCGCGGCGAGGACGGCGACGACCGCCCCGTACACCTCGTCCATGTCCTGCTCGGCCCGCCCGTCGCGCAGCGAAAGCCCCACCGGCCGTGCCTCGACGGCCCGTTCCTGTCCGTCCGGAGCGAAGGCCGCGGCCTTGACGACGGACGTCCCGACATCGATCCCGACGTACACGCCGGCCTCCTTCACTCAAGACGCATCCGGCATCGGACATCTGACACCGGGCCTCGCGCACCGACGCCCGCTCATCCGAGGCTGTGGGCCGGTGGCTCCCCCCGGGCCCAGCGGCCGACCTCCGCCGCCGCGATCGCCGCCGCCTTCTCGGCCACCGCCCGGCTCGCACCGCCCAGATGCGGGGTGAGGACGACCCGTTCGGCCTGCGCGCGCAGCCGCGAGGCGGGCGGCAGCGGCTCGTGCGCGTAGGTGTCCAGCGCCGCCGCCGACACCTGCCCGCTCTCCAGGGCGTCGCACAGCGCCTCCTCGTCGAGCAGCGCCCCCCGCGCGGCGTTCACCACCACCGCGCCGCGCGGCAGCAGCGCCAACTCCCGTGCCCCGACGAGCCCCCGGGTCTCCTCGGTGAGCCGGGCGTGCAGGGAGATCACCCGGGAGCGGGCGAGCAACTCGTCCAGGGAGTGCACGCGCAGCCCGTGGATCTCGCCCCGGGCGTAGGGGTCGTGGACCATCACCCGCGCGCCGAAGGCGCACAGCACCCGGGCCACCCGGCTGCCGACGGCCCCGTGGCCGATCAGCCCGACCGGCAGATCCTCCAGTTCCAGCCCGCCGCGCTCATAGGTGTAGTACGTCGCCCCCGCCGCCCAGCTTCCCTGCCGGGCCAGCAGGTCATGGGCCTGCGGGAGCCGGCGCAGCGCGGCCAGCAGCAGCCCGACCGTGAATTCGGCGGTGGCGGCGGCGTTGCGGCCGGGCGCGTAACACACCCGTACGCCACGCGACCCGGCCGCCTCCGCGTTCACATTGACCGGGCCGCCCCGGCAGACCACCACCAGCCGCAGACCGGGCGCGGCGGCCAGCACCCGCTCGGTGACCGGTGCCATCTGGGTGACCAGCACCTCCCGCCCGTCCCCGAGCGCCTCGATCACCTCGTCCTCGGCGGCGCTCGCCTCCCGCACCTCGGCGACCTCCCCGAAGGGCTCCAGCGGCCAACCGAGCGTCAGCTCACGGAGATCGAACGGCCGTTCGCCCAGCTCGCGCGTCAGGGCCGTACGGATCAGGGAGGGGAGGACGAAATGGTCCCCGGCGGCAACGATACGCAGCGTCTCGTTCATGGCGGTACGCCTCCGTCTCGGCGTGCTGATGTCCTGTCCGGTCCCACGGAACGGGTCTCTTCACACATCGCGTCGACTTGTCAGCAGAGGGTGGAACGAGAGAGGAGACCCGTCAATCCCCCGCGCGAGCGGGCATCCGATACAGAGCGGGCGACCGACGGCCGGGTGAGGAGGCGCACCGATGGTGACGTGGCTGGGGATCGATGTCGGGACCCAGGGTGTGCGGGCCCTGCTGGTCGCCCTCGACGGCACGGTGCTCGGCGAGGGCGCCGCCCCGCTCACCGGCCGCCGCGACGGGAACCGGCACGAGCAGGACCCGGCCCACTGGTGGCGGGCGGTCTGTGCGGCGGCCCGCCGGGCGACCGAGGGCGCCGCACCCGTCACCGGCGTCGCCGTCTGCGCCACCTCCGGCACGGTCCTCCTCACCGACCGGCGGGGCCGCCCGACCTCCCCGGCCCTGATGTACGACGACGGACGCGCCGCCGCCCACGGCGCCCGGGCCCGTACCGCCGGACTCGCGGTGCAGGACACCTGGGCGCTGCCGAAGGCCCGCTGGCTGACCGAGACGTACGGGCCGGGCCGGCTCACCCACCAGTCGGACGTGATCACCGCGCACCTGGTGGGCCGCCCCGTACCGACAGACTCCAGCAACGCCCTGAAGTCGGCGTACGACGTCCAGCGCGACACCTGGCCCGACATCCTCGGCCTCCCGGACGGGGCGCTGCCCGACGTCGTACGCCCCGGCACCCGCCTCGGAGCGGTCTGCCCGGCCGCCGCCGAGGCCACCGGCATCCCCGCCGGCACCCCGGTCGTCGCCGGGACGACCGACGGCTGCGCGGCCCAGATCGCCTCGGGCGCGCTGGACGAGGGCGCCTGGAACTCCGTCCTCGGCACGACCCTCGTCCTCAAGGGCGTCTCCGCGACCCCCCTCCGCGACTCCACCGGCGTGATCTACAACCACCGCGCCCCGGACGGGGCCTGGCTGCCCGGCGGGGCCTCCAGCGTGGGCGCCGGGGTGCTGACGGCGGCGTTCCCGGGCGCGGACCCGGCGGCGATGGACACCCGCGCGGCGGCCTTCGAACCGTCCGGCGCGGTCGCCTACCCCCTGGTCTCACCGGGGGAGCGCTTCCCGTTCCTGGCCCCCGACGCCACGGCCCTGGTCCTCGGCGAACCCGGCGGCGACGCCGACCTGTGGGCCGCGCTCCTCCAGGGCGTCGCCTTCACCGAACGCCTCTGCCTGGACCACGTCGACCAGCTGGGCGCCCCCGTCCGCGGCCCCCTCACCTTCACCGGCGGCGCCACCCGCAGCGCCTACTGGAACCGGCTGCGCACCGACGTCCTGGCCCGCCCGGTCCACCTGCCCGCCCACCCCGAACCGGCCCTGGGCATGGCGGCCCTGGCGGCCTACGCCACACAGGGCGCGGCCTCCCTGTCCGACATCACCCGCACGATGGTCCGCGTCGCCACCACCCTCACCCCCACCCCGGCCCGCACCGCCCGCTTCGCCGAGCCCTACACCCGTCTGATCACCGCCCTGGAGACCCGGGGCTGGCTCCCGACCCCCCTCGCCACCCACGCGCGCGCCCGAATGGAGCAGGACACCCTTTAGGACCATCGGCAAGCGCTGCGTCATACTGCCGGACCATGACCGCGACGCTCCTCCTGGCCCGGCACGGCGAGACGATCTGGCACGCCGAGAACCGCTACGCGGGCAGCAGCGACATCCCGCTCACCGACCGCGGCCGGGCCCAGGCACGGACCCTGGGCCGGTGGGCGGCGGCCCACCCCGTGGACGCGATCTGGACCTCACCGCTCTCCCGGGCCATCGACACCGCGGCCCCGGCCTGCGCCGCCCTCGCCCTCACCCCGCACCGCGAACCGGCCCTGGCGGAATGCGACTTCGGCGTCCAGGAGGGCCGTACCCTCGCGGAGTACGCCGAGCGGGACCCGGCCGCCGCGCGGGCCTTCGTCCGGGATCCGGTGGCCCACCCCTTCCCCCGCTCCGAGAACCCCGCCTCCGCCGCGGACCGGGGCGCCGCCACCCTCCGCCGGATCGCCGGGGCCCATCCCGGCGGGCGGGTCCTGGTGGTGGCCCACAACACCCTGCTCAGGCTGACCCTGTGCGCGCTGCTGTCGATCCCGCTGGGCGAGTACCGCCGGGTCTTCCCGAAGCTGCGCAACACGGCCCTCACCGAACTGCGCGTCGGCCCCGAGGGACGGGCGGCGCTGCTGTCGCTCAACGTCCCCGCCACCGGCTGACCACCGCGACAAAGAGCCCCCGCGAGTCACGTCCTCGCGGGGGCTCTCCTCACTCCGCCCGCCCGGTGATGGTGGAGAAGACGATCACGAGGCAGGGCGTTCTGGGTGGCTCAGGGAGCCAGCAGCAGGACGTCGGCGCGGGACTTGGCGGCGTCGTAGCGGCGGGCGACGTCCTGCCAGTTGACGACGGCCCACATCGCGTCGATGAAGTCGACCTTCTGGTTCTTGTACTGGAGGTAGAAGGCGTGCTCCCAGGCGTCGAAGACCAGGATGGGGGTGGAGCCCTGGCCGACGTTGCCCTGGTGGTCGTAGACCTGTTCCACGATGAGCCGGCCGCTGAGCTGCTCGTAGGCCAGGACGCCCCAGCCGGAGCCCTGGGTGGTGGCGGCGGCCTTGCCGAGCTGGGCCTTGAAGTGCGCGAACGAGCCGAAGGACTCGGCGATCGCGCCCGCCAGCTCACCGACCCCGTCCTGCTCCAGGGGCTCGCCGCCGCCCTCACCGGTCATGTTGTGCCAGTAGATGGAGTGCAGGATGTGACCCGAGAGATGGAAGGCCAGGTTCTTCTCCAGGCCGTTGATCGAGCCCCACGTCTCCTTGTCCCGCGCCTCCGCGAGCTGCTCCAGGGTGTCGTTGGCGCCCTTCACATAGGCCGCGTGGTGCTTGTCGTGGTGCAGCTCGATGATCTCGGGGCTGATCACGGGGGCCAGCGCGGAGTAGTCGTAGGGAAGCTCCGGGAGCGTGTATACCGCCATGTTCAACGTCCTCCGAGTAATTGCCACTGATGTGCAGTTGCACGCTAACAGCAAGAGGGGTGTGGCGCCGATGAGGCGTTGGTCCTAGGTCTTCGGTCGCGTCGCGCCGCAGCGGACTGGGGCGTTCATGTCGCCGCTAGGGATGTGCACCCGCCCCGTCCTTGTTGCACACTATGTGCAACAACATATCCTGTGCAGAAAGGTCGCTGATGGCTTCTCCGATCGTGCTCGGTGTCGAGTCGCTGGCCGAGGAGCGCTGCCGGGGCGCCGGGATCGAGTTGAGGGTGCCGCCGCCGCGGCTGTGCACGGACAACGGGGCGATGATCGCCGCCGTGGGTGACCTGTTGGTGCGGGCCGAGGCGGTGGCGGCCTGATGACCGACGTCCAGGCCCTCTCCGGCGACGCCCTGCTCTCCCACACCGCCGCCCTGCGCTCGCTCTATGTGGACGCCTTCTGCGCGCCGCCCTGGAACGAGGACGAGAGCAGGGCGACGGAGTTCACCGACCGTCTCCTGACGGACGTACGCCGTCCCGGGTTCGCCGCGGCCGTCGCCGTGCGGGAAGGGGAACCGGTCGGTTTCGCCACCGGCTGGACCACCCTCGACCCCTTCCCCGGCGACCGCAGTTACCCGCAGGTCGTCGCGGCGCTGGGGGCCCGGGACACCGCGGACTGGCTGATGGGGGCCCGGGAGATCGACACACTCGTCGTCAGCCACGCGGCCCACGGGACCGGGGTCGCGTCATCCCTGCTGCGGACCGTCGTCGCCGGCGCGCCGGGCGGCCGGTCCTGGCTGCTGACCTCCGCCGGGGCGCCACGCGCGGTGGCGTTCTACCGCCGTGAGGGCTGGGCCCAGGTCACCCACCCCTCCCCCGACGGCAAAGGGATCGTGGTGTTCCTCGGCCCCGGGCACCCTGGCGCCGCGCTCGCCGCCGAGCCGTTGTGAGGACGACGAGCGCGGGCCGGCGGCGGACGCGGACCGCTTGAGTCAGTGGTCCTCCTGCGGAACCGTTTCCCGGGTGGGTGTGGGGGGCGGCTCGTCCTGCTGGGCTCGGCGGTGGGCCTCGGCGTCGGGGTCGGTTCGGGCGTCGTAGCTGAGGAGTCTGGGCAGGGCGAGGGTGAGCAGGCCGACCGTGGCGACGCAGGCGAGGCCGCCGGTCCAGAAGGCCGGGCGGGCGCCGGTCCAGCCGGCCGTCACTCCGGCACGGACCTGGCCGAGTTGGGGGCCGACGCTGTAGGAGAGGACTTCGATACCGGCGAGTCGGCCGCGCAGCCGGTCGGGAATGGTCTGGTTCCAGATGGTGGAGCGGCCCAGACCGCTCAGCATGTCCCCCGCTCCCGCGAGGGCGAGGCACAGCAGCACCAGCCAGATCTGCGACATCCAGCCGGCCGCCGCGATGGCCAGACCCCACGCGGTGGCGCCGAACACCACCAGCAGGCCGTGCCGTTGGGTGCGGGACACCCAGCCGCTGGTCAGGCTGACCACCAGCGATCCGACCGCCCCGGCCGCGTACATCAGCCCCAGCGCCCAGTCAGCGTCGAGTTCGTCGGCGAGGAACGGGAAGATGGTGTTCGGGAAGGCGAAGAACATCGCCGCCAGATCGATCGCGTACGTGCCCAGCAGCACCGGCTTGGACCAGGCGTACCGGGCTCCTTCCACGATGCCGCGCCAGGACGGCTTGGCCGCGTGTTCGATGGGCGGCACGGGCGAGAGACGGCGGCACAGCAGGACCGACACGGCGAAGCCGACGACCGTGGTGGCGTAGGCGGGGACGTTGCCCGCGTAGGCCACCACGAGGCCCGCGAGCGCGGGCCCGGCGATGGCGCCGATCTGCCAGCGCAGGGCGTTCAGGGCGGCTGCCGCGGCAAGCTGGTCGTGGGGGACGATCCGGGCCAGCAGTGAGTCCAGGGCGGGGCGTTGGAGCCCGGCGAGGGCCGCCACCGCCGCCGCCACCAGGTACAGCGGCCACAGCATGGGCTGCGGCAGCATCGCGTTGACCAGCAGGATGACGGCCAGCACGCCCAGTCCGGCCTCGGTCAGCACGATGACCTTGCGGCGGTCCACCGCGTCGGCGAGGGCTCCGCCGTACAGGCCGAAGACGACCAGGGGCACCAGTTCCACGGCGCCCATCGCGCCCACGGCGAGGGGTGAGCCGGTCAGCTCCTTGATCTGGAGCGGCAGCGCGATCAGCGCCATCACGCTGCCGAGATAGGTGATCAGGCCCTGCACCCACAGCAGACGGAAGTCCCGTGAGGAGTGCCAGGGGGCCAGGTCGGGCAGGAGCGCGGCGAGCTTCGTCTTCATGACGCGGCGGCTCCCGGCCGTCTGCTGCCTGAGGGCCGGCGGGTGGTGGGCATGAGGTGACTCCGCATCTAGCAGTTGGTTCCGACGCCCTCGGCCGTCGAGTGGTGGCGGCCGATCGGCAGCACGAGCGGCTTGCCGGACAGCGGGTCCTCGATGACGCGGCTCTCCATGCCGTACAGGGCGCGCACCGTATTCTCCGTCATCACCTCTTCGGGCGTTCCGGCGGCGTGCAGTCGTCCGGCGGCCAGGGCGATGAGGCGGTCCGCGTAGCGGGCGGCCAGGTTGAGGTCGTGCAGGACCATGACGATGGTGGTGCCCCGGGTGCGGTTGAGGTCGGTGAGCAGGTCGAGGACCTCGATCTGGTGGCTGATGTCGAGGAACGTGGTGGGTTCGTCGAGCAGCAGCAGATCGGTCTGCTGGGCCAGTGCCATCGCGATCCACACCCGCTGGCGCTGGCCGCCGGAGAGTTCGTCGACCGCCCGGTCCACCAGGTCGGTGGTGCGGGTGGCCTCCAGCGCCCCGGCGACCGCGGCGTCGTCCTTCGCCGTCCAGCGGGCGAAGGCGCGCTGGTGGGGGTGGCGGCCCCGGCCGACCAGGTCCAGGACGGTGATGCCCTCGGGGCTGACCGGTGCCTGCGGCAGCAGCCCCAGGGTGCGGGCGAGTTCCTTGGCCGGAGTGCGGTGGACCTCCCTGCCGTCCAGGACGACCCGCCCGGTGCGCGGGGCGAGCAGCCGGGACATGGAGCGCAACAGGGTGGACTTGCCGCAGGCGTTGGCACCGACGATGACGGTGATCCGCCCGGCGGCGAGGGTCAGGTCCAGGCCCTCGATGACGGCCCGGTCGCCGTAGCCGAGGGTGAGGTTCTCGGTGACGAGGGTGTGGGACGCGGTCACTTCGCACCTCCGGCCCCATTGATGCGGACGACGGTCACAGGGAGCCTCCGGCCCTGTTGATGCGGACGACGGTCACAGGGAGCCTCCGGCCCGGTGGGTGCGGACGATCAGATGGACGAGGTAGGGCGCGCCGAGGACGCCGGTGACGACGCCCACGGGGTAGCGGACGTCGAAGGCGTACTGGCCGGTGAAGTCGGCGACCAGGACGAGCAGGGCCCCGACCAGGCCGGCGGGGACCAGCAGGGAGCCGCCCGTTCCGACGAGGCGCGCGGCGATCGGCCCGGACAGGAAGGCGACGAACGCGATCGGTCCGGCGGCGGCGGTCGCGAAGGCGATCAGTCCGACGGCCGCGACGATCACCGTGACGCGGGTGCGTTCGACCCGGACGCCGAGCGCGGACGCGGTGTCGTCGCCGAGGCTCAGCGCGCTCAGCTCGCGGGCCCGGGACAGGAGCACCGGGACGAGCACCAGCACGGCGAGGACGGTGGGTACGGTCTCCTGCCAGGTGGTGCCGTTGAGGCTGCCCGTGAGCCAGCGCATGGCCTCCTGGAGGTCCCAAGCGCCGGCCTGCGACAGGACGTACGAGGTGACGCTGTCGAGCAGGGCGGCGACGCCGATGCCGATCAGGATGAGCCGGGTGCCGGCGACCCCGTCGCGGAAGGCGAGGGTGTAGACGAGCAGGGCCACGCCGAGCGCGGCGGCGATGGCGACGGCGGAGACCGCGGTCTCGCTGAGGGAGAAGCTCACGATGGCGAGGGCCGCCGCCGTGCTCGCTCCGGCGCTGATGCCGATGATGTCGGGGCTGGCGAGCGGGTTGCGGAGCATCGTCTGGAAGGTGACACCGGCGATGCCGAAGCTGAGTCCGGCGGTCAGGGCGAGCACCGCGCGCGGCAGCCGCAGGGTGCCGACGGTGAACGAGGCGCCCGGGACCTGCTCGCCCAGGATGACGCGCAGCACGTCACGCGCCGGGTAGAAGGTGTTCCCGGCCATCAGGGTCACCGCGAACGCGGCGACGACGAGAAGGGCGAGGGTGAGGACGATCAGCCGCCGCCGGTACGCGCCGCGCAGCCGTGCTCGGGTGACCGTCCGCAGGGTGGAGGGGCCGGTGACTGCGGGGGCGCTCACAGGGACCTGACCTTCTGCCGGCGGACGATGTGGATGAAGAAGGGGGCCCCGATCAGGGCGGTCACGATGCCGACGGCGATCTCGGACGGCCGGGCCACGACCCGCCCCACCACATCCGCGACCGTCAGGAGGATCGCGCCGCTGAGCGCGGAGAAGGGCAGCAGCCAGCGGTGGTCGACGCCCACCAGGAGCCGGCAGGCGTGCGGGACGAGGAGTCCGACGAAGGCGATCGGTCCGGCGACGGCGGTGGAGGCGCCGCAGAGCACGACCGCGCCGAGTGCCGCACCGGCCCGCACCAGGGCCACCCGCTCGCCGAGCCCGGCGGCCAGGTCGTCGCCCAGGGCGAGCGAGTTGAGGGCGCGGGCGGAGGCCAGGCAGATCAGGAACCCGGCGGCGAGGAAGGGCACGACGGTGCCGAGCTGGGGGTAGGAGGCGCCCCCGACGCCGCCGATCTGCCAGAGGCGGAAGGTGTCGGAGATGTCGTTGCGGGGCAGGACGACGGCGCTGACCAGTGAGGCGAGCGCGGCGGAGATGGCGGCTCCGGCGAGGGCCAGCTTCAGCGGGGTGGCCCCGCCGCGTCCCAGCGAGCCGACGGCGTACACGAAGCCCGCGGTCAGGCCCGCGCCCAGCAGGGCCACCCAGATGTAGCCGGAGACCGACCCGAGGCCGAAGTGGGCGATGGCGGTGACGACGGCGAGTGAGGCGCCCATGTTGACGCCGAGGATGCCGGGGTCGGCCAGCGGGTTGCGGGTCACCCCCTGCATCACCGCGCCGGCCAGTCCCAGGGCGGCGCCCACGACGACGGCGAGGAGGGTGCGCGGTACGCGTTTGGCGACCGCGGCCTCCTCCAGGGTGCGCTCCGCGCCGCCGAGCGCCGCCCCCACGTCGGTCCAGGTGACGTCCCGGGAGCCGAGGGCGAGGGAGGCCGTCATGGCGGCGACGAGGACCGCGACGAGGACGAGGAGCCAGAGCAGGCGGACGCGCACCGGACGCCGGACGAGGACCGGGTCCGGTGCGCGGGGGAGGTCGGTGACGGTCACGCGGCCTTGTCCGCGGCCTCGGCGAGCGCCTTGATGTAGTCCTCCAGCACGAACGGGATGGACAGCGGGGTCGGGTTCGCGGCGGTGGCCAGGGGGGTGCTGCCGGGCAGCAGGTAGAGGGAGTCCCGCTCGACGGCGGCGAGCTTCGAGGTGAGCGGGTCGTCCTTGAGGGCCCCCAGCAGTTCGCCCTTGTCGTCGCCGTAGCCGGTGATGATGTCGACGTCGTTGAAGTCGTCGATGCGCTCGGCGCTCTTGGTGAGGACGAACTTCTTCGTCGTCGCGGAGGGCTCGGAGACACTGGCGGGGATCTTCATGCCCAGGTCGGTGAAGAACTGGGTACGGGTGTCGTGGGTGGTGTAGAAGCCGACCTGGCTGACGTCCTTTGACGACACATGGGTCATGAACATCGCCGACTTGCCCTTGAGCTGCGGGTACTTGGCGACGGTCCGGTCGATCCGCCCCTCCAGGTCGCCGATCAGCCGGTCGCCTTCGTCGGCCAGTCCGATGGCCTTGCTGTTCAGGCGGATGATGTCGCGCCACGGGGTCGCCCAGGCGGCCTCGGGGTAGGCCACGACGGGGGCGATCCGGCTGAGGGTCTCGTAGTCCTGCTCGCTGAGTCCGGAGTAGGAGGCGAGGATGACATCGGGCCTGGTGTCGGCGACGGCCTCGAAGTCGATGCCGTCGGTCTCGTCGAACAAGACCGGGGTCTTCGCGTCGAGTTCTTTCAGACGCTTCTCGGTCCAGGGGAGCACTCCGTCGCCGTCGTCGTCCCCGAAGGTGGCCTTCGCCATGCCGACCGGGACGACGCCGAGGGCCAGCGGCACTTCGTCGTTGGCCCAGTTCACGGTGGCCACCCGCTGGGGCTCGGCGGGGATCTCGGTGCTCCCCAGGGCGTGCTCGATCGTCACGGGGAACTGGCTGGAGCGGTCGGCGCCGGCACTCGTGCCGTCCTTGCCGACTCCGCCGTCCTTGTCGTCCTTGTCGGAGGTCTGGCCACCGCAGGCGGTGAGGCCGATCAGCAGGGCGGCCACGAGGGCGGGCACACGAAGGCGCGGGGTTCTCATCGACCCGTGTCACTTTCCAGGTTAGGTAAGGCTTGCCTGCACAGATTAGGGAGCCGGGGCGGCCCGGAGCAATCAAGCCTTTTCGACAGCCCTTGTAGCGAGTCGGACATCCCTCGGGCGCCGCACCACCGGGTCACGCGGGCCGGGGCGGCGGGGTCACTGGGGCCGGAAGCGGCCGGGCGTCGTCCCCGTGGTGCGTCGGAAGGCGGCCCCGAAGGCACTCGCCGAGCGGAAGCCGACCGCGTCGGCCACCTCCTCGACCTCGACGCCGCGGGAGAGCAGTCGGACGGCGTGCTGGGCGCGGACCGAGGCGACCCAGCGGGCGAACGTCGTCCCCGTCTCCGCGCGGAACGCCCGGGCGAGGGTACGGGTGCTGCACCCGAGGGCGGTGGCCCAGCCGGTCAGCGTCCGCTGGTGGGAGGGGTCGGCCCGGACCGCGTCCACGATCGGCCGCAGCAGGGCGGAGGTGGGCAGCTGCACCAGCAGCGCCCGGGGCGAGGGCCGCAGGACGTCGAGGACCATCGCCTCCGTCACGGACCGGGAGCGCGGGCCCAGGTCCGGTTCCTCCAGCCGCTCCAGCAGCAGCCGCAGCAAGGGGGTGATCTCCACCGCCACCGGTTCGTCGGGCAGCGCCGACGTGGTGCCGTGCCGGAAGAAGTGGGCGCGGTACGCGGTCCCCGCGACGGCGGAGGCGGAGTGGAGCCGGCCCGCCGGCATCCACAGGCCCAGCGTCGGCGTGATGCACCACACCTGGGACCCGACCACGGCCGTGGAGGCGCCGCGCTCGTTCCAGAGCAGTTCGTGCCAGGGGTGGGCGTGTTCGTTCCAGGCGGTGTCGTCGGTGACGACCTCCTCGTACCCCTTGATCACGAAGGGCACGTCCACCTCGCCGGCGGCGAGCGTCGGCAGCTCCCTGGTGACACCCATGCGCTTCAGGGTAATCGCGCCCCCGTCCCGGGCGGGTCCGCGCCGCCGACGGCGAGGACGGGGTGCTCTCCCCCGCCGCCGACGCGTACCCGTACTCAGCGCCCCTCGTTCAGCCCGTCCCGCCCCCGCCCCGTGCCCGCTCGGTGCGTTCGGAGGTCAGCGTGGCCAGGCCGACCAGGTCGTCGGCCTGCGCGTCGGGCACCTCCTGGTCGAAGCGGGCGAGCCTGCGCACCCGTAGCGAGACCAGGCCCAGCAGCAGGATCGCGGCACCCAGCAGGACGTACAGCAGCCCGATCCCCCGGCCGGGTCCGGTGCCGAGCACGGCGCCCACCGTGTCGGCGAGGGCGCCGCCGGGGGCCATCAGCGGCCCCAGCAGGCCGGTGCCGAGCGGGGCGATCACCAGGAAGCCGACCGGCAGGGTGGACCAGGCGACCAGCTGGTTGAGGGCCATGACGCGGCCGTGGAACCGCTGCGCCACCTTCACCTGGACGATCGTCAGATAGATGCCGTTGAGCAGGGACAGCGAGGCGGACATCCCGAACACCCCGGCGCCGACCACCAGCAGGTCGGGCCGCAGCCCGGTCAGGGCGCAGAACAGGGCGAGGACGGGGACGACCAGGAGCATGCCCCGCATCCGGCGGCGCCGGGGCCCGCCCCACAGGCCCATCACCAGCCCGCCCACGACGGCGCCCAGTCCGCCGGCGAGGGAGACCGAGGCCACCGAGGCGAGTGAGGAGAAGCCGAGGACCAGGGGCGAGATCATCTGGAAGAGCACCGGCAGGAACAGATTGAGCACCGCGAAGAAGATCAGCATGGCCCGGAAGCCGCGCTCCGCGACGACCAGCCGGAACCCGGCGACGATCTCCCGGCGCAGGGTCTCGCGCCGGGTGGCGGGCAGGGTGCGGGGGAACCTGACGGCCAGCAGTACGGTCGCGGCCACCGCGTAGCTGATCACGTCCAGGAGCAGGACGCCGCCGATCCCGATCGCGGCGAGCAGTCCGACGGCGGCCAGCGGGGCCACGACCTGGGCGATGCCGCCGGAGATCTGCACGACTCCGTTGGCGTGCCCGAGGTAGCGCTTGGGGACGAGTTGCGGAATGGCCGACTGGAAGGCGAGGCGCTGTCCGGTCAGGGAGACGGACAGCACGGCCATCAACGCGCCCACGTGCCAGGGGTGCAGGGCGTCGAAAAGGTGCAGCAGGGCGAGGGCGGCCTCCGTCGAGCCGGAGACCAGGGTGGTGACGAGCATGACCCGGCGGCGGTCGACACGGTCCACGAGGCTGCCGAGGACGGGCGCGGCGAGCAGACCGGGCACGATGCCGAGGACGGCGAACAGGCCGAACCAGGCGACCGATCCGGTGGTGAGGTAGATCCACAGCGGCAGCGCGAACTCGGTGAGCGCCGACCCGGTCTGGGAGACCGTCTGGGAGGCGGCGACGGCGACGAAGCGGCGGGTGTCGCGCCGGGTGCGGGCCCGCCCCTCGGGGTCGGCGGCGGTGCTCTGCGCCCGGTCGGTGGCGGTGCTCTGCGCCGGGTCGGTGGCGGCGGGTGCGCGATGGGTTCCGTCCAGCCACCAGGTGGCGCCGGCCGGGCGTCCCCGCCGGGTCAGCCCGTCCGGCCGGCCCTCGTGGACGGCGGGGTGGACGGTGGTGACGATCTCGGCGAGTTCGGCGGCCCGGTGCTTGAGGAAGTAGTGGCCGCCCTCGTCGAGCACGGCCACCGCGGTGGTGGGCCCGACGAACCCCCACTCGCGGAACCGTTCGCGGTGGAACTCGGTGCCGGGGTCCGCCGAGCCGACGACGGAGACCACGGGGCCGGTGAGCCCGGTGGGCGGCCCGGCGAGCCGCTCGGTGAAGTACGCCTCGGCGGCCCGGGAGTCCTCGCGGACATTGCGGACGATGGTGGTCAACTGGTCGGGTTCGAGCCCTTCCAGGTCGGCGCCCATCGACCGGAGCCAGTTGAGGTGGAGCCGCCCGCTGCGCCGCCGGTCGAGGACGGAGACGCGGGAGACCAGGCCGAGCAGCCCCTCGGTGGGGCGGGCGAAGGGGAAGATGCCGCCGAGGTAGACGGCGGCGGGCTCGCGTCCGGCGGCGGCCAGCAGCCGGGCCGTCTCGACGGCGAGCGCGGCACCGACCCCGCAGTGCCCGTAGACGGCGACGGGTCCGGGCACGGACTCCAGCACCTCGTCGGCGCAGCGGCGGGCCACCTCCTCCAGCGGGAGGGACTCCTCCGACATGCCGAGGTCGTGTCCGGGTACGGCGACGGCGTGCAGGGCCACCTGGTCCGGCAGGGCGTCGGCGAGCGGCTGGTAGACGACGGCGCTGCCGCCGCCGTAGGGGAGACAGACCAGGGAGAGGGTCACCTGGTCCTGCGGCCGGGGCGGGGTGAGCCGGTGCAGCAGCCGGCGTGGGCCGCGTTCCTGTCCGGTGCGGTCGGCGAGGGCGGCGACGGCCGCGACCGTGCGGTGCTGGAAGACATCCATGAGGGTGATGCCGGCCTCGGGGCCGAGCAGCCGGCGCAGGGCGGCGACCATCCGGATGGCGAGCAGCGAGTGGCCGCCGAGGTCGAAGAAGTCGTCGTGCGCGCCGACGCGTTCGAGTCCGAGCAGTTCGGCCCACACGGCGGCGACGGTCCGTTCGGCGTCGGTGCGTGGCTCGACATGGACGGCGCCGTCGTCGGGGCCGGGCCGCCCGGGATCCGGCAGGGCGCGGCGGTCGGTCTTGCCGTGGGCCTGGCGGGGCAGTTCGGGCAGCACGACGAAACGGGAGGGGACGAGGTAGTCGGGGAGGTGTTCGGCGAGCAGGCGCCGCAGTTCGGCGGCGGGCGGGGGCGGGGTGTCGGGGTCGGCGGGGACGAGGTAGCCGACGAGGGTCAGTTCGCCCGCGGGGCCGCGCGCGGCGGCCACGGCCTGTCCGACGCCGGGCAGCCGGGCGAGATGGGTCTCCACCTCGCCCAGCTCGACCCGGTAGCCGCGGATCTTGACCTGGTCGTCGCCGCGGCCGAGGAACTCGATCGTGCCGTCGGGTCGGTGGCGGGCCAGGTCACCGGTGCGGTACATGCGCGGTCTCTGTGCGTGCGGTGAGGTCGGTGGGTGGCCCGGCGTCGGCCGGGGGGCGAACGGGTCGGGGCGGAAGCGGGCCGTCGTGAGGTCGGGCAGGTTGAGGTAGCCGCGGGCCAGTCGGTCGCCGCCGATCCACAGGTCGCCGACCGTGCCGGGCGGCACCGGGGCGCCGTGGGGGTCGAGGACGTAGGCGCGGGCGCCGGGCAGCGGCCGGCCGATGGGGGTGGTGGGGCCGTCGGCGGGGCGGGCGGGGTCGATCAGGTGGGTGGTGGCGCCGACGGTGGCCTCGGTGGGCCCGTAGTGGTTGACGACCCGGCAGCCGGTACGGGCTCCCGCCTGGGCCAGGGACCGGCTCCACTCCCAGCCGGACGCTTCGCCGCCGAGGATCAGCAGCCGCCGGGGCAGCAGTGCGGCGGGGTCGTCGACCTCGGCGGTGAGGGCGGCGAGATGGGAGGGGGTGAGCTTGACGCAGTCGATCCGGTGCCGGGCGAGGTGGGCGGCGAGTTCGGGGCCGGGGGTGCGGGGCGGCAGCAGGTGCAGGGTGCCGCCGGTGGTCAGCGAGAGGTAGAGGGTGGTCAGGCCGAAGTCGAAGGCGAGCGACTGGAGGAGGAGATGGCGGGCGCCGTCGGGCAGTCCGGCCTCGCCGAACCGCCGCCGCACCCCGTCGAGATAGGTGAGGACCTGCCGGTGCTGCACGGCGACGCCCTTGGGGGTGCCGGTCGACCCGGAGGTGTAGATGACGTAGGCCAGGTCGTCCGGTCCGGCGCCGCCCTCCGGGTCCGGCGGGGTGTCGGGTGCGGCGGCGAGCGGGTCCGCCGGGTCGTCCAGCAGGAGTACGGGGGTGTCTTCGGCGCCGCTCAGCAGGGCGCGGTGGGCGGCGGTGGTGACCAGGGCGACCGGGGCGCTGTCGGTCAGCATGTGCGCGAGGCGGCGGCGGGGCTGCTCGGGGTCGAGCGGGACGTACGCGGCCCCGGACTTGAGGACGGCGAGGAGGGCGACGGCCTGCTCGATGCCCTGGTCGAGGCAGACGCCGACCAGGGTGTCGGGGCGGGCGCCCGCGTCGCGCAGCACATGGGCGAGCCGGTTGGCGCGCCGGTCGAGCGCGGCGTAGGTGAGGGTGTGTCCGTCGTGGACGAGGGCGGTGGTGTCCGGGGTGCGGGCGGCCTGGGCGGTGACGGCGTCGGCGAGGGTGGGCGCGCAGGGGGTGGCGGTGCCGGTGTCGTTCCATTCCGTCAGGACGCGGTGGCGCTCGTCCGGGCCGAGCAGATCCAGGGTGGCCACGGGGGTGCGGGGGTCGGCGACGGCCCCGGCGAGGACGCGCTGCCAGTGTTCCGCGAGCCGGGTGACGGTCCCCGCGTCCCAGAGGTCGGTGCGGTAGGTGAGGAAGGCGTCGAGTCCGTCGTCGGTCTCGGTGCAGTACAGGCCGAGGTCGAGATGGACGCCGGTGCCGTGGAAGGGGAAGGTGCGCCACTCCAGGTCGCGGGGCGTGAACCGCTGGGCGCGGTGGTTCTGGAGCGCGAAGGACACCTGGAACAGGGGCGGCCTGCCGACATCGCGCGGGAGGTCCAGGGCCTCCACGAGGCGTTCGAAGGGGGTGTCCTGGTGCTGCTGGGCGTCGAGGGTGGCGGCCCGGACGCGGGTGAGGACGGTGCGGAAGTCGGGGGACGCGGGCGGCGCGTCACGGTCTTCGGCATCCGCGTCGGGTGCGGTGGCGCCCAGGTCGGCCCGGAGCGGGAGCAGGGTGCTGAAGAGGCCGATCAGGCTTTCGGTCGTCTCGTCGGTACGGCCCGCGAAGGGGGTGCCGACCGCGAAGTCCCGCTGCCCGGACCAGCGTCCGAGCACCACCTGGAAGGCGGCGAGGAGGGTCATGTAGAGGGTGGCGCCGTGGGCCCGGGCCAGCGCGCGGGCGCCGGCGTGGGTCGCCGGGTCGAGACGGAAGGTGTGGGTGGCGCCGCCGGGGCCGGGCAGCGCGGGCCGGGGCCGGTCGGTGGGCAGGTCGAGCGGCGGTACGCCGGCCATCGCCGCACACCAGTGCCGCAGGCCCTCGCGGGCGGCCGGGAGTTCCTGGCGCTCGCGCTGCCAGTGGGCGACATCGGCGTAGGTGACGGACAGCGGGGCGTGGGCGGGCGGGGCGCCGGTCACCAGGTCCTGGTGTCCGGCGAGGAGTTCGTCCAGCAGCAGGGACGCGGACCAGCCGTCGCCGGTGAGGTGGTGCTGGCAGACGGTGAGGACATAGTCGTCGTCGGCGAGACGCAGCAGCAGCGCGCGGACCAGGGGCCCTTCGGCGAGGTCGAAGGGCCGTGCCACCTCGGTCTCGACCTCGGCGCGGGCGGCGGCTTCCCGCTCCGGCGCGGGCAGCCCGGTCAGGTCGCGGGTGCGCCAGGGCACGGTGAAGGTGTCCGCGGGGGCGATCCGCAGCAGCGGGCTTCCGTCGTCGGCCGCGGGGAAGGACGAGCGGAGCGTGTCGTGGCGTACGGCGATCAGCCGCAGCGACTCGGCGAGCGCGTCGGCGTCGAGCGCGCCCCGCAGCCGTCCGGCGATGGGCAGCACGTAGGCGGCGGTGCCGGGGGTGAGTTGCTCCACGAACCAGAGGCGTTCCTGGGCGAGGGAGAGGGGTGCGGGGGTGCCGGGCGGCCGGGGCGGTACGGCGGGGGTGCGGCGGCCCGCGGCGGTGGGTCGGTCGCGGAGCCGGGCGGCGAGCAGGGCCTTCTGCTCGGGGGTGAGAGTGCGGCGGGCGGGGCGGGGCGGGCCGGCGGAGCCGACAGGTCCGGCGGGGCGCGGGATCGGAGGTGGGCTCGGGGCGGGGGTCGGTGGGACGGGAGTGCCCGGCTGGTCCAAGGAGGTCATCAGCGCGCCTCTCCCAGCAGTTCGAGGGTGACGGCGTCGGCGACGGCGGCGACGGTGGGGGCGTCGTAGAAGACGTGCAGCGGTACCTCGACGCCGAGGCGGTCGCGGATACGGGCGGCGACCTGGGTGATGGTCAGGGAGTGGGCGCCGAGGTCGAAGAGGTCGTCGTCCGGGCCGAGGGAGGTGAGTCCGAGGACTTCGCGCCAAATGGCGGCGACCTCGGTGGTGACCTCGTCCCACGGGTCGTCTTCGGAGGCGGGTGCGGATGCGGGTGCGGGTGCGGGTGCGGGTGCGGTGCCGTCCGGTGCGGTCGCGGGGTCCGGGGGCAGCGGGTCTCGGTCCCGGTCCCGGTTCCCGTCGCGGTTCCGGTCCCGGTCCCGGTCTCGGTCGCGATCTCCGTCTCGGTCGGGTTCGGGCAGGGCTCGTCGGTCGGTCTTGCCGTTGGGGGTGAGCGGGAGCGCGGGCAGCGGGTGGAGGGCTCCCGGGAGCATCACGGCGGGCAGCGTGAGGGCGAGGAAGGCCCGCAGTTCGGAGAGGGTGGGGGCGGGGGCGTTCGGCCGCCAGACCGGGTAGACGGTGAGGAGTTGCCCGCCCGGGGCGTCGGGGGTACCGCGTACCGCGACGGCGGCGTCGGCCACGGACGGATGCTCCTGGACACGGGCCTCGATCTCCCCCGGCTCGATCCGGTGGCCCCGCAGTTTCACCTGGTCGTCCAGGCGGCCCAGGCAGTCCAGGGCGCCGTCGGGGCGGACCCGGGCGAGGTCGCCGGTGCGGTAGAGGCGCAGGCCGGTCGCGGGGTCGGTGACGAACCGTTCGGCGGTCAGGGCGGGGCGGTCGCGGTAGCCGCGGGCCAGTCCGGCGCCGCCCAGGGCGAGTTCGCCGACGACTCCGTGGGGCGCGGGGCGTCCGGAGTGGTCCAGGACGAGGGCGGTGGTTCCGGCGATCGGGCGGCCGATGGTGATCTCCCCCGGCGCCGGGGGCACTTCGGCGGCGGTGGACCAGATGGTGGTCTCGGTGGGGCCGTAGACGTTCCAGAGCCGTCCGACCCGTTCGCGCAGGGCGCGGGCGAGCGGCAGCGGCAGTGCCTCGCCGCCGGTGAGGGCGGTGAGGCCGGGGGCGTCGAGCCCCGCGTCGAGCATCAGGCGCCAGCCGGACGGGGTGGCCTGGAGATGGGTGACGTCGTGCCGCGCGACCAGGCCGGTGAGGGCCCGGCCGTCGCGCACCTGTCTCTCGTCGGCGAGGATCACCCGGCCGCCGGTGACGAGGGGCAGAAGGAGTTCGAGCGCGGAGATGTCGAAGGACAGGGAGGTGACGGCGAGCCAGACATCGCCCGGACGGGAGTCCAGCGAAGTGCGGAAGGCGAGCAGCAGATGGGCCAGGGCGCCATGGGGCACCTCGACGCCCTTGGGGCGGCCGGTGGAGCCGGAGGTGTAGATGAGGTAGGCGAGGTCGGAGGGGGTGACAGGGGTGACAGGGGTGACAGGGGTGACGGGGGCGGCGGGGACCGAGGGGTCCGTGGGGGTGTCTGTGGGGGTGTCTGTGGGGGTGTCTGTGGGGGTGTCTGTGGGGGTGTTCGGCAGGGTGTCCGTGAGGGTGTCCGTCGGGTCCGCGAAGAGGGTGTCGATCAGGACCGTGCGGACGCCGGAGGCGATCCGGTCGGCGGTGCGGCGCTGTACCAGCGCCACGGGTGCGCCGGAGTCGGCGAGGACGAACGCCACCCGGTCCGGCGGGTATCCGGGGTCGACGGGCAGGTAGGTGCCTCCGGCGAGGGTGACGGCGAGCACGGCGGCCACGGTCTCGGGCGACCGTTCGGCGCAGACCGCGACCACGGTGCCCGGCCGGGTGCCGGCGGCGATCAGTGTGTCGGCCAAGGTGCGCGCGGCGCGGGCCAGTGCGCCGTAGGTGACGGTCCGGTCCCCGGCGGTGAGGGCGGGGCGGTCGTGGTGCGCGGCGAAGGCGGCGGTGAGCAGGGCGGGCAGGGTGGCGCCCGCGGCGTCGGGGTGCGCGGCGGGCCCGGTGAGCGGGGCGAGTTCGGCGTCGGCGAGGAGGGGCAGATCGGCCAGCGCGGTGCCGGGGGCGGCGGCGACCGCGGCGAGCAGCCGCCGCAGGTGGGCGCCGATCCGTTCGGCGCGGGAGGCCGGCAGCCGGTCGGTGCGGTGGATCAGGAAGACGCTGAGGCGGTCGGGGCCGTCGAGCAGATGCACCCGCAGGGCGCCGCGCGCGATCCCGGGGAACACGAACCAGTCGGTGGTGGTGGTGAGGCCGTGGAAGGTGACGAGGGCCATCCGGCGCCGGTAGGTGAGGGAGACCGGGGCGAGGGTGACCCCGGGCCGTATGCCTCGCACGGCACGGGCCAGCGGGATCCGGCGGTGCGGGTAGCCGGCCCGGAGTTCGGTCCGGACGGTGTGCGCGAAGGTCCCGAAGGGGGTGTCGGGGCGGGGGGCGCTGACGACGGGCAGTTCGTTGACGTGCATCCCGATCCGGCCCTCGTCCTGGGGGCCGCGGGTGCCGAGGTCGACGGCGACGGCGGGGCGCTCGTTGCCGTACCGCAGCAGCAGGGTGTGCACGGCGGTGAGGAGGAGTTCGAAGGTGGTGATGCCGAGTTTCCCGGCGGTGACGGCGAGGTCGGCGCGGAGCCCGGGGTCGAGGTCGAAGGCGACGACCGCGCCCGGTCCGGTGCCGGGGCCCGAGGGGCCGTCGGGGTCGGCGGTGAGGCCGGGGAGGTGGACCGTGGGGGCGGGCAGGTCCCGCGCGGCCCAGTGCTGGGCCGCCGCTGCCAGGTCTTCGGGCCCGTACGCGGTGGTGAGGGCCGGGTCCGTGAGCGGTTCGGGGGCGGGGCCGTGGCCGGTGCGGTGGGCGTAGCAGCCGGCCAGATCGGTCAGCAGGACGTCGGTGGAGGTCCCGTCGTGGATGATGTGGTGGAGGACCGCGAGGAGTGTGGCCCTGGTGGCGCCGGTGCGCAGCAGGGTGAACCGGGCCGGGGGGCCGGCGGTCAGGTCGAAGGGCGCGGCGCTCTCCTCGGCGGTCACGGCGGTGCGTGACGCGGGCGCGATGTCGCGCACGACGAGTGAGGGGGCCGGGCCGGGGACGAGGACGGGGCTGCCCTCGTCCTCCTGGACGGTGAGGGACAGCGCGGGATGCCGGGCCGTCACGTCGGCGACGGCGGCGGCCAACGCCGGTGCGTCGAGCGCGCCTTCGAGGTGTACGGCGAGTGCGATGTGGTGGACGGATCCGAGCGGGGCGAGCCGCTCGTTGATCCAGATGCCCTGCTGGGCGGGGCTTGCGGGGATGCTGGTCACGGGGGTGGATTCCTCGGTCGGTAGAGCGGGCGGGAAAGGGGGTGAAAAGGGCGCGGGGTGCCGTCCGGACGGGGCGGCGGTGCCCAGGGGTCCGGTCACTCGTGTCAGGGGTGGGTGACGGAGTCGCGGTCGGGGGTGGGACCTGCGGACGGGAGTGCGGGCGGTACGGGGGTCAGGCGCCCGCGGCGGTGAGCGCGGTGGTGAAGCCGTCGGCGAGGGCGCTGATGTCGCTCTTCTCGAAGGCCAGCGCGTTGAACTGGATCCAGCAGTCCAGCGAGCCGTCGGGCTGTTCCACGACGGTGAGTTCGGGTACGCCCAGGTCACCGCCGGGCAGCGGCCAGGGGACGGTGGTCCCGCGGGGCAGCGTCCACGGCTCGCAGCGCAGGCCGGGCAGATGGGCGTCGGCGGCCCACTTCTCGTACCGCAGCCAGGCAGGGAAGGCGATCCGGTACGGGTTGAACTCGGCGTACGGGTACATCTGGTGGTCCAGCGCGGCGGTGGCGGCGAGCCGGACCCGGTCGGCCAGTTCGGCGAAGCCGGGGCCGCCGGAGCAGTCGACGCGCACCAGCAGGGACTGCACCAGACAGCCCACGGTCCGCTGGGCCTCGGGCCGGGTCCGGCCGGGTACGGGGGTCATCAGCACCAGGTCGCTGCCGCCGGAGCGGGCGCAGAGGAGTCCGCTCCACAGGGCGGCGACGGCCATGAACGGCGTGACGCCGAGGTCCCGGGCCCGCTCGCGCAACCGGCCGGCGGGTCCGGCGGCGACGGTGAAGGGGTGGGCCACCGTGTGGACCCGGTCGACGGCGCGGCGGCCGGGGAACGGGTCGAGGGCGGAGGGGGCGCCGTCCAGCGCGGTGGCGAAGTGACGGCGTCCGGCCTCCCATTGCTCCGCCGCCCAGCGCGTCAGGTCCGCGTAGGGCAGGGCGTGGGCGGGCAGGCGGGGGGTCCGGCCGCGGCGCAGGGCGTCGTAGGCGAGGCCGAGTTCGTGCAGGAGGACGCCGATGGACCAGCCGTCGGCGACCATGTGGTGGACGGCGAGGAGGACGACATGGTCCTCGGGGCCACGGGTGACGACCAGCAGCCGGGTGAGCGGGTCCGCGCCCAGGTCGGTGAGCCGGTCGCGTTCGGCGGTCAGCAGCGCGTCGGTCTCGTCGTCGGTGGCGCCGGGGGTCTCGCGCAGGGTGAGGCGGACGTGGGGTTCCGTGTCCAGGACGGTACGGACCAGTCCGGGCACCTCACCGGGGACGGGGACGAACCGGGTGCGCAGGGCGGGGTGGCGGACGGCGAGTGCGGTGACCGCCCGGCCGAGGGCCTCGGCGTCGAGCCGGTCGGTGACCCGGAAGAGCGCGGTGACCGCGCCGGCGTCGCGCCCGGGTGCCCCGGCCATCCAGTCCAGGAAGTTCTCCTGCTGGCTGGTGAGGGGGACGTCATGGGGCTGGGCGCGCAGGGCGCGTAGGTACGGGGAGAGGGCGGGTGGTTCGCCGGGGGTGGGGGCGGGTCGGGCGGTCGCCGGGGGCTCGGTGCCGGGCGTGGTGGACCGCTGGTCGATCCAGGCGGCCTGGGCGCGCAGCGAGGGGCGGCCGAAGACGAGGGCGGCGTTCGCGTCGACGCCGAACCGGTCGCCGAGGGCCGCGGCGAGCCGCACCGCGCGGAAGGAGTCGCCGCCCAGTGCGAAGAACTCCTCCTCGACATGGCGCACCCGGCGCCCCAGCACCTCGTGCCAAAGGGTGGCGAGGGTCTGTTCGGTGGCGGAGGTGATGGGCGGGGGTGGCGTGGCGGGGTCGGTGTCCGCTGTCGGGGCGGGGGCGGAGGCGGAGGCGGGGTCGGAGGCGGGGTCGGTGCCGGGGGTTGGGCCGATACGGCGGTCCGGGTCGGGGTCGGGGTCGGGGTCCGGATCGGGCCCCGGGTCCGGGTCGGGGTCGGGGTCCGGATCGGGGTCCGGATCGGGCGCGGTGAAGAGCGGGCTCAGTCGGCGCTTGACGACCTTTCCGCTCGCGTTGCGGGGCAGGTCGGCGGCGAGCAGGATCCGTACTGGCAGTTCGACGCGGCTCAGCCGCTCGGCGAGGAAGAGCCGCAGGTCGTCCAGGTCGAGCCCGTCCGGGGCGGGCACCACGACGGCGGCCGGGACCGTGCCCATCACGGGGTGCGGGACGCCGAGGACGGCGGCGTCGGCGACCTGGGGGTGCGCGTGCAGGACCTCTTCGACGCGCAGGGTGGAGACCTTGAGGGCACCGGACTTGATGACCTCGCTCTCGCGGTCCACGAGATGCAGGTATCCGGCGTCGTCCAGCCGTCCCAGGTCGCCCATCCGCACCCAGCCGTCGCGGAAGACGGCGTCGGAGGCGGCACGGTCACCGGCGTAGCTGCGCGGCGGGCCGGGCTGGCGCAGCCAGACCTCGCCGGTCTCCCCCGGCGCCACGGGTGTCCCGTCGGGGCCGAGGAGGCGCAGGTCCCGGGGGTCGGTGGGGCGTCCGACCGACCCGGGGCGGGCGAGGTCGACGATGGTGGAGAGCTGGGCGGGGGACGCCTCCGCCGAGGTGTAGGCGTTGACGACGGTGGCCTTGGGCAGGGCGTCGGTCAGGGCGAGGGCGACGGGGGCGGGCAGCGCGGCGGCCGAGGAGGAGAGCAGCAGCACACTGGAGAGGTCATGGCGTTCGGCGGCCCGGGAGTTGAGGAGTTCGATCGCCATGGAGGGGACGACGAAGACGGTGCCGATCCGCAGTTCCGCCACCGCCCGGCCGAACTCCTCGGCGTCGAACCGGGGCAGGACGACGGTCGTGGGAGCGCCGGTCAGAGCGCCGATGACCATCATCTGGGCCGCGTTGGTGCCGAGGGGGAAGGCATGCAGGGCGTGCTGTGAGTGGGCGTAGGGGCGGTGGCGCGGGTGGCGGCGCAGGCCGGCCGTCAGACTGGCGTGGGAGGCGACGACCCCCTTGGACGTTCCGGTGGTACCGGAGGTGCCGACGATCTGGGCGGTGTCGGTGGGGGCGGGCCGGTACGGGGGTGAGGGGCTGGCTTCGGTGCCGACGGCCGTGGTCGCCCCGGCCGACTCGACCTCGGTGAGACGGTGGTCGGCCGTCGCCGACGGTCCGCTCAGCGGCGGGAGTCGGGTGCCGCGCAGGACGGCGGTGGCACCGCAGAGCGCGGCGATCCGGGCGGCCTCCGGTGCGGTGAGGTCGGCGCGGAGCACGAGGGCGGCGGCCCCGGTGTAGTGGGCGGCCAGGAAGGCGACGGCGTACGCGTCCCACTCCTCGTTGTCGAAGCGCAGGGCGAGCAGGTCACCGGGGCGCACGCCCGCCGCGGCGAGTCCATGGGCGGCGCGGACGGCTCGTGAACGCCAGGCGCCGTAGGTGAGGGTGCCGCCGCCGCGTACCTGGAGGGCGACGCGGTCGGGCTGCTCGGCGGCCCTCGCGTCGAGCAGCTCGGGAACGGTCGGCACAGCGGGCGGTGCGTTGATGGTGCCCTCCAAGTTCGTTGGCCTGTACGGGAGTTGACCGGACATGCGATGACACAGGAGTCGGTCGTGGGGCATGGCGCGCGAAGTCCGCCCTTGGGTATGGTCTGGACCACTCGGCGGGGCACGGCGAAGAATAGCGCGCGACTGTCGCACTTGTGTCGCAATGATGGAGAGTTCATGGACATCGGTGGGGATCGGCCGCACGGGCCGACCCCCCGAGGCCCGGACTCTTCGGTAAAACCCCTCGTCACGAGGGGTGCGGCTGTTCCTGTCACCTGGGACGCGGCCGTACGACCGGAAAGGACACCGGAGCACGAGACCCGACTCCGGCCCGCTTCTCGACCGTGTCCCGGCCCCACCGGACCTGGACCGTGTCCCCGTCCCATCGGACACGGGACACCTCTCACCCCAACCCCTTCATCCGACCTCCCGGGCGCGTTGCCGTGCCCGGGCGAGCGAGTAGGAATCACACAGATGCTGTACGCGGGAATCGCCTGGTCCGCCGATGGCTATCGGGTCGAAGTGGTGGACGCCGACGGCGAACGCGCCGTGCCGGGCACCCACTGGGGCGCGGAGCGGGTGCCGGAACTCACCCGGTGGCTGGGCGGCGGCGACGGCGGAATGCCCCGGGGTCGGTGCGCCGTGGCCCTGGAGAGCACCAACGGCCTGGTGGACGGACTGCTGACCGCGGCCGGTCTTGAGGTGTACCGCGTCGACCCATGGCTGCTGGGTGAGCGCCCCGACTTCGGCTCCGTACCGGCCCTCGCCCTCGCGGAGCTGGTCAGGACCCGGCGCGCGACCCTGTCCCCGCTGACGGCGGAGGGCGGCGGTCAGAGCGGACGGGACGAGGACTACCACGACGGGATCCGCCGCAGCGCTCCGGTGGAGGCGGAACTCACGGAGGCGGGCCGCTGGTTCCGGCACGGCCCGCGCGACCGCCCCGAGATCGCCCTGACCTTCGACGACGGCCCCGATCCGGTGTACACCCGGCAGGTGCTCGCCCTCCTGGCCCGCTACGGGGTCCGGGCCACCTTCTTCTGCGTCGGGCTGCATGTGAACGCGCTGCCGGACGAGGTGCGGCGGATCGTGGACGCGGGACACAGCCTCGGCAACCACACCTGGTCGCATCCCTTCCTGCCGGACCTCACCGCCCGCCAGTTCCGGCTCCAACTCGACCGCACCGGCGAGGCGTTCGAGCGGGCCGTGGGCCGGGTCCCGGCCGTCTTCCGGCCCCCTTACGGGGCACGCACCCCCGAGACCCTGACCGAGTTGCTCGCGGGCGGACCGGCGCTGGCCCTGTGGGACGTCGACTCCTGGGACTGGGCCCGGCCGGGCCCCGAGAAGATCGCGAGGACCGTCCTCGACCACGCCGGCCCCGGCTCACTCATCCTCATGCACGACGGCGGCGGCGACCGTCACCAGAGCGTGCTGGCGCTGCCCGCCGTGATCGAGGGCCTGCTGGAACGGAACCTGAGCTTCGTGTCGGCGGAGGCGCTCGCGGGGCTGCCCAAGGCGCTCTGACCGGCCGATCGCCCTCGGCGCGGGACGGGGCGGGACGGGACGGGTCGGTGAGTGGGGGTGACTGTGTTGATCCGTTCACGAGTGTCACAGGCCGTCGACAGGGACAACCGGCCGGACCCGTTCCCTGTCCTGTAGGGCGGACGGAGCAGTTCCGTCCGCCGCCCGCACCAGTCGAGGGAGATTCTCCATGCCCAGGACATCCACGTCCGAGAACCGGCGTCTTCGTGGCCGGGCCACGCGACTCGCCGTGGCCGGTACGGCTCTCGCCCTCGCCGCCCCGGTCCCGGCCGCGGCAGCGGTGCCCGGCGAGGTCCAGGCCCAGGGCGGGGCCCAGGCCGCGGCGGCGAACCCCGTCTCCCTCCTCAAGTACACGACCAAGGAGCGGCGTGACGCCCTCGCCTACTGGACGACCGCGCGGATGAAAGCCGTCGGCGCGTCCGTGGACCTCGGTCCGTCCGGTCCGAGGGCCAAGCCCTGGCGGGGCCCGGCCCTGAAGACCGTAGGACGTCTCTTCTTCGTCAACGCCACGGGCGCCGACACCTGGTGCTCGGCCACCGCCGTGAAGAGTGCCAACAAGTCCGCCGTGATGACCGCCGCCCACTGTGTCCGCAGAGGCTCCTCCCCCGTCAACACCAACATGTCGATGGTCTTCGTCCCCGGGTACAGCAAGGGCAAGCAGCCGCACGGGGTGTTCGCGGTCCGTGCGGCCGTGACCCCGCGCAGTTGGGAGAACGACTCCGTCAACGACATGGCCGCGCTGATCGTGGACGCGGGCAAGGACGGCCGCAAGCTCACCGACACCGTCGGCGGCCAGGCCATCGCCTTCAACCGTCCGGTCGGGGGCACCGTCAGCGCCCTCGGCTACCCCGCCACCCGGCCCCAGCGCGGTGAGGAACTCCTGCGCTGCGTCGGTACGGCGAAGAAGGAGAACGGCGCGCAGGTCATCCCCTGCGACCTGAACGGCGGCTCCAGCGGGGGCCCCTGGTTCGCCGACTTCGACACCACCACCGGCAAGGGCGTCCTGGTCTCCGTCAACAGCGGACTGGACTCCCTGGCCCCGACCAAGATGTACGGGGAGGTGCTGGGGGACACGGCCAAGAAGGTCTACGACCGCGCCCAGCGCCCCTGACGACCCGTCCGGGCCGGATCAGTCGCGGTCCGGGGCGTCGCACTCCGCGCGCACCAGCCCCAGGACGCCCCACACCACGGGCAGGATGCGCTCTCTGCTGCGGTGCGGCAGTGACTTGAAGGTGTCGGCCAGAATGCGGACCTCGGGGTCCTCGTCGTCCGGGCATCTGCGGGCGAGCGCGAGGGCCTCCCGCAGTTCCTTGGAGAGCCGTGACTCCCCGTTCTCCGGGGCGCAGCCGCCCATCGCGAGCCCGGCGACCGACTTGCCTCTGAGCAGTGCGAGATGGGTGAGTTGGTCGCGGATCGGGCCCAACGCCCGCAGAAGCGCCTGCCGTTCGGTCGCGGTGAAGAAGCCGGGCTGTACGCCGAAGAAGCCCTCCAGGCTGGCGAGTGCGGCGAGCCCCGGGCTGCGCTGCCCCTTCAGCAGATAGCCCACCGAGCCGTGGGAGATCCCGGCGCCCGCGCCGATCTCGTCCAGGGTGTACTGCTTGCCGTCGGGCTTGAGACGGGTCTCGCGCAGGAAGTTGAGGCGCTTCTGGAAGTTCCGCTGGACGTCTCCGGGGTCGGCGTCCGTGCCGTCGAGCAGCGCGTTGACCCGCTCGGCGAGGATGCCCGTCTCGTGGGAGAGCTTGCCGATGTCGATGGCTCCCCGGTCCAGGCCCAGTGCGTGAAGCAGCTCGTCGATCGCTGCGACGGCCACCGCAAGGTCATCCACCTGAGTGTCAGGGGTGCGATCCATGGACGAGCGGTCTCCTGATGGGTTAAGTCGGATCGGCGCCGCCGGTCGTGCCGTCTCCCCGTGGGCGTGCGGGAAGGTTATCGGTTCGCCGGGCCCCCTATGTGTGAGCCTTCGGCTTGCGGGGCAATTCGGCACGCCGTACGGCGTCGGAGGCCAGGGCGACGACCACGGCCACCGCGGCGAACGCGCCGGAGCCGACGAACACCGACGTGGCGCCCCACGCACCGATCGCGGCGCCGACCAACGGGTAGGTCAGGGGCGCCACCCCCACCGCGGTCAGCATGACGACCGAGGTCACCCGGCCCAGATAGGCGGGATCCGTCTCGGTCTGTACGAGGGTGTTGTTCAGGCTGCCGAAGACGCCCGCGCTCAGCCCGGTCACCGCGGCCACCGCCACGGCGGCCCACAGGCCGGGCACCAGCGCGAGGGAAGCCGCTCCGGCGCAGCTCGCCAGCAGGGTGGCGGACATCGTCAGGCCGCCTCGGGGCAGCCAGCCGACGAAGGTGAGCAGGGCGGCGCTGGCCGCCGCTCCCGCCCCGAAGGCGCTGATGATGAAGCCGTAGCCGGAGGGTCCCCAGCCGCGTTCGTCGTTGAGCAGCACCATGCCGACGTTGAGGGTCCCGGTCAGGGCGAGTTCGCTGATGGCGCCGACGAGCACCAGCGGGAAGAGGAGCGGGTGGCGGCGTATGTGGCGCAGGCCGTCGACGATGTCCTGCCATGCGCTGCCGGCCGGTGCCTGCGGCTGTTCCTCGACGTGCCGTCCCTCGACCTGCTGTCCCTCGTCGCGCTGTCCCTCGCCGCGCTGTCCCTCGTCGCGCGGTTGCTCGTCGCGCGGTTGTCCGTCGCACGGTTGTCCGTCGCGCGGTTCCAGGGGGCGCAGCCTCACGGCCAGGAGCAGCGGCAACGACACGGCGAAGAGCACGCCCGCGACCGCGAACGCCGCCGCCGCGCCGCCCAGTCCCATGGCCAGGCCGCCGATCGGCGGGCCCGCGATCTGGCTGAGCCGGATCGACAGCGAGCGCATGCCGGTGACCCGGGCCAGTTGGTCCGCGTCGGTGATGCGGGGCGGCAGGGCGCCGACGGCGGGCATGAACACCGCGTCCACGGTGCTGAAGACGAGCGCCGTGGCGATGAGGAGCCACAGGGCGGGCCCGCTCAGCGCGATGGCCGCGGCCACCGTGAGGATGAGCAGACAGCGCACCGTGTCACTGCCGAGGACCACCCGCCGGGGGCCGAAACGGTCGGCCACCACGCCGCCGCCGAGCATGAGCACGGCACGCGGTAGCGCTCCCATGGCCATGACCAGGCCGATCTCGGTGGGTCCCGCCACCTTCTGGGCGGACCAGGCCAGGGCGACGAAGTAGACGCTGTCGCCGACGAGCGACGCGGTGTACGCGGCGAGCCACCGCAGCACGTTGGCGTCGCGATAGGCCGGACGGGCCTCGCCCACGGGCGGGGGCGGAGGCGAGGGCGGGGGCGTCTCGGTGGAGGCCACGGCGTGCTCCCATCGGTGCGGAATCGGGCCCGGGTCGGGGCCGGAACGAGTAGCCGTACGCGGCATCCCCGCTGAGCCGACCGCGCCGACGGCGGCGACGGAGGCGACGGGCGGTGGCCCCTTCGGGCGGGTCCGCGACCTCACCGCCGGGAGAGGTCGGTGATCCGCACGGCCCAGCGCGGTGACGGCTCGCCCGAACCCTAGTTACGAAGCGGAAGTTGCGCAATAAGTCTTTCGCGTCTGCCGCTCAGGCACGTCCGGTGCCGGTGGCCGACCCAGCGTCTGCCGGTGGCGATCGCCGCCGGTATTGCCGATGCGTTGCCTGGCGGTTGTCTCCGGGCACGGCTTCTAATCGGTCGAGCGCCGATCCGGTGGTGAGCCCGCGGGCCGAACTTGAATCGACGAAGGATGTCACGCATGCATGCCTCGGACAGCGGTGCCAGCCGCGCCCAGGAGAGAATGCTCGCCGGTCGCACGGCCGGGGGACCCTCGCCGTACCACCTCGTGGTGAGCGCCGATGTCACCGGACCGCTCGACGCCGGACGGCTGCGCGAGGCGGTGGCCCGGCTCGCCCGGCGCCGCCCGGCGCTGCGCACCCTGTTCACCCGCCCCGCCGACGGCCGGGCGACGGCCGTACGGGTCGCCGCCGACTGGCGACCGCCCGTCCTGGAACAGGAGTTGCCGCCCGCCCCGGAGGGCGCCGACCCGGTCGAGCTGGTCGAGAACCTGCTGGTGGCCGCCGCGCCCGGGCTGCTGCGGCCGTACGACCGACCGCCCGCCGTCTTCGTGCTCACCTCGGCCGGACCGGAGCGGGCGGTGTTGTCGGTGCTGGCGCACCAGGCCGTCGTCGGCGTCCGGGACACCGCGCGTCTGTGGGAGGAACTGGTCGCCGCCTACCGTGACGCGAAGGCCGCACGCTCGGCGGCCGAACTCCCCCCGGACGCGGCACCCGCACCCGCACCCGCACCCACCGCCGACCTGCTCACCGAGCGGGTGCGGCAACTGGCCGACTGGCCCGGTGTGGTGGAGCTGCCCAGCGATCTGACCCGGCCCCCGGCACGGACGTTCACCGCCGCCCGGCTGCCCTTCACCCTGCCCGGCACCACACTCGCCGACGGCACCCGGCTCGCGCGCCGCCTCGATGTGCCGTGGGACGCCGTGCTGCTGGCCGGCTGGGCCCTGGCCGTCGCCCGCCGGGCCGGGGTCGACCGGCTCCTGGTCGAGACCCGGCCGACCGCCGGCACGGGCCTGGTCGCCTGCGAGATCCCCGGCGACGACAGCGTGGAGGCGTATGTCCGGCGCACGGCCGGGGCGATGGCACAGTCGGCGCGGTACGACGGCGTGCCCTTCGACGACCTGGCCGAGGCGCTCGGCGCGGACGCTGACCCCGCACGCCACCCCCTGGTCCAGTTCGCCTACGGGAGTGCCGAGGGCACCGAGGGTGCCGACGGGCCGCGCGAACTCGTCGCCGACGGGGTGCGGTTCGAGGTCCGGCCCGCACGGCTCGGCGGCATCGCCCATGACGCCGTACTGCGCGCCCGGGACGGGGCCGGGGGGCTGGAGCTGGAGTACGCGGCGGCGGCTCTGTCCCCGCAGGAGGCGGCGGACCTGGCGGCGGGGGTCGTCCAGGCGCTCACGGACCTGGCCGCGGATCCCCGGGCCCGGACGGCGGAACTGACCACCGTCACGGCGGCCCAGCGACGACGGCTCGAAGCGGTGGAGCGGGGACCCGGGGTCGACTGCTCGGCCGGGCTGTGGCAGCTGATCGAGGAGGCCGCCGCCCGCCACCCGGACGCGATCGCGGTCCGCGATCCGGACAGCTCCCTGACGTATCGTCAATTCATCGCTGCCGCAGGTGTGTTGGCCGCCGAACTGGCGGGCGTCGGGGTCCGGGAGGGTGACCGGGTGGCGGTCGCGGCCCGCAGGTCCGTCGACCAGATCGTCGCCGTCGCCGCGATCGTCCGGAGCGGGGCGGCCTACGTCGGTGTCGAGTCCGACATGCCGCCCGCGGCGGCGGCCACCATCCTGGACACCGCCGGGGTCCGGGTGGTCCTCGGCGACAAGGACCGGGTCGCCGCACTGGGCGCCGCGGCGGACGGCAGGGTGACCCTGCCCGTGGCCGGTCCGCGCACGGGCGGTCCGGTGCCGCCCCCGGCCCCCGCCGACCCGGAGCGCGCCGCGTATCTGACCTTCACGTCGGGGACGACGGGACGGCCCAAGGGGGCCGTGATCCCGTGCCGGGCGGTGGTACGGCTGTCCCGTCGGGCGGGCTGGCTGCTGCCCGGCGCCGCCGCACGGTTCCTGCGGATCGCGCCCATGGCGTTCGACGCGTTCACGCTGGAGGTGTTCCCCGTCCTGCTGGCCGGCGGGACCCTGGAGGTCTTCACGGACGAGCACATCACCGTCGGCGCGCTGACGTCGTTCCTGGAGGAGCGCGCGGTCACCGGGCTGTATCTGTCGTCCGGGCTGTTCCGGCTGGTCGCGGACTTCCGGCCGGACGCCTTCCGGAGCGCCGTTCAGGTCCTGACCGGCGGCGAGGTGGTGCCCGCGGAACAGACCCGCCAGGTGCTGCGCGCCTGCCCGGGACTGACGGTCAGCAACGGGTTCGGTCACTCGGAGAACACCAGCTTCACCGTGGTGCATCATGTCTCCGACCCGGCCGAGGTGGGCGACGCCCTGCCGGTCGGCAGGCCGATCGACGGCACGGGCGTCCTGGTGCTCGACGGTGCCGGACGGACCGTCCCGCCCGGTGCCGTGGGTGAGTTGTTCACCTACGGCGACGGTCTGGCGCAGGGCTACGCGGGGCTGCCGGACGAGACCGCCGAGTCCTTCGGTGACTTCGGGCGGCCCGAAGGGCGGCGGCTGTACCGCACCGGTGACCTGGTCCGGTGGGGCGGCGACGGGCATCTGCGGTATGTGGGGCGACGGGACCGGCAGGTCAAGATCCGCGGGTTCCGTGTCGAGCCCGACCATGTGGCGGGCGTGCTGCGGGCCCACCCCGGGGTGCGCGACGCGGCGGTGGCCGTCGTGGCCGAGGGCGACGGCGACAAGCTGCTCCTCGCCGCCGTGGCCCCGCTCGACGGGCGGGCGCTGCCGCCGGATCTGCGGTCGTACGCCGAGCAGCGGCTCCCCTCCTACGCCCGGCCCAAGCGGTGGGCGGCGGTGGAGGAGTTCCCGGTGACGCGCAACGGCAAGCTCGACGTGGCCCGGCTGACGGAGATCGCCGGCCCGTTCCCCGACGCACCGCAGCACCCGGCGACCCCGGCGGCCCCGGTGACCCCCGCGACCCCGGCTGCGCGGACCTACGTACCGCCGACAGACGCGAACCCACAGCCGGACAAGGACCCGCAGCCGGACGGGGAGCGGCTCGCGGAGGCTGTCACGGAGGCGTGGGAGCAGGTGCTCGGCCATCGCGACTTCGGCCCCGCCGACTGGTTCTTCGACGTCGGCGGCGACTCCCTGCGGCTCATCCGGGTCCACGCGATCCTCAGCCGGACGCTGCCCGCCTGGAACATCACCATCAGCGACCTGTACACCTACCCCACCATCGACGACCTGGTCGCCGTGCTGTACGAGGAGTCCGCGGACGGTTCCGCCGAGGGGGCGAGCGCCCATGCCCCGGCGTGAACCGCGGCGCCGCGGCCGGCCCGAGTGGCTGTACCCGCTGCGCAGGGCCGCCGGCCGCCCCCGGGCCCGGCTCGTGGTGTTCCCGTACGCGGCGGCCGGGGCGACCGCCCTGCGTCCGGTGCTGACCGGTCTGCCCGACGAGGTCGAGTTGCTCGGGGTCGCGCTGCCCGGCCGGGAGCGGCGCTTCGGCGAACCGCCGGCGAGCGGGCTGGACGGCATCGTGGACGCGGTGGCCGCCGAGTTGGCGGCCGACCCGTCGGTGCCGACCTCGGTGTTCGGTCACTGCATGGGCGCGGGCATGGCGCTCGTGCTGGCCCAGACCCACCCTCGGCTCGTGCGGGGGGCGGTGGTCAGCGGGCGCAATCCGCCGGGCGCGCCGAGGTCGACGTCCCTGGACATGGACGACGCGGACATCATCGCCTTCCTGGAATCCGCCGGGAACACCGCGCCGGAGCTGCTGGCCGACGCGTTCTGGCGGGACAAACTGCTGGAGCTGTTCCGCGGCGACGCCGCGCTGGGTGAACAGGCGTCCCAGGTCATCGGGGCCCGGCCGCTCGGCCAGGACCTGCTGGTGCTCGGCGGCGGGGACGACCCGTACGTCGACCCGAGCGGGCTTTCAGGGTGGGCGGCACGCACCAGCGGGCGGTGCGAGGTCCTCGTCCTGCCCGGCGACCACTTCTTCGTCATCGACCCGCCCAACATCCCGGTCATCACGCGCGCCCTGGGCGATCTCGTCCTGGACGCGCCGGCGAGCACAGGAGGCGACAGTGGTGGCAGCCCACGAGTCGGGCGACCGTGAAGCACTGCTCGACTGGAACGAGAGTCCCATCGGCCCACCGCCGATGGCCGTCAAGCGTGTGGTGGAGGCGGCCGGGCGGCTGCACCGCTACCCGCGCGGGCTCATGGAGGAGGTGACCGCCCTCTCGGCGGCCCACGTCGGGGTGGCGCCCGAACAGGTGCTGCTCACCGCGGGGGTGGACGAGGCGGTCGATCTGACGCTGTCGCTGGCCCGCCGGGCGTGGGGGCTGCGGCCGGGGTTCGACGGATACCCCGACCGGGCCGAGGCGAACGGCAAGCCGTTCCACGGGATCCCGCTCGACGCGCGGTGGCAGCCGCCGCCGCCCCCGGCGGAGCTGGGCGAGGGCGACATCGTGTATCTGGCGCAGCCGGGCAATCCGATCGGCCTGCTGCTGCCGGACGCGTGGATCGACGCGGTGACCTCCGAGCATCTGCTGATCGACGAGACGTATCTCGACTTCTCCTCCCGGCCCAGTGTGCTGACCCGCCCGGATCGTTCCGGCCGACTGGTCTACCGCAGCTTCTCCAAGGCCGCCGGGCTGGCCGGGATCCGGATCGGCTGTCTGATCGGCGAGGCGGCGACGATCGCCCGTCTCGAACCGCTGCGCCGTTTCATGCCGATCGACGCCGTCAGTCTCAACGCCGTGGTCGGCCTGCTGGAGGAGCCCGACTTCATGACCCGGCTCACCGCCCATGTGCTCCAGGCCCGCCCGGCCCTGTGCGCGCTGCTGCGCGACAGCGGGCTGTTCGCCGAGGTCGTGGAGTGCGAGACGAACTTCGTGCTGGCCCGGCCCACCGAGGCGGCCCGTGACCTCATCGTCCCGCGGCTCGGCCGGGACCTGGTCCGGGTCAAGGACTGCGCCGTGCTCGGTCTGCCCGGCTGGCTGCGGATCAGCGTCGGTTCCCGGGACGACCAGACCCGACTGGCCGACGCCCTCGGCCGCGTGACGACCCCAGAGAAAGGCTGACCCCCCATGCTCACCGATGACTTCGAGCGCCGTCTGATCGAACACACCCAGCCGGTGCGCCAGTTCTTCCTGGCCCAGGCGCTGCACCACGCCCTGCACCTGGGGGTGGTCGGCGCGCTGGAGGAGGAGCCGGGCGCCGACGCCGGCAAGTTGGCCGGGCGCCTGGGCCTGGACCCGTACCGCACCGGCGCCCTGCTGCGCTATCTGCGCAACGAGGGCTACACGGTGCTGGAGGACGGCGGCTGGTCGCTCAGCGCGAAGGGCCGCGAGGTCCAGGTGTTCGCCCCGTGGTACGAGATGCTGGTCGGCGGTTACGCGCCGTCCATGGATCAGCTCGGGGAGGTCCTGAAGGACGGCTCGCGCTACGCCTCGCGCAACACCACGAAGGTCGGCGAGGGCAGTTGCGGCATCGGGGCGTACGACGCGCTGCCGCTGGTGCAGAATCTGCTGGACTCGGCCGGGGACGGTCTGCACAAGATCATCGATCTGGGCTGCGGCGACGGCGGTTTCCTGATGGATGTGCTGGTGACCCGGCCGAAGCTGGCCGGTGTCGGCGTCGAGCCGCACGGGGAGTCGATCGTCCTGGGCGAGCGCCGCCGGGCCGAGCTGGGCCTTGAGGACCGGATGGAGCTGGTCAAGGGCGGGGCGCTGGACGCGGCCGGGTTCGACCTGGCGGACGGCGGTGAGGGGATCTCCTTCATGACGGCGTTCGTGCTGCAGGAGGTCATGCAGCAGGAGAGCCCGGAGGCCGTGGAGAACCTGCTGGCCACGGTGTTCGAGCGGCACCCGAAGGCGCGCTGGCTGATCGTCGAGATGGACCTTCAGCCGCTCTCCCCCGTGATGGGCAGCCACGGTCTGGCGCTGAACTTCTACAACCCGTACTTCCTCATCCACTCGATCACCCAGCAGCGGCTGGAGACCCGCGGGTGGTGGGACGCCATGTTCGACCGGCTGGGCCTGACGGTGGAGGCGGCGGCCACCCCGGACCCGCGCGCCGACTCCACGGGCCTCCAGTTCGGCGTACTGCTGGCGAAGCGGCGGTGACTGGGCCGTCGGTGAAGGTCGCCCCCTCCCCGCGCGGTGAGCGCACCGGTGGCGGGGCGCTGACCTTCGTGCTGTGCACCGTGCCGTCGGACTCCCACATGTGGAACCTGGTCGCGCTCCAGCTCCTGATCGAGGAGATGGGGCACCGGGTGGTCAACCTCGGTGCGTGCACGGCCGTGCCGACGCTGATCGGGACGTGCCGGTCCGAGCGGCCCGACTGTGTCGTGGTCAGCACGGTCAACGGGCTCGGCAGCATCGACGGCGCCGCGCTGATCACCGCCCTGCGGGCCGAGCCCGACCTGGCCGGACTGCCCGTCGTGATCGGCGGGAAGCTGGGGCTGGGCGGCACGCGGGACAGCGATCCCACGGCCGAGTTGCGGCGGCTCGGCTACGACGGGGTCTTCCCGGTCGGTGCGTCCGCCGAGGAGGCGCTGGCCGGGTTCCGCGGGTTCGTGGCCGGCACGCTAGAGCGGGCCGGATGACCGATGAGCACGCGCCGTTCAGCGCGTTCGTGGCCGCCCGGCGGCGTACGGACACGCTGATCGTGCAGCCCCGGATGGGATTCAGCGACCCGGCCGTGATGCGCCGCGGGCTGCTGGCCGTACGCGCGGCCGGGGTGCCCGCGGTGGGCACGGTGACACTGGACAGCTTCACCCGGCAGGGCCAGCACGACCGTGCCGCGCTGGCCCGCGAGGCCGACGTGGAGCTGAACGGCTACGCCCTGGTGGCGATGGGCGCGCGGCGCACCGCCCGGATGCTCGACGGGATCGGGGGCCCCGACTTCCCGGTCCAGGTCCGGCACGGCTCGCCGCGTCCGGAGCGGATCTTCCGGGTGATGCTCGCGGCGGGTGTGGAGGCCACCGAGGGCGGGCCGGTGTCGTACTGCCTGCCGTACAGCCGGGTGCCGGTGCGGGAGTCCGTCCGGGCCTGGTCGCGGGCGACACGGCTGCTGGCCCGGCAGGCGGACCGGGGGGTGCGCTGCCATCTGGAGACCTTCGGGGGGTGCATGCTCGGCCAGTTGTGCCCGCCGTCGCTGCTCGTCGCGCTGTCGGTGCTGGAATGCCTGTACTTCGCCGAGCACGGCATCACCAGCATGTCCGCGAGCTATGCCCAGCAGACCTGTCCCGAGCAGGACGCGGAGGCGCTGGGCGCGCTGCGGCTGCTGTGCGCCGAGTATCTGCCGGGCGTCGACTGGCATGTCGTGCTGTACACGTTCATGGGCCTGTACCCGCGGAGCCCGGAGGGTGCCGACGCGTTGCTGCGGCAGAGCGCGCGGCTCGCGGTGCGCACGGGTACGGAGCGGCTGATCGTCAAGACCGTCGCGGAGGCCCACCGGATCCCGACGATCGAGGAGAACGTCGAGGCGCTGCGCACCGCCCATGGTGCCGCGCGGGCCGAGCCACCGGGGACGGGCAGCCCGTCCCGCGCCCGGGACACGGAGGTGTACGAGCAGGCCAGGACGCTCGTGGACACCGTGCTGGGGCTCGCCCCGACCGTCGCGGGGGCGCTGCCGGTCGCGTTCGAGCGCGGGTTGCTCGACGTGCCGTACTGCCTGCACCCGGACAACCGCAACGAGGCCCGGTGCGCGCTGGGGCCGGACGGCCGCCTGGAGTGGTGCGACACCGGCCGGATGCCGTTGCGGGCGGCGACCCGCCGGCGCGGTCTGGTGGGCCTCGAAGCGCTGCTGGCCGATCTGGAGTTCCACCGGCGCCGGCTCGACCCCGTACCCCGTCCGTCGATCCTTGGGAGTGACCCGTGACCACCATTGAGTCCGCCGCGGACGCGACCCCGGCCGCGGTGCCGCCCGACCTGCGGGCGCATCTGTCCGCGCCGCGGACGCGCAGCGCCGTCGCCGTGCAGCAGGCGATCCTGGGGGCGGCCCGGGAGTATCTGGCCGGGGAGGGCTTCACCGAACTGCTCGCGCCGGTCATCGGGCCGGTCACGGACCCGGGGGCCCGCGGGTCCAAGCAGGTCGACATCGACTACTACGGCCACCGCTACAAGCTGATGACGAGCGCGATCCTGTACAAGCAGGCTTCGCTGCTGTCGTTCGGCAAGATCTTCTGCGTCGCGCCCAACGTCCGGCTGGAGCCGCTGGAGACCGCGAACACCGACCGGCATCTGGCCGAGTTCCATCAGCTCGACGTCGAGATCGCGGGCGCGAGCCGGGACGAGGCGACGGAGGTGGCCCAGGGCGTCGTGCGGCACGCGGTGCGCCGGGTGCTGGACACGGCGGCGGACCATCTCGACGTACTGGGCCGCGACCGTGACGCGCTCGCCACCTGGCTGGACGACCCGTTCGGGAGGATCACCCACCGCGAGGCGGTCCGGCGGCTGCACGCCTCGGACCACCCCCAGGACCCGGGGGCGGAGATCGACTGGGCGGGCGAGCGGCTGCTGTCCGAGAGCGAGAAGTGCCCGTTCTTCATCACCGACTACCCGAAGGGCTCACGGGGCTTCTACGACCGGGAGAGCGCCACCGACCCGGGGTCGCTGCGCAACTTCGACCTGATCGCGCCGGAGGGGTACGGCGAGTTGTGCAGCGGCAGTGAGCGGGAGTACGACTACCGGCGGATGATCGCCCGGATGCGGGAGACCGGCGAGAACCCGGCGAAGTACGGCTGGTACCTGGACCTGGTGCGCGGCGGTATCCCGGCCAGTGCCGGTTTCGGCATCGGCGTGCAGCGGCTGACCCGGTACGTGGCCGGGCTGGACGCGGTGTGGCAGGCCAGCATGTTCCCCAAGCTGCCCGGCGTGGTCTCGGCGTGAGCGCGCTGCGGGGGGACGGGTTCCCGGAGGCCGAGGTGCGGCACCGGGCGCGGGCGGGTGCCGCGGCGGCCTTCCCGCCGGGCGCCGACTACGGCGCGGCCCTGTTCGGCGGTACCGCGGGCGGCGCGGGTGGGGGCGTCGACATCCTTGACCTGGCCCGGCTGGTGCCGCCGGTGTTCATGCCGCAGCGCCTGGAGAAGCTGATCGACCTGGGCCGGGAGCCGCTGTACAGCGATGTGGAGCTGGCCGTCGACATCGGCGGACTGCGCTCCCCGCTCCCCGTGTACCTGTCGGCGTTCGGCTCGACCAGGGCGGCGAGCGCGGAGGTGGGTGAGGCGGCGAGCCGGCAGGCCGGGCGGCTCGGGCTGCCCATGGTGATCGGCGAGAACGTGGTGGCGCACGGCGGGTACGGGCGCACCGACGACGCGCCCGAACGCTCGATGCTGCGCCGGCTGCGGGCGTACGGCGAGGCGCTGCCGGACGGGCTGGGCGGGGTCGCCGTGCAGCAGAGCACCGAGGACGCCGACGCCGAGGTGTGGAACCTGGTGTACAGCGATCCGTCGGCGCTGCCGCTGCTGGCGTCGGGGCGGCTGGCGTTCGAACTGAAGGTCGGCCAGGGCGCGAAGCCGGGTCTGGGCGGGATGACGCTGGTGGATCCCGCCACGGCGGCGCGGCTGCGGGCGCACTATCCGCTCGAACCGGTGGACGGCACGGGCCAGTCGCTGCGCAGCAGCAGTCCGGGGACGTACACCGAGGAGATCCTGCGCCAGCAGATCCGGCTGATGCGCAACAACTTCCCCCGCGCCCGCGTGTGGGTGAAGCTGCCCCCGGCCCGGGATGTGGCGGCAGCGGCGGCGCTGGCCTGGGAGGCCGGGGCCGACGCGGTCACGGTGGACGGGGCGGAGGGCGGTACCGGCTGGGCGCCGAACGCGTTCCTCGACCAGGTGGGGCTGCCGCTCGGTGAATGCCTGCTGCGGATCGGCGGCGGGGGGCGCGCGCTGCTCGCCTCCGGCCGGATGTGGGAGGGGGCCCGGAGCGTCAAGGCGCTGGCGCTCGGCTGCCGGGCGGTCGGTCTCGGCCGGGCGGCGCTGCTCGCGGCGGACGAGGACCGGGCCGAGGGGCTGGAGCGGTTCGTGCGCTGTCTGGCGCTGGAGATGCGGCTGCTGATCAGTGCGCTGGGCCGGTACGCGCCCGGCGATCTGGAGCCCGGGGACGTCTGGCTGCCGCGCGGTGTCCGCCCCGAGGCGGCTCCGGCGGCGGACGGCCCGGAGGCGGTGCGCCGCCCATGAGCCTGTCCGACCGCGTGACGGCCGCGCGTCCGAGCCGCGGGGTGGAGCTGACCCGGTGGTGCCTGGACCGGATCGCGCGCTACGACCCGCTGGTGAACGCCGTGATCGGGCTGGACCCGACCGCGCTCGACCAGGCCGCGCGGGCCGAACGGCTCCGTGACCGGGCGCCGTTGGCCGGGGTGCCGGTGCTGGTCAAGGACAACATCGACGTGGCGGGAGTGGACTGCACGGCCGGTTCCCGGCTGCTCGTCGGCGCCCCGCCCGCCCGTGACGCCCCGGTCGTCGAGGGGCTGCGCGCGGCCGGTGCGGTCGTGCTGGGCAAGAGCAATCTGAGCGAGTGGGGCACCTTCCGCTCCGTGCGGGCGCCGGAGGGCTGGTCCGCGGTCGGTGGGCAGACCCGTAACCCGTACGCGCCGGACCGCAGTCCGTGGGGGTCGTCCGCGGGCTCGGCCGTGGCGGTGGCGGCCGGGATGGTGCCGCTGGCCCTGGGCACCGAGACGGACGGCTCGATCGTCTGCCCGGCCGGGGCGAACGGGGTGGTCGGGGTGAAGCCGGAGCCGGGGTTGCTGCCTTCGGGCGGTGTCGTGCCGATCTCCCCCGTCCAGGACTGCGTGGGGGTGTTCGCCACGAGGCTGGGCGACGCCGTGCTCTGTCTGGCCGAGCTGACCGGGCGCGGCGACCTGTCGGCGGCCCCGGCCCGGCTCACCGGGCGCAGGTTCGGGCTGTGGCACGTCCCGGGGCTGCCCCGGCTCGCGCTGGAGGCGGTGGGGTCCGCGCTGCGGACGGCGGGCGCCGAACTGGTCGAGGTGGACTTCCCTGAGCACTCCGGGCTTCTGCTCGCCGAAGTGGTCGCCCTCCAGGCCGGGTTCCCCGAGGCCGTCGAAGGCTATCTGCGGACCCGTCCCGGGGTGCCGGACAGCCTCGCCGCGCTGATCGCGGGCAACCGTGCCGACCCCGAGGAGCTGCGCCTGTACGACCAGGATGTCTTCGAGGCGTCGGCGGCGCTGTCCGCGCAGGACCGGGCGCTGCGCGCCGAGGCGGGCCGGCAGGCCCGGGCCCGGGCGCGGCGGCTGCTGGACGACGCGCTGCGCGGTGTGGACGCCGTGCTCGCCCCGACGAACCCGCCCGCCTGGCGGCTGGTCCCCGGCCGCCCCGACCCGCGGCCCGCGACCAGTTCGGTGCTGGCGGCGCTGGCCGGATACCCGAACGTGTCCCTCCCGGCGGCGTGGACCGACGGACTGCCGCTCGGTGTGTCCGTGTTCGGGCCGCCGCGGCTGGCCGACCTGCTGCCGCTGGCCGCGGCCGTCGAACAGTGCTGCCCCGCCCCTCGTGCTCCGGCGCCGGCCGGGGCCATGCCGTGAGCCACCCGACCCCAGGAGATCACCGTGTCGCAGACAACCCCGGCGGCTCAGCGCAGAGTCGGCCATGGTGACCTGTTCACCGACCACATGATCAGCTCCGTCTGGAGCGGCCCGGACGGCTGGCGGCCGGCCGAGCTGGTGCCGCTCGCGCCGGTCCCGACCCATCCCGGCACGCTCGGGGTGCACTACGCGCAGGTCATCTTCGAGGGCCTCAAGGCGCACCGGCAGCCGGACGGCTCGATCGCCGTGTTCCGGCCGTGGGAGAACGCCCACCGGTTCCAGCGCTCGGCCCGCCGCCTGGCGATGCCGGAGCTGCCGCAGGAGATGTTCATCGACGCGATCGACCGGCTGGTCGCGGCGGACGCGGACTGGCTGCCCGCGGGCGACGACGAACTGAGCCTGTATCTGCGGCCGGTGATGTACGGCTCCGAGCCCAATCTGATGCTGCGGCCCTCGGACGAGTACCGCTTTCTGCTCCTGGCGTTCCTCGCCGGCGGGTTCTTCGGCCACCGGCCCGATCCGCTGTCGGTGTGGGTGAGCCGCACCCACAGCCGGGCGATGCCCGGCGGCACCGGCGACGTCAAGTGCGCCGCCAACTACGGGCCGTCCTTCATGGCCCAGCGGGAGGCCGCCGCCGCCGGATGCCAGCAGGTGATCTGGCTCGACTCGGCGGAGCGGCGCTGGGTGGAGGAGATGGGCGGGATGAACCTGTTCCTCGTCCGCGGTGCGGGGCCCGGCGCGGAGGTGGTCACCCCGGCGCTGACCGGCACGCTGCTGCCGGGGGTCACCCGTGACTCGCTGCTGACCCTGGCGGCCCGGACGGGGTACCGGGTCCGGCAGGAACCCGTCTCCATCGACCAGTTGCTCGCCGACTGCGCGTCCGGTGCGGTGACCGAGATGTTCGCCTGCGGCACGGCGGCCGTGGTCGCCCCGATCGGTGTCCTGCGCGACGACAAGGGCGAGTGGACCATCGGCGACGGGCAGCCGGGGCCGACCACCCTGGCCCTGCGGGAGCGGCTCGTCGACGTCCAGCACGGCCGTGCCCCCGACCCGGACGGCTGGCTGCACCCGGTGCGCCTGCCGGGCACCGCACGGTGAGCGGGGACCCCGGCTGCCTGCACGTCCTGTTCGAGCGGCAGGCCGCGGCCCGCCCCGACGCGACCGCGCTCATCCACGCCGGGGAGCGAATCGGCTACGCCGAACTGGACGCGCGCGCCGACCGGTTGGCGCGCGGACTGACCGCCCGAGGAGTGCCGGCGGGGCGCACCGTGGGGATCTGCCTGGACCGCGGGATCGACCTGGTGGTGGCCGTCCTCGGGGTGCTCAAGGCGGGGTGCGCGTACACGATGCTGGATCCGGCGTTCCCCGACCGGCGGCTCGCCGAGGTGATCGGTGCGGCCGACGCCGCGGCGGTGCTCACCGAGGGGCGCGCGCTCCCCCGTGCCGTGTCGTTCGCCGGGACGGCCGGGTACGACGGCACCGGGCGGCGGGTGCGGACCCGTGCCGCCGACCCGGCCTGCGTGATGTTCACGTCCGGGTCGACGGGCGCGCCCAAGGGCATCCTCACCCCGCACTCCGCGCTGACGGCCACGCTCGTCGGGCAGGACTACACCGCCTTCGGCCCGCGGGAGGTGTGGCTCCAGTGCTCGCCGGTGTCGTGGGACGCCTTCGCCCTCGAACTCTTCGGCCCCCTGCTGTCCGGCGGCGTCTGCGTCCTGCAGTCCGGTGGCGCGCCGGAGCCGGAGGAGATCGCGGAGCTGGTGGTGGCGCACAACATCACCACGGTGTACGTCTCGGCCAGTCTGATGAACTTCCTGCTGGACGAGCACCCCGCGATGTTCACCGGGCTGCGGCAGGTGCTCACCGGCGGGGAACCCGCCTCCCTCACCCATGTCGAGCGGCTGCTGCGGGAGTTCCCCGGGCTGCGGGTGGTCAACGGGTACTCCCCCGCCGAGAACACCATCTTCACCTGCTGCCACACCATCGGGGCGGGCGATGTCGCGACCGCGTCGATCCCGGTCGGTCGGGCCATCGCGCACAAGGCGACCTATGTGCTGGACGAGAAGCTGCGTCCGGTGCCGCCCGGCGTCACGGGTGAGCTGTACATGGCCGGAGAGGGGCTGGCCTACGGTTATGTCGGCGCCGTCGCTCCCACCGCCGAACGCTTCGTGGCCGACCCGTTCGGCGGACCCGGGCGGCGGATGTACCGGACCGGTGACCTGGTGCGCGAACGGGACGACGGGGCGCTGGAGTTCCTCGGCCGGGCCGACCAGCAGGTGAAGATCCGCGGGTTCCGGGTGGAGCCCGCCGAGATCGAGGCCGTCCTGACCGGCCACCCGGGGGTGACCCGGGCCGCCGTCGTCCCGTTCGGCGAGGGCGCGGCGACCCGGCTCGTCGCGTATGTGGTGGGCGGCGCGGGCGAGGAGGAGTTGCGGGCGCACGCAGCCGGGCGGCTGCCCGCGCATCTGGTGCCCGCCCGGTTCCTGGCGCTTCCCGCGCTGCCGCGCACCGCGACCGGCAAGCTGGACCGGGCCGCGCTGCCGGTGCCGGAGCGCCGTGAGCCGGTGGGCCGGTCCGCGGCGACGGCGGACGAACGGCTGCTGTGCGCCCTGTTCGCCGAGGCGCTCGATCTGCCGGAGGTCAGGCCCGAGGAGAACTTCTTCGCCCTGGGCGGGCACTCGCTGGCCGCGGCGAAGGTGGTGGGCCGGCTGCTGCGGCTGGACGGCGTACGGCTGTCGGCGCGGGCCGTGTTCGACGCGCCGACCGCGGCCCTGCTCGCCGTCGAACTGGGCCGCGTACGGCGGTCCGGGCGGGGGACGCCCCGGGCGGGCGGGGGCATCGGGCGCCGGACGGACGACGGCCCGGCGCCGCTGTCCCCGCTCCAGACCCGGCTGTGGATCGCGGACCGGCTGCACCCCGGCACCGCCGAGTACGTCATCCCGATCGCCCTGCGGATCGGCGGGCCCCTGGACGAGGCGGCCCTGGCGGTGGCGCTGACCGCGATCGTGCGACGGCACGAACCGCTGCGGACCCGGATCGTGGAGAGCGGCGGGGAACCCGTCCAGGTGGTCGACCCGGCCGGGCCGGTGGCGCTGCCGGTCACCGGCATCACGGACGTCGAGCGGTTCGTCGCCGAGCGGGCGGGGCAGGGCTTCGACCTGGCGCGCGGGCCGCTGCTGCGGGTGGCGCTCGGCCGGCTGGGACCGGACGACCATGTGCTCACCCTGTGCGTGCACCACATCGTGGCCGACGACTGGTCCGTCTCCCTCCTCGCCACCGAACTCGCCCACCACTACGCCCGCGCCGTCGGCCTCACCGGCCCCTGGCGGGAGGAGCTGCCCGAACTTCCCGTGACCTTCGGTGACGTGGCGGTCTGGCAGCGGGCGCGGGGTGACCGGCTCGACGCCTCGGCCGCGTACTGGCGTGAGCGGCTGGCCGGTATGCCCAGCGTGGTGGAACTGCCCGCCGACCACGTCGGACCGGCCCGGCGCGATCTGCGCGGCGACCGGCGGGAGTTCACCGTGCCGGCCGGGCTCGCGGCCCGCGCCGCCGCGTTCGGGCGCGCGCACGGAGCCACGCCCTTCATGGTGCTGCTGGCCGCGTTCACCGTGCTCGTGCGGCGCCACACCGGGATGCGTGACTTCGGCGTCGGCACACCGGTGGCGGGACGGGAGCACCCCGACACCGAGTCACTCATCGGCTTCTTCGTCAACACACTGGTGCTGCGCGCCGATCTCTCGGGCGACCCGGACTTCGTCACCGTCCTCGCCCGGACCCGGCGGACGGTGCTGGACGCGCTGCACCATCAGGAGCTGCCGTTCGACCGTCTCGTGGACGAGGTCAAGCCCGTGCGTGACGCCACGCGCAACCCGCTCGTCCAGGTCGACTTCGCTCTTCGGACGGCCGCCACGTCGTCGTGGCCGCTGCCCGGACTCGACGTACGGCGGCTGCCCGCGTCCACCCGGACCAGCAAGTTCGATCTGCTGGTCGATCTGGAGGAGCGCCCCGACGGCAGCCTGGCGGGGGTGGCCGAGTACCCGGTGGCCCTCTTCGAACCGGCGACCGTCGACCGCCTGACCCGCCACTACCTGCGGGTGCTGGAACACGCGGTCGAGCGGCCCGGCGTACCGGTGGACCGCTTGCCGATGCTGACCGGCGCGGAACGCGAACGGCTGGCGGACGCGCTGCGCGGTGCCGAGCCGTCCGACCCGGGCGAGGCGACGCTCCCCGCGCTCGTGGCGCGGCAGGTCCGGCTGCGCCCGGAGGCGGTCGCGGTGGACGACGGGGAGCGGCGGCTGACCTATCGCGAACTGGACGCCGAATCGGCGTGGACCGCCGGGCGGGTGAGCGCCGCGGTGACCGGGCCGGAGGCGCGCGTCGCGGTCCTGCTGCCGCCCGGCGCCGACGCGGTCGTGGCCGCGCTCGGGGTGCTGCGCGCGGGCGGGGTCGTCGTACCGGCCGAACCCGTCGCGCGGATGCCGGCCGCCGCCCGGCCCGACCTCGTCCTGACGCGGAGCCCGCTCGCCGGGGACGTCCCGGTGCTGAGGTGGGAGAAGCCGCAGACGGCCGCTGCGGGCCCGATACCCGAAGTGCACCCGGACCAGGCCGCCTACGTCCTGTTCACGTCCGGCACAAGTGGCTCGCCCGAGGCCGTCCAGCTCACCCATCGGGGCATCGCGCGGCTCGCGCCCGACGCGTTCGCCCGCGCCGGTGAGGTCGTCGTGACGGCCGCTCCGGAGGGGTCGGCCGCCGCGCTCCTCGCACTGTGGGGGGCGCTCGGCAACGGCGCCCGGCTGGTGATCCGGCCCCCCGGCCCGCCGACGGCGGACGACGTGCGCGAGACCGTCGCACGGTCCGGGGCGGCCTCGACCTGGCTCCCCACGGGACAGCTCCACGCGCTGCTCGGGTCCCGGCCGGACGCGCTCGACGGGCTGCGCCGGCTCGTCACCGGCGGCGAACCGCTCTCCCCGGTCCTCCTGGGGGCGCTGCTGGAGCGCGGCGTGGGGGTCACTCACGTCCACGGGCCGGTGGAGGCGACCGGATCCGCCTGCGCGCGAAGGGAGGTGCTCCCCGCCGACGGGGGTCGGCTGATCGGCCGGCCCGCCCCCGGCGTCAGGCTGTACGTGCTGGACGAACGGCTCGCCCAGGTGCCCCTCGGCGTCCCGGGCGAGCTGATGATCGCCGGTGCCGGACTGGCCCGCGGCTACCACGGCCGGCCGGAACTGACCGCGGAGCGGTTCGTCGCCGATCCCTTCGTGCCCGGCGGGCGGATGTTCCGCACCGGGGACATGGTGCGCGTCCGCGCCGACGGCACCGTCGAGTTCCTCGGCCGCCGCGGCGACCGGGTCACCGTCCGCGGCCTTTCGGCCGACCCGGCCCGCACCGAGGCCAGGCTGTACGCGCACCCCGACGTCGGTCAGGCGCTGGTGGTGGGCCGGGCGGGGCCGGACGGTGAGCGGCGGCTGATCGCGTACGTCGTCGGCCGTGGCCGCGCGCCGGTCGACCCGGCCGCGCTGCGCCGGTTCTGCCTCGCCGGGCTGCCCCGCCACCAGGTGCCGGCGGCCGTCGTGGAACTGGCCGCGTTCCCGCTCACCGCGCACGGCACGGTGGACCGCCCGGCTCTGCCCGCGCCCTGAACGCGGACGCCGGTCGTGGTTCCCCCGGGCGGGGAGCCACGACCGGCTGACGGTGCGGGCGGGGGGCGGCGGCGGTCCTAGACCCTGAAGGTGGGGAACAGGGTCTCGCGGTGGTCGATGCGTCCGGCGCGGAAGTGGACGAAGTCCCGGAAGCGGAAGTCGACGTCGGTGCCGTCCTTGAGGGTGCCGGTGAAGCGGCCCCGGACGGCGACCCAGGGGCCGTCGGTGATGATCTGGTCCAGCGCGTGCCGGCCCGTGGCGATGACGCGGTCGTGCTCGTAGAAGCGGCGCAGGGCGGTCGCGCCGTGCAGGTCGGGCATGCCCTGGCGTTGATAGACGACGTCGTCGTGGAAGTGGGCGAGGAAGCCCTCCAGGTGGCCGGCGTCGATCAGTTCGTAGCAGCGGCGCACTGTGTCGGTGTGGTAGGTGCCGGTGCGGCCGGTTTCGTCGGTTTCATCGGTGTCGGTGTCGGTGTGGTCGGCGCGGGTCGTGTCGGTCATGGCGGTTGCGGGGCCTTCCTGTCGGCGTCCGTCGGCGTGCGTCGGCGTCAGTCCGCGTTCATCGCGGCGATCAGGCTCTTGGGCCGCATGTCGGTCCAGTGCTCGTCGACGTGGTCCAGGCAGGACCGCCGGTCGGCGGGGCCGTGGACGACGTGCCAGCCCTCGGGCACCTCGGCGAAGCCGGGCCACAGGGAGTGCTGGCCCTCGTCGTTGACCAGCACGAGGAAGGACTGTCCGTCGTCGTCGAACGGGTTGGTCATCGTCTGTTCCTTTCGGTGGGATCCGCGGCGGGCGGGATCAACGGCGACGCAGCACGACCGGCGCCGACTCGAAGCCCCAGATCAGGTTGGAGCGCAGCCGCCGCACCGGGCCCGCGGGCGCCCCGCCGGAGAACGTCGACAGCAACTCGCCGAAGAGGACCCGCAGTTCGATGCGGGCCAGGGTGGCGCCGAGGCAGTAGTGGGGGCCGCTGCCGAAGGCGAGGTGCGGGTTCGGGGTGCGTGCTCCGTCGAACCGGTCGGGGTCGGCGAAGACCGTCTCGTCGCGGTTGGCCGAGGGCATCCACACCGTCACCGGTTCCCCGGCGCGTACCGGCTGCCCGCCGATCTCGACGTCCTCACGCGGTGTCCGCAGCACATGCATGGCCGGACTGGTGTAGCGCAGCACCTCGTTGACCAGGGTGTCCATGGCCTCGGGCGCCTCGGCCGCCGCCCGCCACTGGTCGGGGCGGTCGAGGAGGGCCAGCAGTCCGCCGACGCTCGCGTGCCGGGTGGTCTCGTTGCCGCCCGAGATGAGGCCGTCGCAGTTCAGGAAGATCTCCTCGTCGGTGAGGGGGATCCCGTCGACGGCTCCGCCGACCATGGTGCTGATGACGTCCTCGCGCGGGGTGCGGCGGCGCTCCGCGACCAGTTCCTGGTAGTACTCCAGGATCCCGGCGTGCGCTTCGAGCCGCTCCAGCGGATCGGCGTCCCCCTCGCCGAACGCGATCCTGGTGGACCGCAGCATGAACGGCCAGTCGGCCTTGGGCACACCGAGCAGGTCGCAGATGACGGACAGCGGCAGCACGGACGCGATGTCGGTGAACTCGCGGGGCTCCCCGTCGCGGAGCGCGGCCAGTTCCTCCCGTACGGTGTCGCGCATGTTCCGCTCCAGGCGGGCGGCCGTGCGCGGGGTGAACGCGGAGCTGACCACCCGTCGGATCTTGCCGTGCCGGGGCGCGTCCGTGACGATCATGAGCTTGCCCGCGGCGGCCTCGGTGGCGGCCGGACGGTGGTCCAGCCGCATGCCGCGCCCGGACACGAACGTGGTGGCGTCCTTGAGGACGCGGACGGCCTCCCGGTGGCGGGTGACGGCCCAGAAGCCGCTGCCGTCCGGCCGGGTGTTCCAGTGGACGGGCCGTTCGCGGCGCAGCCGGGCCCAGACCTCCTCGGCGTCGGGGCGGGCGGAGAAGTCCTCGTCGGCGAGGTCGGTCCCGGCGAGCGCGGCACTTGAGTCCGTCGTCATGACCGGCCGCCCTCTCCCGACGGGCCGTCCCCGTCCACGAGGCCCTCCGCCCGGCCCGCCGCGAGGACGCCCGCCGGGGTGCCGAGCACCAGTTCCGGGAGGTGGCGGGAGACGGCCTCGATCGGCCAGTCCCACCACTTCGCCATGCGGAGCAGGTCGATCTCGTCGGGGGTGTAGCGGGTGCGGACGGCGCGCGCCGGGTTGCCCGCGGCGATCTGGTAGGCGCCGATGTCGGAGGCGACCACCGCGCCCGCGCCGATGATGGCGCCGTCGGCGACGGTGACACCCGGCATGATCGTGGCGGCGCGGCCGATCCACACGTCGTTGCCGATCACGGTGTCGCCCTTCCCCTGCGGGCCGCGCTCGATCAGCGGGTCGATCAGTCGGTCCTGCCAGTCCCCGGGGAAGGTGGCGAACGGGAACGCGGTCGGTCCGCTGTGGAGGTGGTTGGCGCCCGGCATGACGAAGGTCGCCCCGGCGGCGACGGAGCAGAACTTCCCGATCAGCAGACGCTGCGGTCCGAACGCGTAGCGGACCCGTGCCTCCTCGAACCCGGCGGTGTCCTCGGAGGCGTCGTAGTAGGAGTAGGCGCCCGCGACGACCTTGCCGCCGGGGGCGAGCACCGGGCGGATGAAGACACAGTGGTCGTCGCCGAGCGGGCGGGGCTCGTCGGGGTCGGGGATGTCCAGGCCGTGGCCGGCGGCGCCCCGCCAGGCGTCGATCAGCGCGGCCCGGCTGGCGCCTTCCGCCCCTTCGTGTTGTGGTGACACCCGGTTGAACCCACCTTCCTGGAGACAGTTCCTGGACCGACCGGCCGGTGCCGGGTCAGCCGGAGCGCGGACCGTCGGGCGAGCCGCCCCCGTCGGCGGTCGGGTGGGACAGCGCGGTCCGCAGGATCGGTCCCACCCGGCCCATCACCGCCTCCGTCATCATCGAGCCGTGCTCGGCGTCGACCGTGTGGTGCTCGGCGTCGCGCAGATACGGGCTCCAGGCGGCCTCGGCGGAGCCCAGGTCCTCGACCGAGCGGGCCGCCGCGATGTTCAGCACCCGGCCCCGGTAGCCGTCCGGGGTGGGCGGTCCGAGGACGGCCGAGATCCCGAGCGCCGCGTTGATCAGCGCCTTGCTCTGCCGGTCGCCGAGGACGGCCTGTGCTCCCCCGCTGCTGAGGACCTCGGTGGTGACCCACTCCACGAACTCGTCGGTGGCGTCGCCCGGGAGGATCGCCTTCTCGTACGGCCGGGAGTCGAACATGGCGACGAGGTCGACCTGTCCGCCGGCGGCCTGGATCCGGCCCGCCACCTCGTGGGCGAGGACACCGCCGAGGGACCAGCCCATGAGGAGGTACGGCCCGTCGGGGTGGGTCGAGGTGATCAGGTCGGCGTAGCGCGCGGCCAGTTCACCCATCGACTCCACCGGGCGGTAGCGGCCGTGGCTCTCGGTGGCCTGGATGCCGTAGACGGGCTGTCCGCGGTCCAGGTGGGGCAGGAGCGCGGTGTAGCACCAGGCGAGCCCGCCGATCGGGTGGATGCAGAAGACGGGCCGGCCGTGGCCGGTGTCGCGCCGCAGCTCGATGACGTTCGAGAACGGGTCGCTCGGGGTGTCGTCGAGCTTGGCCGCGAGGGCGGCCGGGGTGGGTGCCTCGAACAGGGTCCTGATGCTGATCTCGGCGCCGAGCAGCGCGCGGACCCGGCTGATGAGCCGGACGGCGAGCAGGGAGTGGCCGCCCCGTTCGAAGAAGGCGTCGTCCGGGCCGATCCGCTCCAGGCCGAGCACCTGGGCGAAGAGCCGGGTGAGGAGCTTGACCCGGGGATCGGGGGCGGGCGGTTCGTCGGGGCCGTGGGTGCCGGGGGCGTCACCGGGGTTCTCGGGTCCGGCCGCCGGGGCGGGGAGGGCCTTGCGGTCCAGCTTGCCGTTCGGGGTCAGCGGCAGCGCGTCGAGGACGACGACCGCGGCCGGGACCATGAACGCGGGGAGCCGGTCGGCGAGGAAGCGGCGTATCTCCGCCGGATCGGTCGGGGGCGCGGGGGTGGCGGGCGCCGCTCCGGTGGCCGGGGCGGCGGGGGTGGCGGGGACCTCTCCGGTGGCCGAGTCCCCAGCGGTGACCGGGACCGCCGCGGTGGTCGGGGCCGCCGCGGTGGTCGGGGGCGCCGCGGTGACCGTCGCCGTCGTCGTCGCGGTCGCGGGGACCGCGTAGGCGATCAGGCGGAGGTCTCCGGGGCGGTCCTCGCGGGCGATCACCGCGGCCTGGCTCACTGCGGGGTGCCCGGTCAGTACGGACGCGACCTCGCCTGGCTCGATCCGGAAGCCGCGGATCTTCACCTGTTCGTCGGTCCGGCCGTGGAACAGCAATTCGCCCTCGCGGGACCAGGACGCGAGGTCTCCCGTGCGGTACATCCGCTCGCCGGGCGCCCCGAACGGATGGGCCACGAAGCGCTCCGCCGTGAGCCCCGGCCGGTTCAGATAGCCGCGGGCCAGTCCGGCGCCCGCGAGGTACAGCTCGCCGGGCACCCCGGGCGGGACCGGGGCCAGCGTCGGATCCAGCACGTACACCCGGGTGTTGGCCAGCGGACGGCCGATCGGCACCGTCGCCGCCGGCGCCCGCGGGTCCAGCCGGTGCAGGGTGGCGCACACGGTGGACTCGGTGGGGCCGTAGGCGTTGACGACCTGTCCGAAGGGGCGGGTCGCCTCGGCGACCTCGCGGGTGCACGCCTCGCCGGCGGTCACCAGGGTCACCCCGGCGGCGTCGGTGTCGAAGTCCGTGCCGAGCAGCACGGCCGGCGGGAGCGTGGCGTGGGTGATGCCGTGGCCCCGGACGAAGTCGGCGAGGGCCGTTCCGGCGGTGCGGTCGGAGTCCGGTGCCACGACCAGGCAGGCGCCGTTGGCCAGCGCCATCCACGTCTCCCACACGGAGGCGTCGAAGCTGACCGGCGCGAACTGCAGCACCCGTGCGTCACCGTCCACCGCGAGGGTCGCCGTCTGGGCGGCCACCATGCTGGGGACGCCCGCGTGGGACACCACCACGCCCTTGGGCCGGCCGGTGGAGCCGGAGGTGTAGATGACGTAGGCGGCGTGGGCGGGCAGCAGCGGCCGGGTGCGGGTGGCGTCGGTGGGATCGTCGGCGGGGCGTCGCCGCAGCGAGCGGGCGAGTGACGGGTCGTCCAGACGCAGGACCGGGATGCCGGGCCCGGCGGGCAGGGTCGGCGCGGTCCCGGCGGTGCTGAGCACGCAGGCCGGTGCGGCGTCGCCGAGGACGAACCGGATGCGGTCGGCGGGGAGGGTGGGGTCGATCGGCAGGTACGCCGCCCCGGTCTTGAGGACAGCCAGCAGGGCGACGGTCAGTCGCTCGGAGCGGGGCAGGGCGAGGGCGACGAGTTGCTCGGGGCCGACGCCGCGGGCGATCAGCTCGTGGGCCAGCCGGTTCGACCGGCGGTTCAGCTCGGCATAGCTGAGTTCCACGTCCTGGAAGACCACGGCCGGGGCGTCGGGGGTCCGGGACACCTGGGCGGCGAACAGGTCGGGCAGTGTCACGTCCGGTACCTGCCGGGCGGTGTCGTTCCAGTCGACCAGGGTCCGCCGCTGTTCCTCGGGGGTGAGCAGGTCGAGTTGCCCGACCCGGGTGTCCGGGGCGGCGGACACCTGGTCGATCAGGCGGACGAGGCGGGCGGCCAGTGCCTCTACCGTGGCCTCGTCGAAGAGATCGGCCCGGTAGCGGATCGAGGCGGTGATCGGCTCCGGCCCACCGTCCCCGGGTCCCGCCGGGTCCGGACCGCCCCCGCCGGGCCGCTGGACATGCTGGAAGACGAAGGACAGGTCGAAGGGGGCCAGACCCGGGCCCACGCCCCGCCAGTCGACCTCAAGTCCCTGGAGAGTCAGCTCCGTCCACTCGCCGGTCTGCATCGAGACGCTGACCTGGAACAGCGGGTTGGCGCCGGGCACGCGCTCCGGGTTGAGGGCCTCGACCAGGGACTCGAACGGCACGTCCTGGTGGGCGAAGGCCGCGAGGTCCGTCTCACGGACCCGGTCCAGCAGTTCCGCGAAGGTCGGGTCGCCCGACACGTCGGTGCGCAGGACCACGGTCTTCGCGAAGAAGCCCACCAGGCCGTCGAGGAGTTCGTCGGGCCGGCCGTAGGTGGCGGTGCCGAGCGGGATGTCCGGGCCCGCGCCCGACCGGGACAGTGTCACCGCGACCGCGGCCTGGAGCGCCATGTAGAGCGTGGAGTCGTGGGCGCGGGCGGCCCGGGCGAGGCGGGCGGCGGCCCGCGGGGGCACCGAGAACCTGACGATGCCGGCCACCGGCGCGGCGCCGGGCCGCCGGGGGCGGTCGAACGGCAGCTGGAGCTGGTCGGGGATGCCGGCGAGGGTCTCCCGCCAGTGGTCGAGCTGCCGGGCGGCCAGGCTGGCCGGGTCGTCCTCGTCGCCGAGCAGCTCGCGCTGCCACAGGGCGTAGTCGGCGTACTGGACCGGCAGCGCGGGCGGGGTGGGCGCGCTGCCGCGCAGCCGGGCCGCGTAGGCGTCGGCCAGGTCGCGCAGCATCGGTTCGAGCGACCACTCGTCGCAGGCGATGTGGTGGACGACCAGCAGCAGCACATGGTCCGTGGGGCCGAGGGTGAACAGGGTGGCGCGCAGGGGGAGTTCGCGGGTGAGCCGGAACGGCTCGTCGGCGGCTGCGGCGAGGGCGTCGTCCAGCGCGGTCCCGTCGCTGGGCACGACGCGCAGGACGGGCCGGGCCGCCGGTCCGGTGAGCACCTGCTGGCGCTGTTCGCCGTTGACGGTGGGGAAGACGGTGCGCAGTATCTCGTGCCGGTCGGCGACATCGGCCAGCGCGGCCCGCAGCGCGTCGTCGTCCACCGGTCCGGACAGGCGCAGGGCCAGGGGGATGTTGTAGGCGACGCCGCCGTCCAGTTCGCTGAGGAACCACAGGCGGCGCTGTTCGAACGAGAGGGGGAGGTGGTCGGGTCGCTCGGCCGCCCGCAGCACCGGGCGGGCCACGTGCCGGTCCCCGAGGCGGCGGACCAGGCGGGCTACCGTGGGGGCCTCGAACAGCGTCCGGACCGTGAGCTGCACGCCGAGGGCCGACCACACGCGGCTGGTCAGTCGCATGGCGAGCAGGGAGTGGCCGCCCAGGTCGAAGAAGTCGTCGTCGATGCCGATCCGCTCGACGCCGAGGATCTCGGCGAACAGGTCGCACAGGACCTGTTCGGGTACGGTGCGCGGGCCTCTGCCGTCGGTCGTGGTGCCGGTGCCGGGGGCGGGGAGCGCCTTGCGGTCGACCTTGCCGGTGATGGTGTGCGGCAGGGTGTCGAGCACCATCAGCGCGGAGGGCACCATGTAGTTCGGCAGGGTCCGCCGTACGAGGTCGGTGACGGTGGCGGCCAGGGTGGTGGTGTCGGCGTCCGGCGTCGGGACGAGGTAGCCGACCAGCCTGCGGTCGCCGGGGCGGTCCTCGCGGACCTCCGCGACGGCCTGGCGTACCGAGGGGTGTCCGGCCAGCGCGGTCTCGACCTCGCCCAGTTCGATCCGGAACCCGCGCAGTTTGACCTGGCTGTCGACGCGGCCGAGGAAGAGCAGCCGTCCGTCCTCGTCCCGTCGTACGAGGTCGCCGGTGCGGTACATCCGGGAGCCGGGGGGCCCGTAGGGGTCGGCGACGAAGCGTTCCGCGGTGAGGCCCGGCCGGTTGACGTAGCAGCGGGCGAGTCCGGCGCCCGCGAGGTACAGCTCGCCGGGGGTGCCGGTGGGCACCGGGCGCAGCCAGCCGTCCAGGACGTGGGCGCGGGTGTGGTCCAGCGGGGTGCCGATGGGCAGGTGGTCGGGGACCGGGTCGGCGCCGGTGAGGGGGGTGTGCGCGGTGGCGAAGGTGGTGGTCTCGGTGGGCCCGTACACGTCGATCACGCTGGTTCCGGGGCAGGCGGCGAGGACCGCGCGGACGGCGTCGGCGGGGACGGCCTCGCCGCCGGTCCACACCTCGCGCAGTCCGGCCAGGGAGGCGGGGGCGTCGGTGGCGATCATCCGGAACAGTCCGGTGGTCATGAACGCGGCGGTGAGGCCGTGCTCGGTGATCGCCCGGCGCAGGGTGGGCGGGTCGAGGTCGCCGGGCGGGATCACGACGACCGTGCCGCCGCGCAGCAGCGGTACCCACAGTTCGTAGGTGGAGGCGTCGAAGGCCAGCGGGGAGTGCAGGGGCAGGCGGTCGTGCGCGCCGCCGTCGAAGCGCTGGTCGAAGGCGAGTGCGACGACGTCCCGGTGGCGGGCGGCGACGCCCTTGGGCCGGCCGGTCGAGCCGGACGTGTAGACCACGTAGAGGAGTCGGTCCGGGTGGATCGGGCGGCCGGGTGCGGGGGCGGGGGGTGGTGCGGGCCGGTCCTCGCCGAGGGTGAGGAGGTGGCCGTCGTGGATCTGCCGTGCGGTGGTCCGCCAGGCGGGGTCGGTGATGAGCACCTCGGCGTCGGCCTCGGTCAGCATCAGCCGCAGCCGTTCCTCGGGGGCCCGCTGGTCCAGGGCCAGGTAGGCGGCGCCCGCCTTGGCCACGGCCAGGACGGTGACGACCGCGTCGACCGAGCGGTCGAGCAGCACTCCGACGCGGTCCTCGGTCCGTACGCCCAGCGCGGTCAGTTCGGCGGCCAGCCGGTCGGAGCGCGTGTCGAGTTCCTGGTACGAGACGCGGGTGTCGGCGCACTCCACCGCGGTCGCGGACGGATCGCGCCGTACCGCGGCGGTGAACAGGTCGACCACGGAGCCGGCCGGGGTGGGGCGGCCGGCGCGGCCGGACTGCCGTCGGACGAGGGCGTGTTCGGCGTCGGAGAGCAGGTCCAGGCGTCCGGTGAGGCGGGTGGGCTCGGTGGCGAAGGTCTCCAGCAGCCGGACGAGGCGGCCGTGCAGGTGCCGGGCGGTGGCTTCGTCGTAGACGTCCTGCCGGTATCCCAGTTCCACGCGCCAGTTCGGGCCGGGGAGGACGGCGAGGCTGAGGGGGTAGTGGACGGTCGGCGGCAGGCGGTCGTCGTCGCGGTCGGTGACGGTGAGTCCGGCCGTCCGGTGCGTCGGGCTGTCGCGGGGCGCGTTCTGGAAGACGGTGGAGGTGTCGAACAGGGCTCTGAGGCCGACGCGTCGCTGGATGGCGGGCAGTCCGATGTGGTGGTACGGGCTGAGCGCGGCCTGCTCGCGCTGGATCCGGGCGAGGAGGGCGTCGAACGGCTGGGCGGGGTCGAGCCCGACCCGTACCGGGATGGTGTTGATGAGGAGGCCGACGATGGACTCGACGCCAGGGATCTCGGCCGGGCGGCCGGAGACGGTGGCGCCGAACACGACGTCCCGCTGCCGGGTGAGGCTCGCCAGGAGCAGCGCCCAGGCTCCCTGGACGACGGTGTTCGGGGTCAGTCCGCGGGCGCGGGCGGTCGTGACGAGCGCCTCGGTCGTGGTGCGGCCGAGTTCGCCCACGACGAGGCCGGGCAGGGCGGGCAGTGAGGCGTCGAGACCGGGGGCGACCAGTGAGGGTTCGGTCAGTCCGGCGAATGCCTCGCCCCAGGCGGCCGGTCCTTCGTCGGGGTCCTGGCGGTCCAGCCAGGACAGGTAGGTGCTGAAGGGGACCGCCTCGGGCAGTGCGCCGGACCCGGCCTCGTACAGGTGCCACAGCTCGGCGAGGACCCGGGTCATGGACCAGCCGTCCCACAGGATGTGATGGCTGGTCAGCAGCAGGAGGTGCCGTTCGGCGGCGAGGCGGACCAGGGTCACTCGCAGCAGCGGGGGGCGCCGTGGGTCGAAGCGTGCCAGTCGGTCCTGGTGGAGCAGGTCGGCGACCCGGGTGCGGCGCTCGTCCTCGGTGAGGTCGGTCAGGTCGACGTCGTGCCAGGGCAGTTCCGCGTGGGCCGGGACGACCTGGACGGTGGCGCCGCTGCGGCGGGTGACGAACCCGGCCCGCAGGCTGGGGTGCCGGTGCAGCAGCCCCGCGAACGCCTCCCGCAGCCGCGGCCCGTCCAGGGCGCCGGTGAGGTCCAGCGGGGACTGGGTGGTGTAGGGGTCGGCGGTGTCGTGGTCGTAGACGGCGTGGAAGAGGAGCCCTTCCTGGAGCGGGGTCACCGGCCAGATCTCGGTGCCCGGGCCGAACCCGTCCAGGAGTTCCGCGCGCTCCTGGGCGCCGACGCCCTCCAGCGGGTCGGTCGGGGCTTCCGGGGCCTGCGGTCCGGGCCCGGCGTCCGGGGCCCGCCGGGCGGTCCGGGCCAGTTCGGCGACCGTCCGGCGTTCGAAGATGTCGCGCGGGGACAGGGGCAGACCGGCGCGGTGGGCGCGGACGGCGAACTGGATCGAGGTGATGGAGTCGCCGCCGAGGGCGAAGAAGTCGTCGTCCACACCGACCTCGGTGACGCCGAGGACGTCGGTGAGCAGCCCGCAGAGCAGTTCCTCGCGCGGGTCGCGCGGCGGGCGGGACGCACCCGAGCCGGTGAACCGCGGGGCGGGCAGGGCCCGCCGGTCCACCTTGCCGGTACGGGTCACCGGCAGCGCGTCCAGGGGCACGAACGCGGCCGGCACCATGTAGTCGGGCAGCCGGGCCGCGGTGTGCGCGCGCAGCGCCGTGACGTCGACGTCGGCGGGCACCACGTAGGCGGCGAGTCGTTTGACGCGTGGCCGGTCCTCGCGGGCCACGACCGCGACCTCGCGCACGTCGGGGTGGGTGCGCAGCACCGCCTCCACCTCCCCCGGCTCGATCCGGAAGCCGCGGATCTTGACCTGGTCGTCGGCGCGGCCGAGGAACTCCAGCTCTCCTTCGCCGGTCCAGCGCACGAGGTCGCCGGTGCGGTACATCCGGGACCCGGGGGGCCCGAACGGGGAGGCGACGAACCGCTCGGCGGTGAGCGCGGCCCGGTTCAGGTAGCCGCGCCCCAGCCCGGGTCCCGCGAGGTACAGCTCGCCCTGGGCCCCGGGCGCCACCGGTCGCAGCGCGCTGTCCAGGACATGGGCGCGGGCGTTGGCGACGGGGCGGCCGATGTGGGTGCGGACGTCTCCGGCGATCCGGCTGAAGGTCGAGTCGACGGTGCACTCGGTGGGGCCGTAGAAGTTGTAGCTCGGCACCTCTGCGGCGGCCAGCTCGGTCCACAGGGCCTCGTCGACGAGGTCGCCGCCGAGGGAGATGAGGTGGGGCCGGTAGCCGGGCCGGTCCAGGAGTCCGGCGGCGAGGAGCTGGGTGGCGAACAGGGGGGTGACGCTCAGCGAGTCGAGAGCGTGCCGGGCCGAGTAGTCGATCAGCGCGGCGGCGTCCTTGCGCACCTCCTCGCCGATCAGGTGCAGTTCGTGCCCGGCGACCATCCGCAGCAGGTCGGCCCAGGCGGCGTCGAAGCCGAAGCCCGACACCAGGGCGACCCGGAGCCGGCGTCCACCGGCCGCCTCGACGGCGGCGTGCATGTAGCCGTCGTTCTGCGCGTGGTACATGTTGACGATGCCGCGCTGGGTGAGCGCGACGCCTTTGGGGCGCCCCGTCGAGCCGGAGGTGTGGATCACGTACGACAGGTGCGACGGCAGCAGCGGGCGGACCCGGTCGGTGTCGGTGGGGTCGTGCGCGGGCAGGTGGGGTCCGATGTCCTCGACCCGCAGCGCGGGCCGTCCCCCGGGCGGGGTGTGGTGCGTGTCCGTGAGGACGAGTGCCGGGTGCGCGTCGGTGAGCAGGGAGGCGATGCGGTCGGCGGGCCAGCCCGGTTCGACGGGCAGGTAGGCGCAGCCGGCCTTGAGGACGCCGAGCCAGGCCACGACGGCGTCGGCGGTCCGCGGCAGCAGCACGGCCACCAGGTCGTCCGGGCCGGCGCCCCGGGCGATCAGGGCGTGGGCGAGGCGGTTGGCGCGCTCGTTGAGCAGGGCGAAGGTCAGCTCCCGGCCGTCCACGACCAGGGCGGTGTCCTGGGGTGTCGCCGCGGCCCGCGCCTCGAAGAGCGGCGGGAGGGTGCCCTCGCAGTCCGCTCCTTCGTCGCCGCTCCAGGTGTCCAGGAGCCGGTGTTCGGCCGCGGTGAGCAGGTCGACGCGCCCGGTGGGCAGGCCCGGGTCGGTGGCGAGCAGGGTGAACAGGCGCTGGGCCCGTCCCATCAGCCGTCGGGCGAAGTCGGCGTCGAACAGCTCCGCCCGGTAGCTGATCTCCAGCCGCAGCCGTTGCCCGGGGAAGACCTCGAAGCTCAGCGGGAAGTGGGTGAAGCCCTGTTCCTCGTCGGCGTCGTGGCCGCTGATCTCCAGGCCCCTCGCCCGGTGCGAGCGGCTGTCGCGCGGGGAGTTCTGGCAGACCGTGGAGGTGTCGAAGAGCCGGCCGTGTCCGGTCCTGCGCTGGACGGCGGGCAGTCCGACGTGGTGGTACGGCGTCAGGGCGACCTGCCGGCGCTGGAGGTCGGCGAGCAGGGCGTCGAGCGGCTGCGCCGGGTCGATCCTGACCCGGACCGGGACGTTGTTGATCAGCAGGCCGACGATGGACTCGACGCCCTGGACGCCGGGCGGGCGGCCGGAGACGGTGGCGCCGAAGACGATGTCCCGCTGTCCGGTGAGGTCCGCGAGCAGCAGCGCCCACACCCCTTGCATCAGGGTGTTGAGGGTGAGGCCGCGGTGCCGTGCCAGGTCGAGCAGGGATGTGGTCAGTTCCTCGCCCAGCTCGTCCACGACCCGCGCGGGCGGCGCGGTCAGCGCGCCGTGCGCGCCGGGTGCGACCAGGGTCGGCTCGGCCAGCCCGGAGAGCGCCTCGTCCCAGGCGGCCAGGCCCTCCTCGGGGTCCTGGCGGTCCAGCCAGGACAGATAGGCGCTGAAGGGCACCGGCTCGGGCAGCGCGCCGGCGCCCTCGTACAGCCGCCACAGCTCGGTGAGGGCGCGGGTGGTGGACCAGCCGTCCCACAGGAGGTGATGGCTGGTCAGCAGGAGCAGATGGCGGCTGTCGGCGAGGTGGATCAGGGTGACCCGCATCAGGGGCGGCCGTTCCGGGTCGAACCGTGCCAGCCGGTCCTGGTGGAGCAGGTCGGCGACCCGGGTGCGGCGCTCGTCCTCGGTGAGGTCGGTCAGGTCCACCTCGTGCCAGGGCGGTTCCGCGTGGGCCGGGACGACCTGGACGGTGGCGCCGCTGCGGCGGGTGACGAACCCGGCCCGCAGGCTGGGGTGCCGCAGCAGGAGCCCCGCGAACGCCTCCCGCAGCCGCGGCCCGTCCAGCGCGCCGGTCACCAGCAGCGGTCGTTGCATCAGATAGGGGTCGGTGTGGTCCCGGTCGTAGACGGCGTGGAAGAGCAGCCCCTCCTGGAGCGGGGTCACCTGCCAGACCTCGGCCCCCGGGCCGAACCCGCCGAGCAGTTCCGCCCGCTCCTGGGGGTCCGCGTCCGCCAGCGGATCCGTCACCCGCGCCGGCCCGTCCCCCTCGGCCGTGCTCTCGCGCGCGGCGAGCGCGAGCTCCGCGACCGTCCGCAGCTCGAAGACATCGCGGTACTCCAGGTGGAGCCCGGCCCGGTGGGCGCCGGCCAGCAGCTTGATCGACGCGACCGAGTCGCCGCCCAGCTCGAAGAAGTCGTCGTCGACCCCGACCTCGGCACGTCCGAGGACCTCCGCGAACAGGCCCCGGAGCAGGGACTCGTACGCCTGGAGCGGCTGCTGCGGGACGGCGGACCCCGATGGTTCGGCGATACGGCTGGCCTGGTTCATCTCGTCCCTTTCCCGGGGCGGCGGTGGACTGGGGATCCGGTCGTCAGAGCCGTACGCGGTCGAGCGGCTCGGCCCCGTGCGCGGCGGACCTGCCGCTGACGATGACCTTGCGCAGCCAGCGGTCGGTGCCGTCGTGCCGTGCGGTGAAGGAGTCCCGCCCGTGTACGACGCCGGTGTTGTCGAGGATCAGCAGGGAACCGGCGTGGGCGACCAACGGCCGCCGCACGCGGGCCAGTTCGGCCAGCAGCGCGTCCAGTGCGCGCTGTGCCTGCGGGTCGTCGCCGCAGCAGCGCATGAACGGGGTGTCCAGCCGGATCCGGGGATGGGCCGGGTCGCCGAAGAGCACCGGGACGGGCCGCGGCCGGTCGCGCATCTCGATGGCCCGCAGCAGCGCCGGATCACCCGGGGCCCGCAGCTCCAGCTGCCGGATGTGCTCGTCGTCCGGGAGGATGTGGAACCGGCTCTCCGACAGCACCCGCAGTGCGGTGGCACCGAGCCGTACGTCGCGCAGCGCGGCGACGAACGTGGGTACGGCGTCGGGGTTGCGGATGCCGAGCAGCAGCAGGTGGTCGGGCGAGTCGGGGCGGAACGCGTCGTCGGTGTGGAACGTCAGGAACTTCTCGCTGCCGTGTCCGCTCTCGCGCCGCTCGTCGCCCTTGATGGGGAAGATGTCCTGGACGAGACGCCCGTACTGGAGAGTCGCCCAGGCGAACGGCTCGCCCAGTGTCGAGGCGCACATCGCCAGGTAGATGTCCGGCCCGAGGGTCGTGTCACAGCCCTCGGGGCGCTCCCAGTGCCGGGGCGTCGGCCCGACGGCCGTGTCGTCGACCGGGAAGCCGTTCACCACACAGGCGGCGGACGACGGGTCGTCGCGGAAGTCCGCGAGGAAGCGGCGCAGCCCGTCGGGCAGCAGTTCGTGGCAGCCGCGGTACTTCTCGTAGAAGGCGGGCTCGATCGGTGACAGCCCGCTCGCGCTCACCTCGTCCAGCGTGGCCCGCAGAGCGTCGGCCTCGTCGCCGCTCAGCGTGTACTCGTCGGTGCCCACCATGGTTGCCTGGCCCTTCCTCGATCGCGGGGGACTCACTTACCGACGACCCGGCCGTTCGGAGATCGCCGTACCGAACTCGGACGTCAGAGGGCCGGTGATCTCGCCGCCGTCGATGACGAGTTCCTGACCGGTGATGAACCGCGCCTGGTCCGAGGCGAGGTAGTGGAACGCCTCGGCGATCTCCTCCGGCTGTGCGTGGCGTCCGGCCGGAATACGCGCGTTGACGTCGTCCAGCATCCGCGGGGTGTACTCGGCCTGCTGCATCGGCGTCAGCACGGCGCCCGGCGAGACACACGCCACCCGGACGGCCGGGCTCAGCTCCATCGCGAAGGTGCGGCAGAGCGCGGTGATCCCCGCCTTGGTGGCGTTGTAGTCGGCGTAGTGGGCGAAGCCGCGGTGGGCGTTGACGGAGGCGGTGGCCAGGAGCACTCCCGCGCCCCGGTCCACCATGTGACGCGCCGCGGCCCGCCACAGGCCGAGCACGCCCAGCAGATTGACGTCCACGACACGGCGGGCGTCCTCGAAGGTGATGTCGAGGACGCCGCGGCGGATGCTGATGCCCGCGTTCGCGATGACGACGTCGATCCGGCCGTGCGTGTCGTGCACCTGGGCGACGGACCGTTCCACGGCGGACCAGTCGGCGACGTCGGCCGCCAGCCAGGTGACATTGCCGACCGTCGTCTCCGGCGGTTTCACGTCCAGGTTGTAGACCTGGTCGCCGGACCGGGCGAATCGCTCCGCGGCGGCGCATCCGATTCCGCTCGACGCGCCGGACACCACAACGATGCGCATGACCGTGCTCCATCCTGATGATTGCCTGGCCCCGCTTCATCGTCGTCGGCGGCAGCGCGTCGTTACAGGCAGAACCCCGGCTATTCGACTGTGCGCCCGGCAGGATGGGCAGCGGCGGCAATGCGGCAGGCAAGGGGCAGGCAACCGGGAGCGGTCGGCGCCACCCGGCGCCGGGTCACTACGGCGTCGGCGAGCCGTGCGCGTGCGCCGCCGCGTCCGCGAGATACGCCTTGAGGTGGCGCAGCATGCGGTATTCGTAGCTCCGGCCGCGGTTGACCTGGAGCAGCGAGGCGTCGGCCAGATCGGCCAGCAGGTCCATGGTCTCCGGCGTCGTGAACTCGTCCTCGACGGTGCCCTGGGCGTCGAAGGAGACACTCTCGGGGCGCTGCGCCAGCCGGATCAGCACCTCCTGGTGCCGTTCGCCGAGCAGATCGAGGCTCCAGCGCAGGCTGTCCTGGACACTGCGCTGGTGCGGCAGTGCGGAGGAGTCCGTGGAGCCGAGCAGTTTCATGCCGTACTGGCGGGACAGCAGGGTGGACAGCGGCGCGGTCCGCAGCCGGTGGGCGGCGAACTCCAGTAACTGCGGCAGACAGTCCAGCCGCCAGGCGAGTTCGGTGAGCCGTGGCAGGTCGTCGGAGAGGTCCAGGGTCGGGCAGCTCATCCGTACCCGGTCGGTCAGCAGTTGCACCGCGGCCTCGCCGGACAGCAGTCCCAGTTCCCGGATCCGGGCGCCGTAGAGGGGATCCGCGCGGCGGGAGGTGATCAGCATGTGCAGCGTCGGGTGGTCGTCGAGAAGGCGCTTGACCAGCACGGGCATGGTGGACGCCAGATGTTCCGTGTTGTCGAGGACGAGCAGCATGCCCAGTCCGTCGGGCCCGTCCTCGCCGGTCAGCAGGCCGTGCACCGCCTCCAGCGCGTACTTCACCGCCGACTCGGCGTCCAGGTCCTGCTCCCGGGGCACCCAGCCCATCTCCACCACGGCCACGCCGTCGGAGAACCGCGGGCCGACGCTCTCCGCCGCCGCCAGCGCGACCCGCGACTTGCCGACCCCGCCCGGGCCGGTCACCATCACGACCTGGTTGGCGAGGACGAGTTCGCCCACCTCCCGTACGTCGTCCTCACGTCCGACCAGTGAGGTGTGCGGGGGTCTGGGCCCGCGCCACGCTCCCGTTCCCAGCCGTATCTCGTCCACGGTGGCTCTGCGCAGATGTTTCTGCTCGGGGTCGAGCACCGCGAGCAACAGGTCGACCGACTTGCGCCGGGGCCGCTCGATCAGTCCGCATTCGACGTTGCGGATGGTCCGAACGCTGACACCGGACCGGTGCGACAGTTCCTCCTGGGTCAGGCCCCGCTGGATCCGCAGGTGCCGGAGTGCCTCTCTGTTCAAGGTCTGATCAACCCTTCTAGGCCCGGGCGCGCACATGCCCTGTTCGATCGGAACGGACACGTACGGTGCTGATGGATGGACGGACGGTGGTGACGGGTGGACGTGCGGTGGTTCGGCGGTTCGGTTGGTTGCTGTATGCCGAGAACGTTCTGATGAACGGGGCTCGCGGCGGGGCCGATCGGTCGGTGTGCGACCGTCCGGAGCTAGGCCGAGCGACAGTGCGCGGGGGCGCGCTCCGGGCGGACGGCCGCTGCCGGCCGGCGATCAGATGGCTTCATCACCGCGTCCCCCTGATGGCTCGACGTGCCCCGCCTGGATCCGGCATTTCATCGGCCGTCAAGGGCCATGCGCCGGGGGATCGACAGCCTCCGCCCGACGGGCTGCGCAAGGTGCACCGGGCGCGCTGTCGGCGCCGTGAGGTGATCAGCGACGCACCGAATCCTTGAGCACCGATGCACGTCTGTCAACGATTGTTGAAGCGTATTCGGCAACGGCGGGCCGCCGGACGGACGCGGGAGCCGCCGCCCGCCTGCTCCACCAGAGTCCCAACCCTCCTAGGGGGGCGATTTCTCGCCGTTTTTCCGTTGCATCGGCGGCTGTTGGACGAGAGCACAAAGGCCGTGCCGCATCCCTGGACAGCTGACGCATGCCCCGGGCGGGACCGCACCCGATGCTGGGGAGGAACCGGATCACCGGTCCGTGACCTCGTGGAACCAGTGGGTCGAGTGGGACCGGGGCGACACGTGCGACGAGCGGAGGAAGGGGACGCGATGCGTCGTAGGAGTGGTGGGGGCGATGGGAGTCATGGGAATGACGGGAGTGACGGGAATGACGGGGGCGCTGGGGGGAGTGGGGGCCATGAGTGTGGTGTGGGCCGTGGGCGTGGCGTGGGCAGTGGGCGTGGTGCGGGCGACGGGAGTCGTGCGGGCCATGAGAGTGGTGCGGGCGACGGGAGTCGTGCGGGCCGTGGGCGTCGTGGGAGTCGGCGGACAAGTGCCGTCGCCGCGTTCTGTCTCGCGGTGCCGCTGCTGACCGCCCCGGTCGCCTCGGCCGGTGCGCCGGGATGTGACACGAAGCCGTTCCGGACGGCCCTGGCGGAGTTGGGCACGGCCGGCGCCTCGGGTGTCAGCGTGACGGTGAAGAGTCCGCGCTGCGGGGTGCTGAGCGCTGGTGTGGGGCTCGCCGACCTCCGGACGGGCCGGGCGGTCGTCGGGGACGAGCACAGCCGGATCGCCAGCAACACCAAGACCTGGGTGGCCACGGTCGTGCTGCAACTCGTCGGCGAGGGAAGGCTCCGGCTCGACGACACCGTGGACCGTCATCTGCCCGGTCTGATCCGGACCGAGCACTACGACGGCCGTACGATCACCGTCCGGCAACTGCTCCAGCACACCAGCGGTCTGCCCGACTACCTGGAGGCGCCGTTCTGGGAGGACGAGACCGCGCACCGCTGGGACCACATCGAGCCGCTGGAGACGGTGCGACAGGCGCTGACCCTGCCCCCGCCCACGGACAAGCCGTTCTCCTACTCCAACACCAACACCAACCTGGTCGGTCTGATCGTCGCCGAGGTGACCGGGCGGGACATCGGCACGGAGATCAGGCAGCGGATCGTCAAGCCGCTCGGGCTGCGCGGCACCTCCTGGCCCGGGGACCGGACCACACTGCCCGAACCGGACCTGCGCGGCTATGTGCAGCGGGACGGGAAGGTGCTGGACTGGACGGAGTGGAACGTCTCCGCGGCGGACGCGTCGGGCGCGCTGGTGTCCACCGGTGCCGACGTCACCGTCTTCTGGTCCGCGCTGATGAGCGGGAAGCTGCTGGCCCCCGCCCAGTTGGCCGAGATGAAGCGGACCGTTCCCGACCCCACCGTGCCGGACGGGCGCTACGGCCTCGGGGTCGAGCGCTATGCGCCGTCTCCGGGTCTGGTCACCTGGGGCCACGGCGGCTTCATGGAGACCGGGCACAAGCTCAGGAACGCGGTCACCGGGGACGGCCGGCGGGCCGTGACCCTGCTGATCGGCTCGGAGGAGTTCGACGAGGACAAGGTCGACGCCACCCTGCGCACCCTGATCCGCGACCTCCGCTGACGGCCCCGGCCTCGGCGACCGGTCCGGCCGCCCCCGTCACCCGGCCAGTACCCTCAACTGAAGCCAGAGGACGAGCCGTTCGTCGGGGTCCGCCAGGTCGATGCCGAGCTGACGGCCGACCTGCTTCAGCCGGTAGCGGCAGGTGTTGGGGTGGACCGACAGCGCGCGGGCCGCCCGCGTCACATCGCAGCCCGCGTCGAACCAGGCCATGAGGGTGCGGGCGTAGTCGGTGCCGTGGTCGGCGTCGGCCGCCAGCACCAGCCGCCAGGCGCCCGCTCTCCACTCCCGCCGTACCCGCATCACATCGGAGAGCCGCAGCAGGGTCGCCCGGGGACGCACCTCGTCCACCGTGGCCACCGGCAGGGAGTCGTCCAGCAACCGCAGGACGAGATCCGCGTCGGCCCGGGAGTCGGCCACCCCACCGAGGTCCGGCACCAACTCGCCGAGCCCGGCCCGCACCGGCACCCGCAGCGCCCGCCCGGCGCTCCGCACGATGTCCTCCGCCCACCGCCGGTGCCGCCGGTCGACCGCCTCCCGCTCCGACGGAGCCGACAGAGCCGACGGAGCCGACGGAGCCGACGGCCCGGGCTGCCGGCCGCAGCGCTCCCCGGGCTGCTCCCCGGGCCGCTCCCCGGGGGCGGGCAGCAGCGCGTACACCACCGTGCCCAGGAGCACACAGGCCGGCCATCCGTACCGGGCCTCGCACTGGAGCCTTACGACGTCCAGCAGCCGGAGCCTGGTCCGCTCGGCGTCCGGCACGCTCGCCGCAGAGTCGAGGACGAACGCGGCGACCCGGACCGCGCCCCCGCCGAATCGGTACGCCGCCGTGGTGAGGTCCGCGGCCCCCTCCAGCAGCCGGCGTACCAACGCGGTGTCCTGGTCGTGGGCGAGACCGCGGGCCACCCGGGCGCGCAGCAGGAGCAGGGCCGCCGTGGACGCGCCCTGCGCGAGGCTCCGCTCGGCGTCCGGGGCGAGGGCGCCGCCGTCCACCACCCAGATCGAGCCGAGGGTCTCACCGCCGGCCCGCACCGCGACGGCCAGCCGCGGCAGGTCCGCGGCGGTGAGCGGGGGCAGCCGCAGGGGGCCGGGCGCGGCGTGCACCAGCCGGATCTGGTCCGCGTTGGCGACACCGTCCGGTACCTGGAGGCCGAGGATGCCCTGGCGGCGGTCCTCGTCGACCGGCTGGCCGGGCACGGTGGAGTAGGCCAGGATCCGCTGGTGCGGGTCCTCCACGGCGGTCGCTCCCCCGGTCGCCGTGGCGATCGCGTCGGCCAGCGCGAACAGGTCCGCGCGCCCGCCGTCCTCGGCGGACGGGGCGCCGAGCGCGGAGGCCAGCATCAGATGGGCCTGGTGCCAGGGCACGTCCTCGCCGAGCGTCAGGAGGGCCACACCGAGCGACTCGGCCTCGTCCACCGGTCCGTCCGGGCCGCGCACCACGACCCCGGTCATCCCGGCCTTCGCCGCGGCCCGTACGAGGGGACCGGCTTCGGCCGCCCGGACGCCGACCGCGAGCAGCAGGGCCCCGGGGGCGTACGGCAGCGGGGCGTGGGGGTCGTGGAGGAGCACCCCGGTGACCGGGGTGGCCGGCCCGGCGGGTGCGGTGCGCAGCCGCAGGGCGGTGCCGCCGACGGCGTCGGTCAGGGCGCGGAGCGTGAGGCCGTCCATCGGCTCAGGTGCGGTGGGCGGGGAGTTCGGCGCGGACGGTGAGGCCGCCGCCGGTGGGGTTCGGGTGGACGGTGAGGTCGCCGCGGTGGGTGTCGGTGACGGTGCGGGCGACGGTGAGGCCGAGGCCGGATCCGGCGCGGTGGGGGTGGGTGCCCCGGTGGAAGGGTTCGAGGAGCGCCGGGATGTCGGGGGCGGCGACGGTGGGTCCGGTGTTGCGCACCTCGATCCAGCACCGGCCCGCCGCCGCGCCGGTGGTGATGTGGACGGTACCGCCGGGGTGGTTGTGCCGGACGGCGTTGACCACGAAGTTGAGGGCGAGTTGTTCGAGGAGGGTGGCGTCGCCCGCGGTCGGGGCGGGGCCCAGGTCGGTGTGGAGGGTCACCTTCAGCTCCTCGGCCTCCTCACGGACGTCGGCGAGGGCGGTACGGACGTGATCGGCGAGGTCGCCGCCCCCGGTGCGGGCCGCCTCGGTGCCCCGGGCGTGGGCGAGGCCGCTCTCGCCGCGGGCCAGGGCGAGGAGGGAGGCGATGAGGCGTTCGCTGCGGTCGACGGAGGCCAGGGCGCGGCGCAGCGCGGGTGCGAGGTCGTCGGGCACCCGGCGCTGGGCGAGGGGGATCTCCAGGGCGGTGCGGGTGAGGGTGAGGGGGGTGCGCAGTTCGTGCGAGGCGAGGGCGATGAAGTCGCGTTGGGCGGCGAAGGAGCGTTCCAGGCGTTCGAGCATGGCGTCGAAGGTGTCGCCGAGTTCCCTGACCTCGTCGTGGGGGCCGGTCAGGGCCAGACGGTCGTGGAGGTTGGTGTCGCCGATGTGCCGGGCGGCTTCCGCGACCTGGGTGACGCGGATGAGGGAGCGGCGGGCGATCCACCATCCGGCGAGCAGGGACAGGGCGGCGACGACCACGATGAGGAGCACGGAGCGGGCGAGCAGTTCGCGCATGACGGTGTCCCGGAACTCCTCGAAGAGTGCGCCGGGGACGGTGGGCCAGGGTTCGGTCAGCGGGTGTGACGGCGAGGGCGCGGGGTCGGTGGCCGGGGGCGCCGACGGGGACTCGGCGGGGAGGGTCGGGGACACGGCGAGCAGGGAGCGGTTGGCGTCGAGGAGATCGCGGACGCTGTGCCAGTTGAGGGCGAGCAGGGCGAGGCCACCGACGGTGAGGGCGGTGGAGTTGGAGAGCGCGAGGCGGGCACCGACGGTGAGCCGACCTCTACGGTCACCCCGGTCACCCCGGTCACCCCGGACACGCCGGCCACCCCGGACACGCGCGTCAGCGCCGCCGTCCCCGTCACCGCCACCGTCCCGGCCACGCCGGCCACCCCGAACACGCCCGTCACCGCCGCCGTCCCCGTCGCCGCCTCCCCGGCGGATCACAGCCGGTACCCGAACCCGGGAACCGTCTCGATGAGCGGCGGGGCGCCCAGTTTGCGGCGCAGTTGGTGGACGGTGACCTTCACGGTGCTGCGGGACCGGGGCGGGCTCTCCCAGACGGCGTCCAGGAGTTCGCCGGGGCTGAGGATGCCGCCGTCGGCTTCGAGGAGGACTTCCAGGGTGCCGAACTCCTTGGGGGTCAGGGCCAGGAGGCGGCCGTCGCGCTCGGCCAGGCGCCGGACGGTGTCGAGCCGGACACCGTGGCGTTCCAGGACGGTGGGGGCTCCGGAGGGGCCGCGGCGGGCCAGCGCCCGCAGTCGGGCGACGAGTTCCAGGTAGGAGAAGGGCTTGGACAGGTAGTCGTCGGCGCCCTGGCCGAGGCCGTCGACAATGTCGCTGAGGGTGCCGGCCGCCGTGAGCATGAGGATGCGGGCCGGGTAGCCGCCGGCGGCGAGGGTGCGGCAGACGGCGTCACCGCTCATCACGGGCAGATCCCGGTCGAGGACGATCACGTGGTAGTCGTTCGCCGCGGTCCGCTGGAGCGCGGTCGCCCCGTCGTGGGCGGTGTCGGCGGTCATGCCCTCGCCGCGCAGGCCCTCCGCGATCATCTCGGCCAGTTCCGTCTCGTCCTCCACCACCAGTACCCGCATGGGTCCCGCTCCTGTCCCTAGAGGTGTGCGCCGCGTGCCCGCCCATCGTGAACGGGCCGTGGTTGGGCGGGGGTCGGCTCGCCATGACCGGCGCATGACCCGGGGGCCCGTATCCCTTATGACGGCCGGGACGCCGCTGGGGTGCACCGGGCAGAAGGAGGATCTGTGATGGCTCGTACGACCGTCCGTCTGACAGGGATGCTGCTCGCCGTCTGCTCCGCCGTGGCGCTGTCCGCGTGCTCGTCGGGGGGCGGGAACGCGCCGGACGTCGCCGGTGGTGAGGGGTCGGTGAAGCCCCAGGACGACGGGGCGATCCGGCAGGCGTGGGTGCGGTGCATGCAGGACGAGGGGCAGACCGAGGTACAACTGGGCGAGGACGGGCGGATCCAGATGCCCATGGGGCAGACCGAGGAGGGCGCCGGGGCGGGGGCCGGGAGCGATCCGCTGGCGAAGGCCATGGAGACCTGCAACAAGAAGGTGCCGGGCCTCAAGCAGCTCCAGGACAGCGCGATCCCGCCCGAGATCGTCGAGGAGGCGCGCGGCCTGGTCACCTGCCTGCGCGAGAACGGTCTCACGGTCAAGCAGGTGCCCGACCCGGACCCGAAGTACAAGGGCAATGTCGCCATCGCGCCCGACGTCGACGACAAGGTGTTCCAGAAGGCGTACGCCATCTGTTCCAAGGACTACCCGAACGTCGGTGTCACCTCCACGGTCCTTCCGGACGGGCAGTGACCACGATGACGACGGAGCACACCGAGCCCCTCTCCCCCGCCGGGGAGGGCGGGCCACGTGACCGGCGCAGGCGCTCACGGACCCTGCGCCGTACCGTGATCGGCGCCGCCGTGGCCGCCGCGGTCACCGCGGGTGTCCTGGTGGTGGCCGGGCCCCCTTGGAGCGGTGACCGGCAGGAGCCCGCGGAGCGGGCCGAGCAGTTGGGCACGGCCGCGGTGCGGCGGGCCTCGCTGTCCTCCGGCATGACCCTGACCGGGCGGATCGGGTACGGCGACCCGGTCGAGGTCACCGCGCAGGGCCAGGGCACCTTCACCCGGCTGCCCGCGGCCGGGGACGATGTCGCGGCCGGGCAGCGGCTCTACGAGATCGACGGCGAGCCCGTCGTGCTGTTCACCGGGGACCGCCCGTTCTGGCGGGAGCTGGCCAAGGGGGTGGACGACGGCGCCGACGTGGAGCAGCTCAAGCGCAATCTGGTGGACCTCGGTCACGCGGCCGAACTGGGGCTGGCCGTGGACGAGGAGTTCACCGACGGCACCGTCGTCGCGGTCAAGCGCTGGCAGAAGGCCCTGGGGGTGCGGCAGACGGGGAAGGTCGAGCTGGGCCGTGCCGTGGTGCTGCCGCAGCGCGAGGTCCGGGTGCAGGAGGTGACCGCGACGCCCGGTTCGGCGGTGGGCGCCGGTGCGGTGCTGGAGGTGACGGGTCCGGAACTGGCCGCGACCGTCCGGCCGGAGGACGAGCAGTTGCCGCAGTTCGCCCCCGGTTCGCGGGTCACCGTCGCCCTCGCCACCGGTGGCACCACCAAGGGCACCGTCCGCAGCATCACCCGGCCGCCCCCCGGCGAGGAGGGGGCCGGCGGTGGGCAGGGCGGGGCGGAGGGCGACGACAAGGCGACCGTCACCCTGGACCTGGCCGACCAGGGCGCCGCCCGCAAGGCCCTGCGGGCGGCCCGCCCCGCCGTCTCCGTCACCGTCAGCGACCGCACCGCCGAGGATGTGCTCACCGTCCCCGTCACCGCGCTGCTGGCCCTCGCCGACGGCGGTTACGGCCTCCGGGTGCGGCGGCCCGGCGTGTCCTCCCCCGCGTTGGTCCCGGTCGAGGTGGGGCTGGTCGCCGACGCCCGCGCCGAGGTCTCCGGGAAGATCCGCGAGGGCGACAAGGTCGTGGTGCCCTCGTGATCCCCTCCCCCGGCTCGGCCCCACCGCCCGTGCTGCGCCTGGAGAAGGTCGTCAAGGAGTACGACGGTTCCCCGCCGCTGCGGATCCTGCACGGCATCGACCTCACCGTCCGTCCCGGCGAACTCGTCGCGGTCGTCGGCCCCTCCGGCTCCGGCAAGTCCACCCTGCTCGCTCTCCTGGGCACCCTGGACCGCCCCACGTCCGGGGCGCTGAGCCTCCAGGGGCACGACGTGGGCGCCCTGGCGGAGCGTCAGGTCTCCGCACTGCGCGCGCACCGCATCGGCTTCGTCTTCCAGCAGTTCTTCCTGCTGCCCGGACTGACCTGTGTCGAGAACGTCGCCACCGGCCTGCTCTACACCGGGCACAGCGTCCGCCGCCGCGGGATCCGCGCCCGGGAGGTGCTGCGTCAGGTGGGCCTCGGCCATCGACTGGGCCATCGGCCCGACCAGCTCTCCGGCGGTGAGAAGCAGCGCGTCGCCATCGCCCGCGCCTTGGCCGGACGGCCCGCCCTGCTGCTGGCCGACGAACCGACCGGGGCGCTGGACACCGTCTCCGGGACCGCGGTCGTCGATCTGCTGCGCGGTCTCAACGCCGACGGCACCACCGTCGTCGTCATCACCCACGACCGCGAACTGGCCGCCTCCTTCCCCCGCCGGATCGGCCTCCAGGACGGCCGTATCGCCTTCGACGACACCACCGAGACCCCGGTCAGGACACCCGTATGAGCCGCTCGCAGAAGTCCCGTACGAGCCGTGGCGGCGTCCCGTCCGCCGGGGACACCGCGGTGCCCCGACCGTCCCGCCTCGGCCCCGCCGACCTGCTGCGCGTCGGTCTCATCGGTCCCCGCACCCGCAGACTCCGCTCGGCCCTGTCCGCGCTCGGGATCGCGCTGGGGATCGCCGCGGTCGTCGCCGTCACCGGGATCTCCGCCTCCAACCAGCAGCACCTCCTGGACCGGCTCGACCGGCTCGGCAGCAATCTGATCACCGTCGGCCCCGGAAAGGACGCCCTGGACGAGATCGTCCCGCTGCCCGAGGAGGCACCCGTCATGCTGGGCGCCATCGCGCCGGTGGAGAAGGCGAGCGCCACCGGCGCCACCAAGGCCGGCATCTACCGCAGCGACCTGGTCCCGGCCGAGCAGACCGGCAGTCTCACCGTGCTCTCCGCCCGCCTCGACCTGCTCGACACCCTGCGCGGCACCCTGCGTTCGGGGCGCTGGCTGGACACCGCGTCGCAGAAGCTCCCCGTCACGGTCCTCGGCGACGCCGCGGCCCAGCGCCTCGGCGTCACCGCACCCGGGGAGAAGGTGTGGGTCGCCGGGAAGGGGGTGCCCGGTCAGTGGTACGCCGTCCTCGGCGTCCTGCGGCCCAACGAACTCGTCCCCGAGATCGACAGCGCCGCCTTCGTCGGCGGCCCCCGGGCCCGGAAGCACCTGGGTGGCGACGGCACCCCCGCCACCGTCTACGTACGGGTCCACCCCGACCGGGTCGCCGACGTCCAGGCCGTGGCCGCCGCGACCGCCCATCCCGCGAACCCCGGCATGGTCGCCGTCTCCCGCCCCTCCGACCTGCTCAAGGCCCGCAGCGCGACCAAGGACAGCCTGACGGGCCTCGTCCTCACCCTCGCCGGGGTCGCCCTGCTGGTCGGCGGCCTCGGCATCGCCAACACGATGGTCGTCGGGGTCATGGAACGCCAGGGGGAGGTCGGCCTGCGCCGCGCGCTCGGCGCACGTCAGGGGCAGATAGCCGCCCAGTTCCTGGTCGAGGCCGTCCTGCTGGGCCTCCTCGGCGGACTCGTCGGGGCGGCCCTCGGCTCCCTCACCGTCCACGGTTACGCCACCGCGCAGGACTGGCCGACCGTCATCCCCGCCGTCTGGGCGGTCGCGGGCCCCGCCATGGCCGTGGTCGTCGGCACCACCGCCGGCCTCTACCCCGCCCTGCGCGCCGGACGGATGCCCCCCACCACCGCCCTGCGCGGGGCATGACTCCTGGCAGCTCCGCGACCTCGTCCTTCCGCGCGAGGGTGGTGTCGCGGAGCCGCCGTGATGACGTGCGGCGGGGTGACCGCGGCCCTCGCGTTCGCCGTCGTCGGGGCGCACCCCACCCGACGGGTGACCTGGCCGCGGGAGTGAGCCCGGGTGGGGCGGATGACCTTTCGGTTACCTTCCCCCATGCGACAGGACGAGATTCTCAGCGACCTCACGGTGAGCGGCGGCGCCACCGCTCCGGAGCGACTGGCCGCGCTCGCCGACGAGTTCGACCTGCCCGTGGCCGACCTGCTGGTCGTCGCGGGGCGTCCGGTGCCGGCGGAGCTGCTTCCCCCGCCGCGGGACGCCGGGACCGTCCGGGCATTCGCGTACCGCGTCAGCCACTGCGACCACACGCAACTGGCCTCGCTGGAGGACTTCGTACGCACCCTGTCCCACGTCACCGTGCCCCGCGTCACCGTGCCGGAGCCGGTCGTGCCATCGGTCTCCCCGTACCACCCTCCGGTCGGGACGGGTTTCGCCGCGGTCCTCGACGGGTTGCTCCGCAACCGTGGCTTCGATGTCCGCGACCTGCCGTTCCTGGGGCTGTCGCGCAGCACGCTCTACGGGATGCTGTCGCGCTGGTTCCTGACCACCGGCCAACTCGTGGAGGCCGCCCGGGAGGCGGACCGGCTCAGCGCGCGCGAACGGCACGGGGCGTGGCAGCCGGTGTCGCAGGGCTTCGCCGCCCAGTGCCCGGACTTCCACCGACCGCAGGACGGGGTCACTACGCCACTCCCCGCTCCGCCAGCGCCGACTTCAGACACCTCAAGGCGTAGTACACCCGGGACTTGACGGTGCCCTGGGGGACTCCCAGGCTGGTGGCCGCCTGGCGGGTGGTGCGGTCGGCGAGGAACGTCGCCCGGAGCACCTCGCGGTGGGCCGGGGTGAGTGCCTCCAGGGCCTCCTGCACCACCACGGAGGACAGCATCCGCTCGATGTCGTCCACCTCGGCGCTCCACTCGGTCAGCCAGGTGTCCCCGTTGACCTCCAGCGGCCTCGCCATGCGGGTGCGATGGGAGTCGATGACGAGGTTGCGGGCCACCCGGAACATCCACGGACGTACGGCCATCCCCTCGCCGTCGGCCAGGTTCCGGGTGTTCCAGCAGCGCAGCAGCGTCTCCTGGACGACGTCCTCCGCGCGGTACGTGTCGCCGCCCAGCATGCGCAGCACGTAGGTGTACAGCGCCGGGCCGTGGGCGAGGTAGAGATCCCGCAGCGCCCGCTCCTCGGCGGAGGCCGCGCACGCCGATCCGATGACCGTCACGTTCATGGTGTGCTCCTGCTCCCCCGGGCACCGGCCCGGTCCTGCTGACCGGGCACCTGGGTGTCCTTGGGGAACGGAGTGTTCCGAGCCGTGGTCCATGGCCGATTGACGTGCGCTTTACAGCGCTGACCTGGGCGTTCCCGGTGTACGACTCGGGCGCGGACGGGGCCCGTTTCGGCGGTGGGCGAGGCCCGCGCCGGACGGGGATTTGACCCGCCTGAGGCGTACATGCGACCTACGGAAGACGGGTCGACGGCCCGATTCGGGCATCCGCCGTGCCCGTTTCGACGGTGGACCGGGCCCGACTCGGACATATATCGGGCCCGGATCCGACGGCGCCGCCCCGGGCTCAGGCATAGGCGGCCAGGGAGTCCACCCGCTTGCGGACGCGTGCGGCGATCTCCCGGTGGCGGGGGGTCAGCAGGCCGTGCGCGTTCAACATGGCCCACATGTGCAGCAGTTCGCGCCCGTGGACGACGGCGGCCCGGTCGTCGTCCAGTTGCTGCCAGTAGGCCGCCGCCCGCGCCACGTCCCCGGGCGCCCGCAGGTCCCCGGTCGTGCACCGGGTGCGGGCCACGCCCAGGGCCAGGACGAGGGCCTCGCGGTGTTCGCCGCAGAGATGGGCGACGTACGCCTCCAGGGACCGCGCCTCCAGGACGTGCGGGTCCTCGGCGCCGAGGGAGAGGGTGAGGTTCTCCCGCAGCGCGGTCGCCGCGGCAAGGGCCTCCTCCAGCCGCTCCTCCGACGCCAACTCGTTGACGCGGTCGATCCGTTCGCTGAACTTCGCGGGACGGTCGGGTTCCGTCGTCGGGGCCGGTTCCGGGGCGGCTGTCCGGGGGGAGGGCGTCCGGGCGGCGTCCCTGGCCCGGCCGACCGCGGTGGCGAGGGCCGAGGCGGCGGCGCTGGTGGCGAGGTCGGGGCCCGGGCCGGGCGCCGGCTCCGGCTCCGGCTCCGGAGCGGGATCAGGATCGGTGGCCGTGTCGGTGTCGGTGTCCGTGTCGGCGCCGACGTCGGCGTCCGTGTCCGTGTCGAGATCGGCCTCGGGGCCGGGTTCGGGTTCGGGGTCGGGGCCCTCTCCGGAGTCGAGGAGGCGGCTGGAGCCGTCCGGGGACACCTGGAGGGTGAAGTCGTCCAGACCGGAACCCTGGTTGACGGTCGCCTCCACGGCGGAGCCCCGCTCCTGGGCGTACCACTGCAAGGTGTCGAGCACGGCCTCGTGCACGGACTTGCCGGGGGCGGCGACGACCGGCTCACCGTCTATCTCGGCGAGCCCTTCGTCGGAGAGGTACACCTCGAAGCGGTCCATGGCTCTGCTCCTCATACGGGGGGGGTGGGGTGCGGTGGTGGTCGGCGGGGAGGGCGGGCTGCCGCGAACAACAAGCCCTAGCCGGTCGGGCTCGGGGTGACTCCGGGGGTGGCGCCGGGCGGCGGGGCGGCGACACCGCTGTACTTCGCGAACTGGGCGCGGATCGCGGCGACGTAGCCCTGCGCTCCCTCCGTGTTCGGCACCCCTTTCGCCTCGCGGACCGCGTCCATGCCGACGTGGTAGGCGGCCAGGGTGAGGTCGAGGACCGAGGCGTCGGTCTCGTCGGCGTCCACCATCTTCTGGGCCTCCTCGGCGAGGGCGCACATGTGGCGGCCCTGGGCCATGATCGAGTCCTCGGCGTCGAAGGCGGACGTCTTGTCGTTGTCGTCGTCGTCCTCGCCGTACTGGTCGAAGATCTCGGGCGGCAGTTGGGAGATGCCCTCCTCGCCGTCGGGGCCGACCATCGAGGCGTTGAAGCCGGACTCCCGCTCCAGCTGCGAGGCGATGACGATCGGGCCGATGGCGTCGCACAGCTCACCGGCCTCCTGGATGGGCTCCGCGAGGTCCTCGGGGACCGTGGAGGTGTCCAGTTCGCCCTTGCCGTCGCCCTGGAAGATGGTCATCACCTCGTTGGCGGTGTTCTCGTTCTCCGCGGTGGAGCCGCCGCCCCCGCCGAAGAGCATGATCAGCGCGATGAGCGGGGCGAGCAGGACCCCGAAACCGCCCCAGATGATGACGACGACCGCCCCGCCGATCAGGACCAGGGGCGTCGCCAGACAGCCACAGCCGCCGGCGACGATCAGGCCGTTGCGCACGGCGTTCGAGGACCCGCCCTCCTGGTTCTCCGCCATACGCGCGCCTTCTTCCTCTCACCTTGAACCGCCACGGCCCGACCGTCCGTTGTGCTGTCCGTCGGGCCCGAGAGATCCCAACGGGCCGGAAGGCAAAGAAGTTCAAAACGGTGGAAAACAGATGAGTCAGAGCGGTGCAGGCACGGACGAGGAGAGGGGCGGGACACAGATGAGCACGCGTGCGACGAGAGCCTCGGGCCCTCCCGGGTGGGAACGGGGACCGAACACCCCCTCACCCGCGCCCCCCTCGCCGACGCCTCCCTCACCCGCCCCCCGGCCACCCGCGCCACCCGCACCGGCGCCCCGGCAACCCGCGCCGACGGCACCCGTGCCCCGGCAACCGGCATCCGCGGCACCCGCGGCACCCGCGCCCCGAGCGCCCGCGCCTCCCCCGCCCGCGCCCCGGTCGTCGGCCCCCCGGCCACCGGTGCCCCCGACGCCGGTGCCCCCGGCACGGACGCCCCCGCCCCGCCCGGACCGCGCGGACCCGGCGTCGCGGGCACCGGGACCCGCTCCCGACGGTGAGCGGCGGCGTCCGGCACCCCAGGCCCGCCCCCCGCGGCCCGCACCCGCGCCGCGGAGGGCACCCGAGCGACGGCAGGCCCCCGACCGGCAGGAGGCACCCGAGCGACGGCAGGCCCCCGCGCCGCGGCAGGCACCCCAGCCGCCCCCGACCGGTGACCGCCGTGCCCGGGGCCCCGTACGGAACGCGCCGCGCCCGGCGCCCGCCCGCCAGGTGGAGCCACCCCTCGGGCCCCCCACGCCCGTACGCCCCGCACCCGCACACCGCTGCCCCGCCCCTGCCCCCGCACGCCCGAACCGCCCCTCCGGCCCGACCCGCTCCCCGGCCCCCGTCGCCGTCCCCGAAGGCACCTGGGGTCACCAGCCCCGGCAGCCGGTACCCGCCCGAGGCCGCTCACGTGACGACGTCGGCTGGGTCAAGGCGCACGGCGGGGCCGGGGTCACCTCCCTGGTGGAAGAGCTGGGCGGAGTGGACGTGGGGGCCCGGTGGCCGGACCCCGCCCGGGGCGAGCCACGGCGGGTTGTCCTGGTCGGCCGCACCCACGCGGGCGGGCTGCGGTCCGTGTCGCGGGCGCTGGCCGCGCTGGAGGAGGGACACGCCCCGCGCGGGCTCGACCTGCTGTGCGTGGTCCTCGTCGCCGACGCCCCTGGGCTGCTCCCGCTCGCCCTGCTGCGCCGGATCCGGGTCATCCGCTCCGTCGCCCGGGTGCACCGGGTGCCGTGGATCCCGGCGTGGCGGGAGGGCGGACAGCCACGGCGGCTGCCCGCGCAACTCGACCGGCTCGGCGCCCTGGTGGGCTCCGGCGCCGAAGCCGGGAAAGGTTCCCGCTCATGACACAGCTCCCGTCCGTCGGGCTCCTCCTGGCCGCCAAGGAGCCGACGTTCACCCCGGGGCCGGCCGCCCTGGACATCCTCGAACTCATGGCCTGGTGCGTCTCGGCGGCCGGTGTCTTCGGTCTGCTGGTCGTCGGCATCAACATGGCGCTCCAGTTGCGCCGAGGCGATCCGGGCGAGGGCGGCGATCACTTCCGCGGCATCTTCTTCGTCGCACTCGCCTCCGTCGTCGCCACGACGGCCGGCCCCCTCGTCAGGCTCCTCGGCGACATCACCCTCTAGCGCCCCGACCCCGTTCATCCTCCTGACCCTCCGCTCACCCGGTTCCTCCCGTCCTTCCCGTCCTTCCCGTCCCTCAAGTTCCCCCGGTTCCTTCCGCTCCGTGCTCCTACCCGTCACCGCTCACCCGGTCCACCGCCCAGCGTGGCCCCGATTCTCCGGAGATCCTCATGTCCTCCCTGCTCACCGCAGCCACCGATATGTTCGCCGCCTTCCCCGTCAACGTGCCCAATCCGGAAGGTGACGCTCCCCCGGAGCTGACCGAGAAGGTCGACACGGTGCTCAACCTGGTCGCCTGGGCCGGTACCGCCGCCGGGGTCGCCGGGGTGCTGGTGACGGGCGCGATGATGGCCATCTCCGTCAAGCGCGGCGAGAGTTCCGAGCACATGAGCCGCCTCGGCATGGTCCTCGGCGGCTGCATCCTCGTCGCCACCGCCGGCCCCGTGGTCAGCTTCGTCTTCGACTGAGCCGAAGGGACACAGGGCGGACGAGAGGACGGACGGACGAGATGTGGCTACGCAGAGGGGCGCGCGCCGAGGAGTCGGAGCCGTACTGGCGGCAGCGGAGCTGGCAGTGGTCGGCGGGCTTCCTCGGTATCGCGGTCGTCGTGGGCGGGCTGCTCGCTCTGACGTCGCCCGGGACGGAGGACGCCGGGGCCGATCCGGCCCGCCGGCCCGCCGGTTCGGGACCGCTGGCCGGCTCGGCCGCCCTCAAGGACGGCGAGCGGCCCGGCGGCTGCGCGACCGACGACCGGGCGGGCGACCGGCTGCCCGAGGCGGCGCCCAAGGACCTCAAGTGGCGCGAGATCGGCATCGGACGGGTGCCCGTCTCGGCTTCGGCGGGCCCGACCCGGTTCCAGGACGAGGTGTGGTGGTGCTTCGCGCACACCCCGATGGGTGCCGCGCTCGCCGCGACCGTGATCCCCACCCAGATGAGCGAGCCCGGCTGGCGGACCGTCACCGAGCAGCAGTTGGTGCCCGGGGACGGACGGGAGATGTTCACGTTCATGCGGTCCCAGTCACCCGACCGCGCCCGGCGTACGGACGCCACGCCCGCCTCCACCTATGTCGGTGTCTCCGTCCTCGCGTACACCCGCGAGGCGGCGACCGTCTCCCTGCTGATCAAGGGCGACCAGGGTTTCGTCGCGACCTCCGTCGAGGTGCGCTGGAGCGGCGGGGACTGGAAGGTCCAGGCCGGCGGGGACGGATCCCTGTACACCGAGGTCTCGGCCGTCCAGGACACCAACAGCTACCTGTTGTGGGGCCGCTGACACCATGAAATGCAACTCGACGGGCAGTCCGATCCTGGACGCCCTCAAGAACTTCTTCAGCTTCCTGACCGACCCGATCGGGACGATCCTGTCCACGATCGCGGACTTCATCCTCTTCGCGGCGTACCAGGTGTACGGGGCGATCCTGATCAGCATCCCGACACTCGAAGGGACGGCGACGTCCGAGCGGGTCAGCGCGCAGACCCGCTGGGTCGTGGTCTACCTGGCGGTGGGCTCGCTGCTGTTCGCCGCCGCCAGGATGGCGATGGAGCGCAAGGGCGAGGCCGGTATCACCGCGCTCAAGGGCATCCTGCGGGTCGTCCTCGTCTCGGGCGCCGCCACCATGATCATCGGCGCGGCCGTCACCGTGTCCGACAAATACTTCGAGCATCTCTTCAAGGTGGGCGCGCAGGAGCAGCTCAAGCAGATCGGTGGCTGCTCGGACTTCGGCACCATGGGTGCCTTCGTCAAACTGATCCTCGCCCTTCTGCTGCTGATCGCCGGGATCCTCCAGACGATCCTGCTCTACGTCCGCATGGGCGTCCTGATCATCCTGCTCGGCACCCTGCCGGTGGCGGCGGCGGCCTCCATGACGGACTGGGGCAACGGCTGGTGGCGCAAGCACATCGGCTGGATGATCGCCTGGCTGCTGTACAAACCCGCGGCCGGTCTGGTGCTCTACGCGGGCTCCGTGATGACCAACGCGGGCAAGACGGGCACCGGGGACGTCACCGTCAGCGTGCACACCCGGATCGCGGGCATCGCGGTGATGCTGCTCTCCGCGGTGGCGCTGCCCGCGCTGCTGAAGCTGATCGTGCCCGCCACGGCCGCGCTCGGCACGGGCAATCCCGGCGGCAAGGCGCCGCAGGTGGCCGGCTCGCTGGCCTCCGGCGCCATCCAGCTCGCCGGCCGTGGCGCCGGGGGCGGGGGCGGGGGCGGACAGACGGCCCAGCGCGGCCCGTCCGGGGCGGCCAGTTCGGGCGGCCCCGCGGGCACCGCGGGTTCGGGGGGCTCCTCCGGTGCCGGTGGCACCCAGGGCGCTGGTGGTTCCACCGGCGGGGGCTCCTCGGGAGCGGACGGCGGCAACGGGCGGGGCGGTCCCCCGGGTTCGGGCGGCGGGTCCGGTCCCGCGGGTCCGGGCGGCGGGCAGGGTGCCGGTGTCGGTGGCGGCGCGGGGCCCGCGGGCGCCGGTGCCGGTGCAGGTGCCGGTGCGGCCTCGGTCGCCGGGCCGGCCGCCGCGGCGGTCACCGCGGTCACCACCGCGACCAGGGCCGTCGCCTCCGGTGCCGCCAGCGGTATCGAGGGGGCCAACGGCAGGGAGGGGCACAACTGAGCCCCGGCAGGACGCCCCCCGGCGTCCCCCCACCGCCCCACTGACCGGCCGCCGGGCTCCCCTCCCCCAGGGGGCCCGGCGGCCTTCTCCCCGTAGCGCCCTTCGTTCCCCGTCCGCCCCGGCCCCGCACCCCACCCGCACCTCCCAGAAGGGACCCCGATCCACATGTCCACCGAAGCAGCCACCCATCCGACGTACGGAAACTGGCGCAGGCCACGCCGGCCGGGCCTCGGGCCGCTCGGACTCGTCGGTACCTTCGGGGTGTTCGGCGGGCTCGTCCTGACCCTGCTGGCGTCCCTGATCTCCCTCCAGGCCGCGATGGTCGTGGCCGTTCCCATCGTCGTCGTGCTGGCGCCACTCGCCGTGCGCACCCAGGACGGCCGCAACGTCTACCAGCTCATCACGCTGCGCATCGGCTGGATCCGCCGGAAGCAGAAGGGCGCGCACCTGTACGTCTCCGGCCCGCTGTCGGCGCGGCCCGGCGGCCGGTTCCGTCCCCCGGGGCTGCTGAACAAGGTGACCGCGGACGAGGGACGGGACGCCTACGACCGGCCCTTCGGGGTGCTGCACCACCCGGCGCGCAACCTGTACACGATCGTGCTGGGCTGCGAACCCGACGGCGGCGCGCTGATCGACCCGGACCAGGTCGACGTATGGGTGGCGCTGTGGGGCGAGTGGCTGGCGCGGCTGGCCCACGAGCCGGGGCTGCGCGGGGCGTCGGTGATCGTGGAGACCGCCCCCGACCCGGGCACCCGGCTGGCCCACGAGGTGCTGCCGCGGATCCATCCGGACGCGCCGGCCGCCGCGCGGGCGGTGATGGAGGAGGTCGTCGAGCGCTATCCGACCGCCTCCTCCGAGATGCACACGTACATCACCCTCACCTACGGCGTCCCCGGCGGTCAGCGGCGCAAGCGGGACGAGGTCATCACCGATCTCGCGATCCGTATCCCCGGTCTGCTCAGCGGGCTGATCGCGGCGGGCGGCGGGGCCGCGTACCCGTTGTCGGCGGAGCGGATCGCGGAGGTCGTCCGGGTCGCCTACGACCCCGCGGTGGCCGCGGACGTGCTCACCGCCCGTGCCCAGCACGGCGGGACGGGGCTGGAGTGGGAGGACGCCGGTCCGGCGGCGGCGCTGGAGACGGTGGGGGCGTACCAGCACGACTCCGGGGTCTCCCGGACCTGGCTGATGACGCTGGCGCCGCGCGGCACGGTCCGCTCCTCGGTGCTGCGGGGCATGCTGGAGGCCGCGCCCGGCACCCGGCGCAAGCGGGTCGCGCTGGTCTACCGGCCCATCGACCCGGCGACGTCGGCCCGGATCGTGGAGGCGGACCGGCGCAGCGCCCAGTTCATGGCGACGTCGGGCAAGGGCATGGTGCAGGCGCGGGCGGCGACCGAGATGCGGGCGGCGGAGCAGACCGCGTCGGAGGAGGCGTCGGGCGCGGGCCTGGTGGAGTTCTCGCTGATGATGACGGTCACCGTCGACACGATGGAGGAACTGGCCGACGCGAGTGTGGCGGTGCGGAATCTGACGGCGGCGGCCCGGGTGCTGATGCGTCCGGCGGACCGGATGCAGGCGGCGGCGTTCAGCTGCACCCTGCCCGCCGGGATCCTGCCGTGGGAGCAGACCCTCGTCCCGCACGAGTTGCAGGAGGCGCTGTGAGCGCGCGGAGCGAACGCAAGCGGGCGGAGCAGGCCGACCGGCTGGCGGAGGAGCGGCAGGCGGGCCGCAGGCCCGAGCGGCCCGCGCCGGTCCGCAAGGGCAAGCCGGCCCGCCCCCGGCAGTTGTACGTGCCGGCGCGCGGCTGGCTGGGCGCGGGCGGCGGGAAGGTCGGCTATCTGGATCCGCCGACGATGTGGCGGGCGACCACCGTGCAGGCGTGCGGCATGTGGCCGTTCGCCGCGGGGTCGGGGTCGCCGATGACCGGGGTGCCGCTGGGTCAGCACCTGTTCACCGGGGCCACGGTCTGCGGCGACCCGCTGAACTGGTTCACCCGGGCCCGCTACATCTCCAACCCGTCCCTGTTCATGCTGGGCATGCCGGGTCTGGGCAAGTCCACGCTCATCAACCGGATGCTGATCGGGCTCTCGGCGACCGGGGTGGTGCCGCTGGTCCTCGGTGACCTGAAGCCGGACTACGCGGACACCGTGCGCGCGCTCGGCGGTCAGGTGATCTCCATCGGGCGCGGCCGGGGCGGTATCAACGTCCTGGACCCGGGCGCCATGGGGGCCGCCGCCGAGAGGATCGGCGGGAAGGCGGGCGAGGTGCTGCGGGCCGAGGCGCACGGCCGGGTGCTGAACATGGTGGCCGCGCTCATCACCATCGTGCGGGGCCGTCCCATGGACGACCACGAGCAGTCCGTGCTCTCCGCGGTCCTGCACCATCTGCGGCTGCATCCGCCGGCCGGGCGGGCCGTGCTGCTGCCCGATGTGCTGCGGGTGCTCACCGAGGGCCCGGACCGGGTGCGCGCGGTGACGCTGGACCGCGGCGACGACACCCGTTACCGGGACGCCGTCGACCCGCTGCACCGTTCGCTGCTGGGCATCCTGGACGGTCCGCTCGGTGACACGTTCGCCTCGGAGACGTCCACGCACATCAACCCGGACGCGCCCGCCGTCTGCATCGACATCTCCGGCATCGGGGAGGCGGACACCCAGCTCACCGCCGCGGCGATGCTCGCCGCCTGGTCGGACGGGCTGGGCACGGTGGCCGCCTCGCACGCGCTCGCGGACGCCGGACTGGCCCCGCGGCGCTGGTTCTTCACGGTCCTGGACGAGCTGTGGCGTCCGCTGCGGGCGGCCTCCGGCATCGTGGACCGCATCGACGCGCTGACCCGGCTCAACCGCTCCCTGGGCCTCGGCGACGCCAAGATCACCCACACGCTGAAGGACGCCGAGGCGCTGGGCACCGACGCGGACCGGGCGAAGGCGCGCGGTTTCGTGGAGCGGGCCGGGATGGTGGTGTGCGCCGGGCTGCCGAAGGCCGAGATGGAGGACCTGGGCCGGGTGGTGGGGCTGTCCAGGCGGGAGATCGACCTGGTGTCGTCCTGGTCGTCGCCGCCCGGCTGGGGCGTCACCGGCGAGAACGAGGAGCCCCCGGGCCGGGGCCGCTTCCTCATCAAGGTCGGTGGCCGTCCGGGCATCCCCATCAAGGTCGCCATCACGGACGCGGAGCGCCGGCTGCACAACACCAACACCCGTTGGACGACCGACAAGGAGAAGGCCGCGGACGGTTCGGGACAGGGGTGGTCGTGATGGGCGGACAGCCTTCCGGGCGCGGCGGCTCCCTGAACGACCTGCTCCCCTGGGCGATCGTCTCCCTCGCGGGGACCGTGCTGCTCTCCTTCACCGTGGTGTGGGCGGGCGGCACGCTGGGCGCGGGACTGACCGGTCACGGTTGGGGCGCCCCGCCGTTCGCCCTGTCCAGCGCGGGCCGGCTGGCCTCGGAGGGCACGGCCGCGCTGTGGCCCGGGGCCCCGCCCGCGGCCGTCTACGGCGGCATCCTGCTGCTGCTCGCGCTGATCGCCGTACCGGTCGCGTTCGCCGTCCGCTTCGTGATGGGCCGCTTCTCGACGTCGGACGGCGGTCTCGCCGGCGCCCGTGAGCTGGCGGGGTTCTGCCCCAAGGGCATCGAGGCCCGCGCGCGTGAGCTGCGGCCCTCCCTCCAGGGCCGTGAGCGTCTGCATCCGGACGAGACCGGCAACCTGCTCGGTGACCTGGACCCGAAGGGCCCCGAACTGCGCAGCAGTCACGAGGACGTGGAACTCGACCTCATGGCGCCGCGCGCGGGCAAGTCCACCGGTATCGCGATCCCCCGGGTGCTGCGCGCCCAGGGCGCGGTCCTGCTCACCTCCAACAAGTCGGACGTGTACGCCGTCACGCGCGCCGAGCGGGAGAAGGCGGGCACGGTGTGGACGTTCGATCCGCAGGGCATCGCGCACGCGCCGCGTGCCATGTGGTGGAACATGCTGGACGAGTGCCACACCATCGAGGGGGCCCGCCGGCTGTCCGGGCACTTCGTGGCGTCGGTCAACGACGACACGGCGAAGAAGGACTTCTGGATCGCCGCCGCCCAGAACACCCTGACGGCGCTCTTCCTCGCCGCCGCGCGCGGCCGGGCCCCGATCACCGATCTGCTGGGCTGGCTCGCCGACCCCGCCGACCGGACCCCGGTCGACCTGCTGCGCGATGTGGGGTTGCGGGCGATGGCGGAGCAGTTGCAGGGCACGATCCGGGGCGCGGTGGAGACCCGGGACGGTATCTACGAGACGGCCCGCCAGACCGTCTCCTGTCTCCTGGATCCGGAGATCCTCGCCTGGGTGACCCCGGACCCGAGCCTGCCCGAGTTCCGCCCGGACCGGCATGTCCTCGGCACGGACACCCTGTATCTGCTGTCGAAGGACGGCGGTGGTTCGGCGGCCGGGGTCATCGCGGGCATGGCCGACGCGACGATGCGGGCGGGGGTGGTCGCGGCCGAGCGGATGGGCGGGCGGCTGGATCCGCCGCTGACCGCGGTCCTGGACGAGGCCGCGAACGTCTGCCGCATCTCCGACCTGCCCGACCTGTACTCGCACTTCGGTTCGCGCGGCATCAATGTCGTGACCCTGCTCCAGAGTTACCGGCAGGGTGCGCGGGTGTGGGGCGAGATGGGCATGGACGCGATGTGGAGCGCGGCCACCGTCAAGCTGCTCGGCGCGGGTCTGGACGACGCCGACTTCGTGCAGAAGATCTCCACGCTGGTCGGCCAGCACGATGTGCGCACGCCGAGCGTCTCGTACAGCAAGGACGGTTCGTCGCGCTCGTACTCCTACCGGCAGGAGTCGGTGCTGCCGCCGGACCGGATCCGCGCGCTGCCCAAGGGCTCGGCGCTGCTCCTGGCCACCGGGGTGCGGCCGGCGCTGATCCGGCTGCGGCCCTGGTACAAGGAGCCGGGGGCCGCCGCGATCTCGGCGGCGGCGAAGGCGGAGACGGCGGCCATCACCGAGCGGGCGGCACGGCGTCTGATGCCGGGGGTCCCGCTGTCGAAGGGTCCGCAGGACGGCCCGCTGGACGCCGCGCGAGCGTGACCGTGCGCAGCAGCAGTTCGGCGGGCGCGTAGCGGCGGCGCCCCATGAGCCGTACGCCGAGGGCGAGTTGGGCGCCGTAGAGCACCACGCAGCCCGCGAGGACGAGGGCGGCGCCCACCCGGTCGTAGAGCCCCGCGCCGTAGCCGGTGAAGACCAGGGCGAGGACGAGTGACTGGGTGAGGTAGTGGGTGAGGGCCATCCGCCCGGAGGCGGCGAGCCAGGCGGCCGGGGTGCGGAAGCGGTCGAGCAGCAGGAGCAGCGCGCAGGCGTACGACGCCGTCAGCGCGGGTGCGGTGAGCACGGAGGCGGCCTGCCCCACGTCGTACCACCGGTGGTCCAGCGGGCCGCCCGCGCAGACGGCGGTGAACACCCCGCCGAGCAGGCCGAGCGGCAGCCAGCGCAGCGCGGTCCGGCGCAGCCAGGCCCGGTCCCGGCCGCGTCGCTCCAGCAGCCGTACCTTGGCCGCCGCCAGCCCGGCGAGGAACGCGGCGAAGAAGTCGGGCGCGTACAGCACATGGGCGGCGATCGCGTCCGGCAGCTCGCTGAGGTGGGCGCCGAGGACGTCGGCGGCGTCGCCCCGGTGGGCCGCGACGGTGTCGGCGACGGTCGGGACGTACTCGGCGACGGTCCGCGGCTCGGTGAGGGCGACGGTCAGCAGGCCCTCCAGGAGCAGCAGGGCGAAGAGGGCGAGGAGGAGCCCGGCGGCGATCCGCAGCGCGGTGCGGGGCGCGAGCCGGCGCAGCCCGTACAGGGGCAGGGCGAGGACGGCGTACGTCGTGAGGATGTCGCCGGGGTAGAGCAGGACGGCGTGGGCGGCCCCGAGGGTGAACAGTGCGAGCGTGCGGCGCAGATGGCGGGGGGCGAACGCGGCGCCCTCGCGGCGGGCGGAGCGCTCCTGGAGCACGAATCCGTAGCCGAAGAGGAAGGAGAACAGCAGATAGAACTTGGCCGCGACCAGTGCGGTGACCAGCCAGGACACCGCCCGGTCCAGGTCGGAGGCGTCCGGGCCGCCGCCGAAGGCGGAGTACGGGCCGGCCGTCATGAGGGCGTTGACGACGAGGATGCCGAAGAGCGCGAAGCCGCGCAGGACGTCGAGGGCGGGGATCCGCCCGGGGTCGTCGGCCTCGTCCCCGGTACGGCGCGGGGCGCGGACCCCGCTGGTGGCGTAGGACCGGCCGCGCCCGCTGGCCCGCCGGGGGTCCCGGGCCCCGTCGGTGCGGCTCAAGAAGTCACCACCAGGCCGGTGACGAAGGCCAGGGTCGCGGCGACGAACCAGCCGAAGGACGGGGCCAGCAGATGGGCCACGGTCCACAGACGGGCCGCCTGGGGGCGGGCCCGCGGGTACACGACGGGCACGTCGGCGCCGACGCGGGGCAGACCGCACAGCACCGCGTAGGAGCCCGGGTCCAGGACCAGCACGCGGCCCAGGTGGTCCGGGAACACCACGAGGCCGCCGGGCCGCCGGTCGGCCGCCGTGCGCGCCGTCACCGTTCCCCTCACCCGCAGCCCGCGCACCCGCAGTCCCAGCGCCGTCACCGCGGCCCGGAACGCGAGCAGCAGAAACCCGAGTCCCGTTCCCGTGCACAGCGCGAGCAGCACCAGCTCGGCATCCATACAGCCCCTTCCCCTCGTCGACGGCCCTTTCCGCCCCCACAACGGGCCCCGGCCTCCGGTCGGTTCCCGCCGCCTTGAACCACCGTGCCACGCGGTCCCGTTGTGAGGACGGACCACACCTACGAAGGGAGCCAGGGCCCCGATGACTCGGACGCCGCGCGCACAGCACCGCCGGGCGACGGCGGTCGCCGCGCTGACCCTCGCCCTGACGGCGGCGGCCGTCCAGCCGGCCCGGGCGGAGCCCGGCACCCTCGAAGAGGTGCGCGCGGAACTCCAGCGCCTGTACCACGACGCGGCGGTCGCCACCGACAAGTACAACGCGGCCGACGAGAAGGTGACCCGGCAGTCGAAGCGGGTGCGCACCCTGCGGACGCAGGTCGGCACGGCCGAGCGGAAGCTGAGCCGGCTGACCTCGCGGGCCGGGGCGGCGGCCCGCGCCCAGTACCGCTCGGGCACCGGCGCCAGTCTCCCCGCCGAGCTTCAGTTCGTCCTCGCCGAGAACCCCGAGGCGGCCCTCGACGGTGCCACCCGGGCCCGCCAGGCGCAGCAGGGCACGATGGACGTCGTCGCGGCGCTCGTGACGACCGGCGAGGAACTGCGCACCCGGGCGGACGAGGCGTCCGACGTGCTGCGCCGGCTGAAGGCGAACCGCCGGGCGAAGGACACCGAGCGCGAGAAGGTCGAGCGGCGCATCACCGAGGCCGAGCGGCTGGAGGACTCACTGGCCGCCTCCCAGCGCCGGGAACTGGACGGCCTGGACACCAGGGACGCGAACGCGGCCCAGGACCGCTGGCTGGACACCGGTGCGCTGGACAGGGCCGGCACCACCACGACCGCCGCCGGGAAGAAGGCGGTCGAGTACGCCGCCCGGCAGCTCGGCAAGCCGTACATCTGGGGTGCCGAGGGCCCGGGCGGCTACGACTGCTCCGGGCTGACCTCGCAGGCGTGGCTGTCCGCCGGGGTCACCATCCCCCGCACCTCGCAGATGCAGTGGCAGGGCCTGACCCGGATCCCGGTGGGGTCGATGCGCCCCGGCGACCTGATCGTCTACTACGACGACGCCAGCCATATCGCCATATACATCGGCGACGGCGAGATGATCAACGCCCCCCGGCCGGGCCGGAACGTGACCATCGCCCCGGCGGGCTCCATGCCGATCCTCGGGGTGGTGCGGCCGGGCGCCTGAGCCGGGTGGGACGGCGCTGAACCGCCGCCCGGGCAGCCGACGTTGTGCCTGCCGTCCGTTCCCTCTGGTTGGAAAGGAAGGGTCACATGGCTGGTTCGCACCCACACGAGTCATCACGGCGGGAGAGACACGGCGAGAACGCGTCGCGGAGGTCGTCGCAGGGCTCCTCGCAGCGCAGCGCGCCGCAGGAGGGTTCGGCACGGCGCCGTTCCTCGCAGGAGGAGTCGGTGCGGCGGCGCTCGCCGCAGGAGGGTTCCGTACGGCGCCGGTCGCCGCAGGAGGAGTCGGTGCGGCGGCGCTCGCCGCAGGAGGGTTCCGTACGGCGCCGGTCGCCGCAGGAGGAGTCGGTACGGCCGGCGTCCTCGAACGGCAGTGACGTCTCCGTCGCGAGCTGGCACTCCGCCTACGTCGTCCAGGACCCGGCCACCGGTGCGCAGCGGCTCACCGACAACGACCCGCAGTACGCCCCACCGCCGCCGGTGCCGCAGAACACCCCGGAGCTGCCCGCGGACGCGGACGCGGGTGTCTACGCGTCCAACTACGGGGACGGGACGTTCTTCGCGGTCTCCCGCGTGGCACAGAGCGTCAGGATGTGGGTCCAGGAGGCGACCCAGTGGGTCGGGCTGGAGCAGAACCAGAAGCTCCTGCGCGACCTGCTCCTCGACTTCACTCCCAACACGTTCCAGGGTGCCGCTTCCATCTGGACGGACCACGAACTGCCCCTCCAGGTCGCGGGGGGCGTCGCGGGGTTCGGGGTGAGCGCCCGGGACTTCAGGGCCGGCTACCAGCATTTCCAGGAGACCGGCGAGATCTTCACGATGAACAACTTCGCCGGCGCCTCCCGCGCCACCGCCACGGTGCTCAACATCACGAGCGCCGCGACGAAGCCGACCCATGACCTGCCCTCCCGGCTGACCGGGGCGTTCGGCTCCCTGTCCGCCGCCTTCGCCGCCGGGCTCGACGTGGCGGCCAGCAACACCGGGCGGCAGACGTCTCAGCGGCAGGCGCACCGGCCGCAGGAACGGGAGGACGTCGGGAACGAGCGCGGCGGGCACGAACTGCGTACGCGCGCCGAGGGCCCCCGGGCCGAGGTGTCCAGCATGGCCGCCGCGCGCTCGACCGGGCTGGACCTCCGGCCGGGCCGGGCGGTCACCGCCCCGGTCACCGGCGACTGGACCGAGGCACGATCCGGCGCCCGGCGACAGGGCCGGCGGGGCAGGCAGCCGGGCACCTAGCGGCACCGGACCTCGGCGCTTCCCTCCGCACCTGACGCACGGCACTGCCTGCGGCCGTCGCGTCTCCGCGACCGACCGACCCACCGACCCCTACGGCAACCGACCCCCACGAGCCCCACGGAAAGGGCACGCTCCATGCTCTCCCTGCGCCGTATGCGCAAACGAACACAACTCCTCCTCGCCCTGCTGCTGGTGATCGTCGGTGTCACGGGGACCACCGCGGCGATCCAGTGGCACCAGTCCGGCAACACCACCATCAACAGCGAGAACGCTTCCGGCGGCGCCGATCGCACCGTCACCTTCCAGAACCGCACCGACAGTGCCATCTGGGTCGGCAGCACGGTCAACGCCGACGGTTCGGCGGTCCTGACCGGGCTGCCGAAGATCGACCCCGGGCAGTCGGCGACCATCACGATCCCGGAGAACTCGGGGGCCGGTCACTGGCGCGGCAAGTTCTTCGCGCGCCAGGGGTGCAGCGGCGAGGACGGCTCCACCTTCAAGTGCGCCGTCGCGGACTGCGGCCCGTACGCCGACCGCTGCTCCACCGGTGAACAGCCCGCCAGTCTCGCCGAGTTCAATTTCGACCCGAAGGACGGCCTGGCGCCCTGGTACAACGTCAGTTACGTCAACGCCGTGTCCGTGCCCATCACCATCACACCCGACGGTGTACAGGTGCCGGAAACAGGCTCCTGCTCGGTGATGGGCTGCGCGGTGGACCTGCTGTCCGCCTGTCCGGCCGAGAACCTCACCAAGGACCCGTCGGGCAAGGGCCTGGTGTGCGTCAACCCCAACCGGGACGCCAAGACCCCGTACAGCGACGCCATGACGAAGATGTGTCCCAAGGCGTACGCCTGGTCGAAGCACGACACGGAGCAGGGCAACGAGGTCGTACGGCAGTGCTCCGAGTGCACCGGCATGACCGTCGCCTTCGGCACCGGCGCCGCCCCCGCCGGCGGCGGTGAGGGTGGTCAGCCGGACCAGCCGACCGACCCGCGCAACACGGTGGAGCGCCCCGGTGACAACGCCGGCACCTCCGCCAAGGGCATCAGCCTCAACCCGGTCGACGGCGCCGCCCAGGCGCTCACCGACTCCGGCGCCTCCTGGTACTACAACTGGGCCTCGTCCTCCGGTCAGGTCACCAAGCCGGAGGGCGTCGAGTACGTCCCGATGATCTGGGGTCCCGGCTCGGTCACCGACGCCGAACTGGGCGCGGCGGCCAAGGAGGGCACCACGCTGCTCGGCTTCAACGAGCCCGACCACGGCGGACAGGCCAACATGTCGCCCGAGCAGGCCCTCGACCTGTGGCCCCGGCTCCAGGCGACCGGCCTGCGCATGGGTGCCCCGGCGGTCGCCACCGGCGCCGATGTGGCGGACGGCTGGCTGGACCGGTTCATGAAGGGGGCCGAACAGCGCGGTCTGCGCGTGGACTTCATCCCCGTGCACTGGTACGGCGCCGACTTCGGTCCGGACGCCGCGAACCAGCTCCGCGGCTATCTCCAGCGGATCCACGACCGCTACCAGAAGCCGATCTGGCTGACCGAGTACGGCCTGATCGACTTCTCCTCCGGCACCCCTCGCTACCCCGGCCAGGAGGAGCAGGCGGCGTTCGTCAAGTCGTCGACGGAGATGCTGGAGGGGCTGGACTTCGTGGAGCGGTACGCGTGGTTCACGCTCTCCACGCAGACCAGCCCGACCGGTCTCTACGACGGTACGACCCCCAACGCCTCGGGACAGATCTACCGCGAGGCGGGCTGAGGGTCCCCGTGACCTCCGGCTGAACCGTCCCCACCCGCGCCCCCGTGGCACGGGTGGGGACGAGCCGGGGGGCCGTGCGTCACAGCCGCCTGAGCCTCTCGCGGATCAGCTCGGCATCCGGGTGCCCGAACTCCGCCAGGATCTCCAGCGCGCGTTCCCAGCTCACCCGGGCGGCCCACGGGTCACCGGCGGCCAGTTCGACATCACCGAGGTTGCCCATGGTGTGGCCCTCGCCCCACCGGTTGCCGACCAGGTGATGGGTCTTCAGCGCCTCCTCGTAGTAGGAGATCGCGGTGCTGTGCCGTCCGAGGCGGCTGTGCACCGTGCCGAGGATGTCGAGGGTGATGCCCTCGACCCAGCGGCTGCCGTGGGTACGCAGCACCCCCAGCGCCCGCTCCAGGGAGTCGATGGCCTCCTCGTACCTGCCCTGCCGCTGATAGGCGTCGCCCAGGTTGGCCAGGGCGATGCCCTCGCCCCAGGTGTTGCCCAGCGCCCGGTTGAGGGCCAGCCCGCGGCGGATGTACTCGACGGCCTTGCCGAGGTGCCCGACGTGCAGATGGGCGTCACCGAGGTTGGCGACCGCCGCCACCCGGCCGTACGGATCCCCCAGTTCCCGGAAGACGGCCATCGCCTGCCGCAGATGGTCGATGGCCTCGTCGTACCGGCCCGAGTCACGCAGCGCGGCGGCCGTGTCCGCGAGCCCGCGGGCCTCGCCCGGCCGGTCGTGGGCGGCACGGGCGGCGGCCAGACCGGTGCGCGAGGTGTCGAGCCAGTCGCTCTGGTGGCTGCGCAGATAGAAGAACCCCCACAGGACGGCGGGCAGCCGCCAGGCGATGCCGTACCGACCGGACCCGGCGGCCTGGTGGACGGCGCCGACCAGGTTCGCCCGCTCGTCCTCGCACCACTGCAACGCCCGGTCGTGGGTCGCGAACTCCAGCGGCACACATCCCTCGGGGAGCGGTTCGAGCGGGATGCGGCGGCGGTTCGGGGTGAGGTGCGGGTACGCGGCGTCGGCGGTGTGGAGATACCAGGCGAGCAGCCGATCGCGGGCCCGGTCCCGCTCCTCGGCGCTCTCCTCGGCCTCGACGCGCTCGGCGGCGTAGACCCGGATCAGATCGTGCAGGGTGTAGCGGCCGGGGAAGTGCTCGGTGAGCAGATGGGCCCGGGTCAGCTCGCCCAGCAGCCGGCGGGCCTCCTTCGCGGCGAGCCCAGCGAGAGCGGCGGCGGCGGGCGCGGACAGATCGGGACCGGAGTGCAGGCCCAGCAGCCGGAACAGCCGCGCGGCCGGGGCGGACAGCGCCTGGTACGACCAGGAGAAGACCGCCCGTACGTCGGTGGTGATGTCCTCGTCGTCGGCGGCGAAGGCGTCGAGGCTGCCGTGGCTCTCCCGCAGTTCCTCGGCGACGACCGCGAGCCGGAACCCCGGGTGGGCGGCGGCCTGGGCGGCGACGATCGCCAGCGCCAGCGGCAGCCGGCCGCAGCGCGCGACGATCTCCTCGACCGCCTCGGGCTCCGCCGCCAGCCGCCGGGTACCGAGCCGCCGGGCCAGCAGTCCGTACGCCTCCTCGGCCGTGAGCTGGTCCAGGGTCAGCGGGTGGGCCCCCTCGCCCACGACCAGTCCGGTGAGCCGGTTGCGGCTGGTGACGATGACCAGACAGCCACGGGCCCCCGGCAGCAGCGGCCGTACCTGCTCGGCGTCGCGGGCGTTGTCGAGCAGGACCAGCATCCGCCGCCGGTCGAGCAGACTGCGGTAGAGCGCGGCCTGGGCCTCAAGACCGGCCGGTATCTGCTTCGGGGGGACGCCGAGCGCGTCGAGGAACACCCGGATGGCCTCCCCCGCCACCACGGCGGAACCGGTCGGGTCGAAGCCGCGGAGGTTGATGTAGAGCTGTCCGTCGGGGAACCGGTCGGCGATCTCATGGGCCCAGTGCACGGCCAGGGCGGTCTTGCCGATCCCGGCCATTCCGGCGATCGCGGTGATCAGCACGGTGGCCGGGGTGGTGCCCTCCTCCGGCAGCAGACCGCGGATCTCACCGAGTTCCGCGTGCCGGCCCACGAACGTCACCAGATCCGCCGGGAGTTGGGCAGGTCGGGCGAGCGGCGGGGTGCTCGGCGGGGTGGGTTGCGGGGCCTGCGCGAGACCGGGCGGGGCCACGGTCTCCCTGGGGGATGCCTGGCGCCCCGAGGGGGTGAGGCAGGACTCCGCCGTCGGTGCGGGGGACGGGGTCGCGGGCGGGGGTGCGGCCGGGGCCGGGTGCTGCCGCTGAGCCGGCACGGTGGGCGTGCGCTCCTCGCCGGGGGCGGCGGCCGGTACGACCCTCCTGTCCTGGGTGCGGGAGCCGGGGGCGGGCGAGGACCGGGGCACGACACGGGGCTCGGCCCCGACCCGGAACCGCCCGGCGACCCGGGGCTCGGAGTCGGGGCGGGGCTCCGGCCGGACACCGGGATCGGAGCCGACGGGGGCTTCGGGCCGGGCTCCGGGAACGGCATCGGCAGTGCCCTTGCCATCAGCGTCGGGGTCGGGGTCGGTCGGGGGCTTCGGTACGGCAGGGGGCTCGGGGCGGAACCGGGATCCGGGTCGGACCCGGGGGTCGATGCCGACCCGGGGCTCGGAACGGACCCGGGGCTCCCGGGCGGTCCCGGGCTCGGGGCCGGCTTGAGGCTCGGGTTCGGCCCGGGCCCTGAGGTCGGCCCGGGACGGGCGGTCGGCCCGGGACGCGGGCTGGAGCCGAGCGGTGGGAACCACCCCGGGCGCGGACCCGGCGGGGTCGACGGGCCCGACGGAGTCGGCGACGTCGGCGGAGTCAGCGACGTCGGCAGCGCCGGCGGGACCCACCGGACCGACAGGATCGGCAGGATGGACGGGGTTGCGGGGATGGACGGGGTCGGCGGGATGGGTCCCGGGTGGGGCGCCCGTCCGGGACGCGGGTTGCGCACCGGGCGCAGGGCCCGCCTGACGCGCGGGGCCCGTGGGGGGCACGGGGCCCACCCCGGTCACCTGACCCGGGGTCGCGCGGGAGGTGGCATCGGGTGGCGTGCGGCCCCTCCCCGGCGTGGGGTTGCCTCGCGATGTGGGGGTGCTCCCCGACCGCGGAGTGCTCCCCGACGGGGAGTCGCTCCCTGACACCGAGTTGCTCCGTGGCAGCGGGTTGCTCCGTGACGGGGCGTTGCCCCGAGGTGTCCGGCGCGGCTGTAAGACGTCGTCCGGAGCCGACCGGCCCGTCACCGCGGGGCCCTCGGCCGTCAGCAGCCGATCGTGCAACTCCCGCAGTGCCGGACCGGGCTCGATGCCCAGTTCGTTCATCAGGGTCCGCCAGGTCCGCCGGTAGACGGCCATGGCCTCGGCCCGTCGGCCGGACCGGTGCAGCGCGAGCATCAGCAGCCGGCTCAGTTCCTCGCGCAGCGGGTGGCTGCCGGTGAGGGAGATGAGTTCGGGCACTACCTCGCTGTGCCGACCGAGTTCGACATCGATGTCCAGCCGGGTCTCCAGGGTGGCCAGCCGGACCTCGTCGAGCCGGGCGCGCTCGGTCTCGACCGCGGCGCCGGGAAGCCCGGCGAGCGCCGCTCCCTGCCAGGCGTCGAGCGCGGTGTGCAGCAGTTCCCCGGCCATGGACACCTCACCCGCCGCTCTCAGTCTGCGCGCCTGCGCGACCCGCTGCTCGAAGACGATGAGATCGAGGGCGCCCTCCGTGAGGCGGACCTGATACCCGTCCCCGACCGACACGATGACCGGCGCGGCGCCGGGGGCGTCACGGGCCGGCTCCACGACCTTGCGCAGCCGGGACGCGTAGGTCCGCAGCACTGACACGGCTGCCGCGGGCGGCTCGGTACCCCAGACGGCGTCGAGGAGTTCATGGAGTGCGACCGGACGTCCTCTGCAAATGAGGAGCGTCGCCAGCACCACGCGCTGCTGCGGCGAACCGAGGTCCAATTCCCGTCCGCCTCGCCAGGCCCTCACCGGCCCCAGGACAGCGAAACTCACCAGGTTTTCTCGGGCGTTCACCCGCGGCACTTTACTCACCCACAGGTACCCGAACGGTGCCCCGTCTGTCACAGACACGTCACGCGGACAGGCCCGTTGAACCGTTCGGTGGGCGGGGGCCGTTGCGGTAACGCGGAGAACGTCAGAAGGGAATGTGCATGAGCCGGGGTGAAGAGAACGACGAGCCCATCACGGGGGACGACCACTTCGCGGTGGTCATCTCCGGCGACGGCTCCGCCGCCATCGACGGCGAACCGGTACGGATGGCGGAGGGCCAGTCGTCCGACACCGCGATCCTCGACGCGCTGCACGAGCGTGCTCGCAGCCGCGACACGCCCGTGACCGCCACGATCGCCGATCCGTCGGCGGCGTACGTGGCCCATATCGAGGTCTTCCCGGACGGTTCGAGCCGGCTCCTGGAGCAGCGGGAGGTACCGAGTGCCGCCGCCCCGGGTGAGATCGAGTTCGATCTCGACGACGGGCCGGACGGCAACGACGACGACGATTCCGGCGCCGTCGATTCCCAGGACGCGGATCCGGAGCACGGCGTTCACGTGAACGCGCCGGGCGTGGAGGGGGAATTCGAGGGCGAGGCGCACGACGACGAAGGGTACGAGAGCGAGAAGCACGACAGCTCGAAGTACGAGAGCGAAGGGTACGAGAACGAGGAACTCGATGGCGACGACCTCCGGGCCGGGGGTTTCCGGGACGACGACGTGGACGAGGCGTCGTACACCCTGCCCGAGCCCCCACCGCTGCGGGCCCCGGACACCGGACGGGACCACGAGGACGACGCCGACCACCCGTTCGCGGAGGACCTGGACAGGGACGGGGACAGGGACCGCAACGGGGACAGGGAGCCGGATCTGGACCATGAACCGGACCCGGCGCCGGAGTTCAGTACGCCCCCGGACGTCCGCCGTACCCCTCCCCCCGCGCTGATCAGGAGGCTCGACCGCAGGAACGCGTCCCGGCAGTCGGACGACGAGTACGAGCCCGCCGGTCTGCTCCAGCGTCCCTTGGTGATCGCCCCGGCGGCGCTGGGGGTGGCCGGGATCGTGGTCGTGTCGCTGGTGATGCTCGGCAGCGGCGGATCGGGCGACGACCCTCAGCAGGCGTCGGCCCGTGCGAGCGACCGGACCAGCGAGAGCCCCGCCAAGGACACTCCGGTACCCACCTTCTCGGTGTCCGTCAGTTCACCGTCCAGTTCCCCTTCGGCGTCGAAGAGCAAGAAGGCGAAGAAGAGCGACAAGCCCAGCGAGGCGGCCAAGCCCCCGGCCCCGGTGAGGACGGTGACCGCCACCCCGCGCGGCGGGGTCGCCACGGTGACGCAGAAGCCGGCCGTCGAGACGGCCGCCACCGCGGTGAAGCGGCTGGCGAAGAGCGACCCGTCCGGACGGCACATCTGCTACCGGGCGTATGTGTCGGGGCAAGGCTGGCAGAAGCCGGTGTGCGACGGCACGCTGGCCGGTACGACCGGCCAGAACAGGCCCATCAAGGCCCTCAACATCGCGTCGTACGGCGTCGACGGCTCGGCCGCCAACGCGGTCCGTCACGACCCCGGTTCGACCAACGGCGAGGGCAGGTGGGCCCCGAGCTGGACCGCCGTCACCGGCGACAGCAAGAACATCTACATCGGTGACACCTCGGCGAAGTACATCACCGGACTGGCCATCAACACCGGCAGCGGCAAGATCTGCCCCAACGCCAGGGTCCGCGGCTACGACTGGGGCAACCAGGGCTGCGCCGACCCGCGCCCCGCCTTCGCCTTCGCCGGCTCCATGGAGAACGGCCGCTGGCTGGAGGCCGTCAAGTTCACCGTGTAGGCACCAATGCCACCTCCGGGACGTGGACAGCGGCATGCGCGGGAAAGGATTGGTTGCCCGTCCGTGCCGCTGTTAGCGTCCCCGCGTGAGGAACGACGGCGGTGAGTCAGTGTCCGAGAGGGTGGCCCGGGCGGTCCTGGGTGAGTACGGGGTCGACCCCGATGGCGTGGAGCGGGGCCGGGGGTGGACCAATCTCACCTGGCTGGGTGAGGAACTGGTCGTACGGGTCGCCTCCCGGCCGGGAGCAGCGGATCTGCTGCGCGAGACGCGGCTGTTGCGGCTCCTTCCCCCGGAGGTCGGCTGTCCGCCCGTGGTGGACGCCGGGGTGCGGGACGGCCATGAGTGGGTGCTCACCCGTCGGGTGCCCGGGGTGAACCTGGAGGAGGTCTGGCCGTCGCTGGACGCGGTGGCGCGGGCCCGGGCCCTCGGGCAGATGTGGGAGCGGGCCCGTCACATCCACCGGGTCGACACGGCCGCCGCCGCCCCCTACGCACGCTCCCGGTCGCCGTTCTTCGCCGGGAGCCCCGCCGCGGCGACGGCCTCCCTCGACCGGCTCGTCGGCGCGGGCCTGCTGACCGCGCCCCAGGCCAGAACGCTGGGCGGTGTCCTCGACCGGTTCTGGGCGGCGCTCCCCCACGCGCCCGAGGTGCTCGATCACGGTGACTTCTGCGCGCCCAACACCCTGTGGCACGAAGGGAACGTCGTCGCGCTGCTCGACTTCGAGTTCGCCGTCGTCGCGCCCGTGACCGTCGATCTCAACGAGGCCGTCAAGATGGCCTTCGTCCCCGGCGGGCCCGCCGGCCTCGAACCGCTCCAGGAGGTGGTCCGGCGGATCGCCGCGAGCACCCTGGACCTGCCGGGCGGCCCCGAGGTGCTCGTGGGCCACGCCGTCATGCTGGAGACCTGGGTGCTGGAGAACGAGCTGGCCTCGGAGGACCCCGACGAGAACGACCGGGCCGATGCCACCGCCCGGCTCACCGCCTTCGCCGAACAGGACGGCGGACTCTACGCACCACTCCTCGCCGACCTGCGACGCTGAGGCCGCTGTCGCCGCCGGACGGCGGGCCGCGCCCGCGCGCCACGGCGCCGCCGTCCGGGAAGGTGAGCGTCCGGCCCGCCCTACTCCTCGTCCCGCAGCCTCGCCACCAGCGAGGACAGTGACGCGGTCTCCTCCGCGTGGCCCCGGGCGGTCAGCAGGGCCACCGCCGCGTCCAGCCGGGCGAGGGCCGGGGCGGAGCGTTCCAGGTAGATGCCCTCCACGGCACCCGCGAGACGGACGCACTCGGCCCACTCACCGGCGTGGTCGCCGTCCTCCGCGCCCGGTTCACCGAGCAGGGCGAGGGCCTTCTCCAGGGCGGCCAGGGCGTCGTCGTAGCGGCCCGCGTAGGCGTTGACCCGGCCGTGTTCGTAGGCCAGGGCCGTCTCCAGGGACCGGCTCCCGCGGACCTCGTACCCCGCCGTACGCGCCTCGTCGGCGATCCGTCCGGCGTCGGCGAGACAGGCGAGCGCGTCGTCCAGACCGTCCTCGCCCTGCTGCTCGGCCTGGAGCCGGGCGAGTTCGCGCAGACAGCTGCTGAGCTGCTCGTAGCGCGGGGTCCTGGCGTGGGCGGCGAGGGCCTGGTCCACCGCCGCACGGGCCCGGTCGAACGCCCCGGCCTCGCCCAGGAGTACGGCCGTCTCCCCGGCGATCATGGCGTGGCTGCCGGGGTCGTCGTCCCAGTCGGCGGACTCGGCGGCGAGGGCGACGAACTCCGCCGTGGCGGCGGTGCGGTCGTCCCCGGCGCGCAGGGCGCGGGCCCGGGTCAGCCGCAGTTGGGCGAGGAGCCGGTCGTCCAGTTCCCCGGCGACGACGTCCGGTTCGGTCAGCAGGGAGTCGAGCAGCGCGATGCAGTCCTCGACGCGCCCGAGGTCGAGGCTGAGCTGGGCCACATTGCTGTAGGTGCAGAAGGCGTCCGTCCGGCTGCCGCGCCGCAGGTCCAGTTCGGCGGAGCGGTTCAGCTGGCGCAGCGCCTCGTCGGGGCGGCCCAGGCGCATGCTCGCCTCGGCCAGGTCGCCGTGCATCCGGGCGGTCCCGGCGGTGTCGTCGGGCCATTCGGCGGCCCGTCGCAGCCCCTCCGTCAGATCGGCGTGGGCGGCCTCGGCGTCGCCGAGGCCGAGGTGGAGCCGGCCGCGCAGGCTGAGGGTGCGGGGCAGGTGCCAGTGCGGGCCGTCGGCCTTGAGCCGGTCGATGAGGGTGTCGGCCTCGGCGACGGCGGCGGGCAGATCGCCGGAGATGGCGCGGGTGCCGACGCCCAGCAGCAGGGCCCCGGAGATCTGTACGGGGAGGTCGTGCCGGGTGGCGAAGGTGTGCAGCAGGTCCGCTTCGGCGAGGACCGGCGCGAGGTGCTGCTCGTTCCCCGTCACCTGGAAGCGCAGTCCGAGCGCGGTGGCGCGCAGCCGCAGCAGACGGGCCTCCTGGTACGGGGGCAGGCCGGGCGTCTCCTCGTGCAGCCGGAGGATGGAGGCGTGGGCGGCGGTCAACGCGGCGGCCTTCGCCTCGGCACCACCGCCCCCCTCAGCGGCAGCCGCCCCGGGGGCTTCCGGCGCCTCGGCGGCGGACAGCAGGGCGCAGGCGCGTTCGACAGCCGCCAGACCCCGCTCTCCGGCCTCGTCGTGGAGGGCGGCGGCGACGGTGAACTCGTCCCGGTCGCCCGCCCGGCCGGCCTCCTCGGCCAGCAGGTCCGCGCGCAACCGGACGGGCGGGCCCACGGCGGGGTCGTCGGGGTGGGTGTGGTCGGGGGCGTCGACCAGGGCGCGCAGCCGGGCCCAGCAGGCTCGGGCGTCCGGATGCCCCTGCTCCTCCAGGGTCCGTGCCCGGATGATGAGTTCCGTCAGCGACTCGGGGACGTCCTGGGCGGGGGTGGCGGCGACGGGCGCGGCCGGGGCGGCGGCGTCGAGGGTGACGGTCCGCAGGGTCAGCTCCAGTGCGTCCAGCAGCGGTTCCCGGTCGAGCCGGGCCCTGCGGCGGTCGCTGTGGGCGGTGGTGCCGTTACGGGTGTCGAAGCGGGCGGCGAGCGCGTCGGCGCGGTCGCGGACCTCGGCGCGCAGGGCGGTCACCGTCCAGGTGCGGCCCGCGGGTCCGGCGGCGGGCAGGTCGCCGTGGCCGAGGAGTTCGACGCGCTGGAGGAGGACCTCCACGCCGGTGAGGAGGGCGAGCAGGTCCAGCGGCGACTCGACCTCGTCGAACAGGGTGCGGTTCTCGGCGAGGAGTTCCAGGCCGCGGGCCTCGTTGCCGGTGAGCGCGCAGAACTCCAGATGGCGGCCGACCTCCGCGGACATCGAGGCGGTGCGGCGGGACGCCCGGTAGCCGGCGAGGTGCAGTTCGCGGGCCTGCTCGGTGCGGCCGGTGCGCAGCAGGGGCAGCAGCGCGTAGGAGATGGAACGGGCCGGTTCCTCCTGGCAGGACTCCTTCCCGGACAGCACGGGCTCCCAGGTGCGCAGCGCGCGCCGGTCGTCGCCCGCCGCGAGGTGGTACAGCGCCTGCTCGCAGATCTCGCAGGCTTCGCAGTCGCTGTACTGGGTGCGGGAGCGGCCCGCCCACAGTTCGTAGGCGAGGGTGGTGTCCTCGCCCACGTGGACGGCGAGTTGGTACGCCTGTCCGTAGTAGGGCTGGAGTCCGAGGTCGGCCTTCTCGTAGCGGTCGCGCATCTCCGTCAGCCACTGGCGCAGGGTGGCCAGCGGTATCTCCGGCAGTTCGCGCAGGGAGTGGGCCACCCATTTGAACCGCCAGAACAGCTGGTACCGCATGCGGGCGTCGAAGAGGTCGGGCTGTTCGTCGAAGAGGGTGAGCAGCCGGGCGAAGACGACGGGTGACTTACGGGGTTCGGAGCCGTAGTTGTACGCCTCCTGGAGTTCGAGGAGCGCGATGATCAGCGTTCGGGGGTCGTCGAACTGCTCGGCGGCCTCGGCCAGTTCCTCCGCGGTGACGGTGCGGGGGCGGCCGTAGGGACGCTGGTCGTTCTCCGCGAGCGCGTCGCGCAGTTCGTCGGCGGTCTGGGGTGCGGTCGGCATCGTCAGCTGTCCTTGCGGAGGGCGTGGGCGAGGAGGTCGAGGAAGGAGCGGTTGATGAGGCTCGACTCGGCGGGCCTGAGGGGGCGCCGGGAGAGCATCGCGGCCTGCCCGTAGAGGGCTTCGGCGCTGGTGCGGGCCAGTTCCGGCTCGTCGATGGCGACGGCGGTGCGGACCAGCGGGTTGAGCTGGTTGAGGATGAGCTGGGCGCGTGGTGCCTCGTGGCGCAGGGCGCCGAGGATGTCGCCCCACACTCCGCCCTGCTGCTCGCGGGCGAGGCGGGAGCGGGTGCGCTCGTGCCGTGCCTCGCGGTGGTCGAGGAGGAGTGCGGGGGCCGAGGCGGGGTGGAAGGTGCGCAGCGCCACGTCGCAGTCGAAGACGGCGAGGGCCTCGCGGGCCAGGGTGAGATAGGGGCTGGCGGCCAGTTCCGTCTCCCGGTCGACGGGGTCGAGATGGGCGGTGAGGGTCGCCGGATCGAGGTCGGCGACGGTCACCTCGGGCCGCAGTTCGGGGAGCCGGTGGACGAGGTCGCGGTCGTAGGTGTAGCCGCCGTTGACGACGCCGAGCCCGGCGGCCGAGGCGATGGCGGCGACCTGCCGGAACTCCTCCACGCTGGAGGTGACGAGCACGGTGGGGTGGGTGCGGGCGAACTCGTCCAGGGTGGTGTGGCCGTCCGTGGTCTCGAACGGCAGCCAGGGCAGCAGCATGCGCAGGATCTCGTCGTCGTGCACGGCGAGCGACTTCACGGCCAGGTGGTGGGCGTGGAGGAAGCGGGCGAGCAGGTCCGGGTCGCTGGCGGCGATGCGGGCGATCCATGCGCGCAGTCGTTCGGCGAGGGCGCCGCGGACCGCGGCGAGGGTGTCGTCCTCGTAGAGGGATTCGCGGGAGGCGGTGGGCCGCAGGCTCTCGGCGTCGACCACGCAGCGGACGAAGAAGGCCCACTCCGGGAGGATCTCCTCGGCCTGTTCGGACAGCAGCATGCCCTTGATGTGGACGCGGTGGCCGGTGCGGCGCCCGGTGGGCACCTGCTCGGCGAGGACACAGGCGATGCCCTTGAGGCCGACGGCCGGGAGGTCCAGCTCGATGGTGTCGAGCGGGGTGAACCCGAAGACCTCCTCGCCGTAGGCGGCCAGCGCCCGGGAGCGGGCGCCGGGGGTGGGGTGGACCTGGGCCCAGGGGGCGGGTTCGGGGTTGACGGGGACGCCCGGGCCGCCGGTGCCGTCGTCGAAGGTGACCGGGTGCCGCAGCAGGGAGCCGAAGTGCCGGGCCAGTTCGTGCACCTGGGCCGGGCGGGTCCATCCTCCGGCGTCGGCGCGCGGGGTCAGGGTGACGGTGGTGCCGGGGCGGGGGCGGGCGGAGGAGGGCAGGGTGCGGACGGTGTAACTGCCGTCGCCGCGTCCGCGCCACTCCACGACGGGGGCGTCGGGGGTGCGGGCGGAGCGGCTCAGGACGTGGATCTCGTCGGCGACGAGGAAGCAGGAGAGCAGTCCGATGCCGAACTGGCCGATGAAGTCGCCGCGTTGTTCGGCGATCCGCTCGGCGCGTTTGCTGCTGCGGCCGATGGTGGCGAGGAAGGTGTGTACGTCGGCTTCGGTGAGCCCGACGCCGTCGTCCTCGACGCGGACCACCGCCCCGTCGGCGTACAGGCGGATCCCGAACGCGTCGGCGGGCGCGGTGGGTTCGAGGGTGTGCCGGGCGGTCAGCGCGTCCACGGCGTTCTGGAGGAGTTCGCGCAGGTAGACGCGGGGGCTGGAGTAGAGGTGGTGGGAGAGGAGATCGACCAGGCCGCGCAGATCGACCTGGAACGTACGGTCGGCGTCGGGCGAGTCGGGGGCGGTGCGGCGCAGAGGCATCGGGCAGTCCGGGGTGGGTGGTCGGTGAGCGGGAGGGGGCGGCACGAGGGGTCGAGGTGACCGGGTGCCGGGCGGGCGGGGCGGCGAGGCGGCGGGCCGGTGGCCGGGCGGGCTCGCGGGGCCCCGGGGGGGGCGGACGCCGGGCGGCGGCTCAGGCGTGGCGTCGGAAGCGGGCGTACGCCTTCTCCGGCTCCGGCATGTACTCCCAGGGCCATTCGGTGCGGGCGCCGTCCAGTGCGTGGAAGACGCGGGAGGTGACCACGCTCTCGGAGGCCAGCGACAGGGCCATGGCGAAGGTGTTGAAGTCGTGCTGCCAGCCCGGGCCGCGCTCGTAGGCCGGGTGGAGGATGCTGCGGCGGGCCGCCTCCCTCAACTCCTCCTGGATCTCAGGGGTGTCGAGGCACTCGCCGTCGTCGGACTCCACCCACTCCTCGATGTGGGCCATGGCGATGACACAGCCGAGGCGATGCCCCTCGGGCGCGCGGGCCGCCACCTCACGGGCGTACGCGAGGGCCTGTCCGGGCTCGCCGTTCCACCGGGGCTGGAGGTACGACAGCCACGCGACGTGGGTCTCCAGGTCCAGGGGGTCGCGGCGCAGGGCGGCGTCGAGCCGGTTCTCGTTGACGACACGGCCCAGCGACATGCCGCGGCCGGAGGTGAGGAGCTGACGCCAGGGGGTGATCCACTCGGGCCGCAGTTCGGCGGCCTCCAGGAGGTGTTCCTCGGCGATCTGGAGGCGTTCGTGGAAGACCCGCCACTGGTCGCGTGTGACGTGGACGGCCCGTGCGGCGGTGCGGGCCTCCCAGCCCCAGTGGATGTGGCGGGCCCCGGAGATCAGCAGGGCGGTCGCCCGGTGCTCCTTGTCCTCCGCGACGGCCCGGCCGATCCAGTCCTGTACGCCGTCCAGATCGGTCAGTTCGCCCAGGACCCGGTGGTCGCGACCGAGGTCGAAGGGGGCGCAGGCCGCCTTGACCGCCTCCCAGTCCCCCGCCTCGGCCGCCTCCACCAGGCCCAGCACCCGGATGTCGCCGAGCGCGATCAGCAGGTACGTCCCGTTGCGCCGTCTGCCCCGGACGGGAATCGCGTGCGGATCCGCCGGCGGTCTCTCCGCACCCCTGCCGAACAGCTTCCCCAACATGCCGCGCCTCCCCTGGTCCTGCTTGATCGTTTCGCCGCAGCATAAGGGGTGGCGCCGCCCCCTCCTCCACAGGGTTTTCACCGGTGCTTCACGGGGTGGTCGGGTCCGTCTTCCGGTGGGTCACCCCGACGCCGCCGAGGACGCCGACTACCGGCTGGACCGGATCTTCCTGGACGGGTCCGCCGCCGGTCGGGGGCACGGGGGCGACGACCTCGCGCGCGGGTGACCCTACGGCGTCCCGTCGGACGGCTCTCCCGGAGCGGACAGCGGTGTCATGGGCAGGGTCACGGTGACGGTCAGCCCGCCGGAGTCGCGGGGGACGGCGGTCACCGTGCCCTGGTGCGCGTGGACGATCGTCCGCACGATGGAGAGGCCGAGACCGGCGCCCTTGGCGGTCACCAGGCGTTCGGTGCCCAGTCGGCGGAACGGTTCGAAGAGGGTGGGTATCTCGTACGGGGCCACGGTGGGGCCGGAGTTGCCGACCTCGACCACCACGGTGCCGTCGGTGTCGGTGCGGGTGGTGACATGGACGTGACCGCCGCGCTCGACGTTGTGCCGGATGCTGTTCTCCACCAGGTTCTGGACTGCCCGTTCCAGGAGCAGGACGTCGCCGCGGGTGGGGGCGGTCTCGCAGGCGTGGGTCACGGTGATCCCGGCCCTTCGGGCCTCGGGACCGCTCTGGACGATCACATGGGCGGCGATGTCGGCCAGGTCCACCGGATGGGGTTCGGGAAGGTGGTTCTCCGCCCCGGCCAGCAGCAGGAGACCGGCGATCAGCTTCTCCTGCCGGGTGTTGATGTCCAGCAGGTCGGTGCCGAGTCGTCTGACGTCGTCCGAGGCGGTGCGGCGGTGCATGGCCATCTCGACCAGGGCGCGGTGCAGGGCCAGGGGTGTGCGCAGTTCGTGGCTGGCGTTGGCGACGAAGCGGCGCTGGCCGTCGAAGGAGCGGTCGAGGCGTTCGACCATCGCGTCGAAGGTGTCGGCCAGGTCCTTCACCTCGTCGTCCGGGCCGCCCAGCGCGATACGTTCGTGCAGGCCCCGGTCGGCGGCGGGGGCCGCCGCGATCCGCCGGGCGGTGTCGGTGACCCGGTGCAGGGGGTCCAGCACGCGGCCCGCGATCAGCCAGCCCAGTCCGGCCGCCACACCGCCGACGATCAGCAGCGCGATGCCGCCCTGGGTGATGAGTGAGGTGGTCGCGGCGGCGTGCAGGTCGTCCTGGGTGTCCTGGAGGAACCGCTGGGCGTCGTCGCCGGTGTAGGTGCGTCCGTCCGGGCCGGTGAGGGTGGGCCCCGCCGAGCGCGTCGGCCCGCCGCCCGACGGCGCGGACGGGGAGCTGACCTCGGTCCTGCTGATGTCGGCCTGGAGGCGCTGGTTGAACAGGGCGTAGGTGGTGCCCAGCAGCAGCACCCCCGCGACCAGGAACAGCAGTCCGTGGACCAGGGTGAGCCGGGCCCGCAGGGTGATACGGCCGGGGCGCGGCCGACGGGACGTGGTCGTGCTCGGCACGTTCATGGGATGCGGTACCCGACTCCTGTGACGGTCTCGATGACGGGGGGTTCGCCGAGTTTGCGGCGGAGCTTGAGCACGGTCACCCGGACCACGCCCGTGAAGGGGTCGGTGTGCTCGTCCCAGACCTTCTCCAGCAGCCGCTCGGTGGAGACCGCGGCCCCGTCCGCGCGGAGCAGTTCGGCGAGGACGGCGAACTCCTTCCTGGCCAGGGCGACCTTGCGCCCGTCGCGGAAGACCTCGATCCGGGCGGGGTCGAGGGTGATGCCCGTGCGATGCAGGACCGGGGTGGTGACCGGACGGGAGCGGCGGCCGAGGGCCAGGACACGGGCGGCGAGTTCGGGCAGCGCGAACGGTTTGGTGAGGTAGTCGTCGGCGCCGAGAGACAGGCCCGCCACCCGGTCGGTGACCTCGGCCGAGGCAGTGAGCATCAGGACCCGGGTGTCCGAGCCGGAACCGACGAGACGGCGGCACACCTCGTCCCCGTGCAGCCGGGGGAGATCCCGGTCCAGCACCACCAGGTCGTAGTCGTTCACGTCGAGGCGCTCCAGCGCGGCCAGTCCGTCGTGGACCACGTCCACGGCATGGGCCTCGTCGCGCAGCCACTCCGCGATCACGTCGGCGAGCATCGCCTCGTCCTCGACCACCAGCACCCGCATGCTCCGTGTTCCCTCCGCTCGGGGCGGGCCGCTCCCCCTGCGGCACGAGAGGCCCCCGGGCCATGGTCACAGAACGGGGTGTTCCTTTCTGTTAGTGATCCCGACCGCCGGGCGGTAACAGTGGGTTAACACACGTCCCGGTTGCATCACCCTCGGGAGCCGGCGTCCGGCCGGCCCGAGAGGGATGGATGACCTGATGGAACCGGTACGTACACGGACCCGGGCCGCGCTGGTGGCGCTGCCGCTCGCGGCCGTCCTGGCTCTGACGGGCTGTGGAGGGAACGACGGCGGCGACGGCGGGGTCGCCTCGGCGGGCGGGGACAGGAAGGGCGGCAACAGCACCGGCGCCGAACCCGGTCTCGGCCAGGAGGAGACGGCCCAGAAGTTCGCCGAGTGCATGCGCGAGAACGGCGTCGACATGGCCGACCCCAAGCCCGGTGAGGGCTTCGACCTGGACATGGACGGTGTCGACAGGTCGAAGGCCGAGAAGGCCATGGAGGCGTGCCGCCAGTACGAGCCCGTCGAGAACGGGGCGAACGACAGGGTCGGCAAGGAGACGGAGGAGAGGCTGCGGAAGTACGCGCAGTGCATGCGCAAGAACGGCGTGGACGACTTCCCCGACCCGATCCCCGGCGGCGGCCTCCAGATGGACCGCTCCCTCCAGGACGACCCCGACTTCAAGAAGGCCGACGAAACCTGCAAGGGCCTCCTCCCCGGCGGCGGCAAGAGCGACCTGAACTCCCAGGAGGAGGGGTGAACGAGCGCGGTGTGGATCCCTCCGCGCCCGCCGGGGAGGGGACGGTTCCCCGGCGGGGGCGTCAGCGGCGGGCACGGCACGCGGCGGTCGTGCTTGTCGTCATGGCCGCGGGCAGTGCCCTGGCGTTCGCCCTGCTCGACAGCGGCGGGCGCGGCGAAGACGGCGGGCAGGCGGGCGAGTTGCCGCCGAGGACCGCCCCCGTCACGCGCGGGACGCTCAACGACGCCCAGCGCGAGGACGGCGAACTCGGCTACGGCTCCACCGCCGGGGCGGTCAGCCGGGTGGCCGGCACCCTCACCGCCGTACCGTCGGCCGGCGCCGAAGTCACCCGCGGGCGGGCCCTGTTCACGGTGGACGACCGGCCGGTGACGCTGATGTACGGCTCGATGCCCGCCTATCGCGCGCTGAAGGCGGGCACGGAAGGCAAGGACGTCGAGCAGTTGGAGAAGAACCTGGACGCGCTCGGCTACGGCGGGTTCACCGTCGACCGGGAGTACACCACCGGCACCGCGGCGGCCGTCGGCCAGTGGCAGGAGGACCTGGGCCTGACGGAGACCGGTGTCGTGGACCTGGGCCGGGTGGTCTTCGCCGACGGCGCCGTCCGGGTGGACGGGGTCTCGGCCGCGAAGGGCGAGCAGACCGCCCCCGGCCAGGAGGTGCTGACGTACACCGGCACCACCAAGGTCGTCTCGGTCGACCTCGACCCCGGCGACCAGCGGCTGGCCGAGGAGGACGCCGCGGTCGGCGTCGTACTCCCGGACGGCCGGGAGGTGGGGGGTGTCATCGACAAGGTCTCCACCGTGATCGAGGAGGGCGACGGACCCGACGAACAGGCGCAGACGAAGATCCGGCTGGTCGTGAAGCTGAAGGGCGCGAAGGCCGTGAAGGCCGCCGCCGCCTTCGATCTGGGCGCGGTGGGCGTCGACTTCACCGCCGGCGAGCGTGAGGGGGTCCTCACCGTGCCGGTCGCCGCGCTGCTCACCCTGGCCGAGGGCGGCTTCGGGGTGGAGGTCGTCGAGGGCTCGACCTCCCGGTACGTACCGGTCACGACGGGCCTCTTCGCCGACGGCCGGGTGGAGATCACCGGCGACGGGATCACCGAGGGCCTGAAGGTCGGGATGCCCAAGTGATCACCCTGGACCGGGTCACCAAGACCTATCCCGGCGGGGTCGTCGCGCTGAGCGAGGTCAGTCTGCGCATCGGGCCCGGGGAACTCGTCGGCATCGTGGGCCCGTCGGGCTCCGGCAAGTCGACCATGCTCAACCTCCTCGGCACCCTCGACCGGCCCACCTCCGGCACCGTGCACCTCGGCGGCCATGACATCGGCGCGCTCTCCGACGCCGGGCTGTCCGCGCTGCGGGCCTCCCGGATCGGCTTCGTCTTCCAGCAGTTCCACCTCGCCGCCGGCACCCCGGCGCTCGACAACGTCGCCGACGGGCTCCTCTACTCAGGACTGCGCGCCGGTGAACGGCGCCGCAGGGCGGAGGCGGTGCTGCGACGGGTGGGCCTCGGGCACCGTCTGGACCACGAGCCGCACGAACTGTCCGGCGGCGAGCGCCAACGGGTGGCCATCGCCCGCGCGGTGGCCGGCGAACCGGCGCTGCTGCTCGCCGACGAACCGACCGGCGCCCTCGACTCGGTGTCCGGGGCGGAAGTGATGCGGTTGCTGCGCGACCTGCACGCCGGGGGCACCACCGTCGTCATCATCACCCACGAGCGGGCCCTCGCCGACGGACTGCCACGGCAGGTGCGGATGCTGGACGGGCGGGTGGTCACCGACTCCGCACGGGACGACGTCCACGCCCCGGAGGTGAGCCCATGACCCGCGAGCCCATGAACGGCCGGCCCATGACCGGCGCGTCCCTGACCCCTGATCCCACGACCCGTCAGGCCATGGCCGTCGAGGAGCCGCGGCCGGCCCGGATGCGGCCCGGCGATGTGCTGAGGGTCGGCGGGGTGGGGCTGCGCACCCGCCCGCTGCGGGCCTTCCTGTCCGCCCTCGGCATCGCCATCGGTATCGCGGCGATGGTGGCGGTGGTCGGTATCTCGTCGTCGTCCCGCGCCGACCTCGACCACACCCTGGACGCGCTGGGCACCAATCTGCTGACCGTCACCCCCGGGGAGACACTGGTCGGCGGGACGGCCAGTCTCCCGAAGACCGCCGAGTCCATGATCGGCCGGATCCGTCCGGTGGACGCGGTGTCGGCCGTCGGCAAGGTGCCGAAGACGAACATCTACCGCAACGGGAGGATCCCCGAGGCGGAGAACAACGGTCTCGCGCCCTACGCCGTACGCACCGACGTCCTGTCCACGGTCCGCGCGAGGCTGCGCAGCGGTGTCTGGCTCAACGCGGCGACGAGCCGCTACCCGGCCACCGTGCTCGGCGCGACCGCGGCCGAACGGCTCGGCATCGGCCGCGCCACCGCCGAGACACGGGTACTGATCGGCGACCGCTGGTTCACCGTGGTGGGCATCCTCGAACCGGCCCCGCTGGCACCGGAGTTGGACACGGCGGCGCTGATGGGCTGGGCGGCGGCGGAGCAGGAGCTGGACTTCGGCGGACACCCGACCACCCTCTACACCCGCTCCGCGGACGCCGACGTCGAGCAGGTCGCCTCCGTCCTGGCCGGTACGGCCAATCCCGAGGCGCCCAACGAGGTCACCGTCTCCCGCCCCTCCGACGCGCTCGCCGCCAAACAGGCCGCGGGCCGGGCCTTCACCGGACTGCTGCTGGGGCTGGGCGCGGTGGCCCTGCTCGTCGGCGGGGTCGGGGTCGCCAACACCATGGTGATCTCCGTGCTGGAGCGCCGCGCGGAGATCGGACTGCGCCGCTCGCTGGGCGCCACCCGCGGCCAGATCCGTACCCAGTTCCTCGCGGAGTCCCTGCTCCTGTCGGCACTGGGCGGGCTCGGCGGCGCCGTCCTGGGCACGGCGGCCACCACCGGCTACACCCTCTACCAGGGCTGGCCGACGGTCGTCCCGCCCTGGGCGCTGCTGGGGGGCGTCACCACCACCCTCACCATCGGCGCCCTGGCCGGCCTCTACCCGGCGATCCGCGCCTCGCGCCTCTCCCCGACGGAGGCGCTGGCCGGCGGCTGACCGCGGCCGGGCGGCGACGACACCCCGCACCCCTCGTCGGCCCGCGCGCGACCCTCGCGGCGCCGGTGCCGGAGAATGGTGCGGGTTTCGTCGTGTGAGGAGTGCAGATGCCGGAAAGCGGGCCGGTCGTGTCCCGGGCGTTCAAGGTCGGGGTGTGGCGGTCGTTCATGGAGGTTCATCAGCGGGTGCTGACGGAGATCGCCCGCGCGCTGGACGATCGGCACCGGCTGTCGGTGAGTGAGTTCGACACGCTGGTGAACATCCCCCTGGACGGGGTCCGGCTCAAGGATCTCGGGAAGCGCACGGTGGTGACACAGAGCGCGGTGAGCAGGATGTGCGACCGGCTGGCCCGGCGCGGACTGCTCACCCGCACCCCCGTCCCGGAGGACCAGCGGGGCGCGCTGATCCGCCTCACCGACGAGGGGCGCACCCTGCTGAGGGCGGCCGTGCGGACCAACGCGGAGGTGGTCGAGAAGACCTTCTCCTCCCGGATCTCCGACGACGACCTGGTGGCGCTCCAGGGCCTGCTGGCGCGGCTCGCCCCGGACGTCGGCGCGGAGCAGTGACGTAGCTCACGCCACCTGAACCGTTCCACCGGAATGGAAACCCCCACTCCACCGTTTGGATGATTGCGCACGCAACAAGAAGTGCAGCGGAAAGCGCACCGAGAAGCGCGACAGAAAGCGCACGGAAGCGCCTCACAGCGCCTCACTGCGCCACACGGAACGAGGAATCCACCACCATGAGCGACAACAGCTACCTCACCGACCGGCTCACCCCGGAGAACACCGGGATCCTGCTGGTCGACCACCAGACCGGGCTGATCGTCGGCGTCCAGGACCACGACCAGAACGAGGTCCGCCGCAACGCCCAGGCGCTCGCCCGTACCGCCAAGGTGTTCGGCCTGCCGATCGTCGCCACCACCTCGGCCCCGCAGGGCCCCAACGGCCCCCTGCTCCCCGAGCTGGTGCGCGAACTGCCCGACGGCGCCCCGCTCATCCACCGCAGCGGTGAGGTCGACGCCTTCGACGACCCGGCGTTCGACGCCGCCGTCCGCGCCATGGACCGGCCCAACCTGGTCATCGCCGGCGTCATCACGGACGTCTGCCTGATGTTCGCCTCGCTGTCCGCCCTCGGCCGCGGCTACAAGGTCCACGCCGTGACCGACGCCTCGGGCACCACCAACAAGCTCGCCCGCGAGACCTCACTGCTGCGTCTCCAGAACGCCGGTGCCACCCTCAACAGCACCGTCGGTGTGATCTCCGAGCTGCTGCGCGACTGGAAGAACCCCGGCGGCCCCGGCACCGCCGACATCTTCAGCACCCTCGCGATGCCGTTCTACGGCGCGGTCAGCGCCGGCCACGCCGCCGCGAGCGGCAACGGCAGCTGACCCGCGGCGACTGATGCGAGGGACGGCACCGAGTGCCGTCCCCTCGCATCAGCGCACCACAACACCGCGACACCGGACACCTCCGAGCCCCCGAGCCCCCGCACCCGCACCCGAGCGCCACCGCCACCGGCACCCGCACCCGCACCTCACACCGTCCGCAGAAAGTCCGAGCACACATGGGTACCGGCGAGGTCCCCGGGGCCGCTGCCGTTGCTCTGCGCCTGGACGAGCACGGGGACGTCGTCCGTCCGGGTCTCCCCGGTACCGTCCGTCATGGCCCGCACCCGCGCCACACTGCACACCAGCTGACCGGTGAGGTTGCGGTCCTCCAGGGAGGAGGGGTCGAGGATGCGGCCCCCGATGGTGACCGCGACGGTCTCCCCCTTGACGGTCACGTCGTACTCGGCCCGGTCGAGCAGGGTGGACAGGCCCGCCTCGCGCTCCGCCTGCGTGGGGCCCTCCAGCAGGAACTTGAGGACGCTCTTCGGGTCGGTGAGCCGGGACACCTCGACACCGGGCCGGGAGACGGCCTCCAGCCGTCCGGACTGGGAGACGAAGTAGAGGCGCAGGCCCTTGGTGAGGCCACCGGCCGACGCACCGCCGTCCAGGACCCCGGTGGGCCGTACGCCGCAGCCCGCGAGCAGGGTCACGGACAGCGCCGTCAGCGCCGTCGCCGTACGGCTGCCCCATCGGGTCATCGGTCCTCCTCGGACGGGTGCCGCCAGGGCAGTCGCAGGGTGAAGGCCGCGCCGCCGCCGGGCCGGTCGGCCGCGTCGATGGTGCCGCCGTGCAGCCGGGCGTTCTCCAGGGCGATGGCCGTGCCCAGGCCGCTGCCCTCGGAGCGGGCGCGGGCGGTGTCCGCCTTGTAGAAGCGGTCGAAGACCCGGGCGAGGGTCTCGGGCGGCAGACCGGGGCCGTGGTCGGTGACCTCGACGGTGATCAGGTCGGCCGCCGGATCGGCGGTGAGGGTGACGGTCACCGGGTCGGCGCCGTGCCGCAGCGCGTTGCCGACGAGGTTGGCGACGATCACATCGATCCTGCGCCGGTCCACCGAGGCACGTACGCCGTCCGGCAGCGCGGTGCGGACCCGGTCGGTCCAGCCGCGCAGCGAGAGGGTGGCGCGGACGGCCTCGGCGAGGTCCGTGTCCGCGCGACGCAGCCGGGCGGCGCCCGAGTCGAAGCGGGACATCTCCATGAGATCGTCCACGAGCCGGGTCAGCCGGGCGGTCTCCTCGCTGACCGTGCGGGCGGCGCGGGCCGCGTCCGGCGGGAGACGTTCCGCCTCCTCGTCCAGGACGGTGGTGACCATGGCCATCGCGGCGAGCGGGGTGCGCAGTTCATGGGAGACGTCGGCGACGAAGCGTTTCGCCCGTGCCTCCTGGTCGCGCAGCTCACCGACCGAGCGCTCCAGCGCGTCGGCCGTGTCGTTGAAGTCACCGGCGAGCCGGGCGAGTTCGTCGTTGCCCCGGACCCGGACCCGGCTGCTGAGGTCACCGGCCGCGTGCTTCCTGGTGGACCGGCCCAGCTCGCGGACCGGACGCAGCACGGTCCGCGCGGCGAACAGCGCGAGGACCGCGGCGAGCAGGACCACCGGGGCGAGCCCGTCGCGCACGGCGTCCACCATCCCGGCCGTGTCGTCGCGCTCGGCACGCAGGGAGGCGATGGCGAAGACGTCGAGACCGGAGGGGGTGCCGGAGTCGAAGGTGACGGGCGTGCCGACGACCAGGTACGGCACACCCCGCCGCTCCACGCGCTGGAAGCTCATCCGGTTCTCGTCGCGCACCGCGCCGCGCAGCGCGGGGGTGATGCGTGAGCGGTCGGCGCCGGTGTCGGAGGACACGGTGAGGGAGCGGTACTGGGCGACGACCACGGCGTCCTTGCCGAGGCCGTCCGCGATGCCGGAGGCGAACTCGGTGAGGGACACCTCGTCGGGCGGGATGTCGAAGCCGACCGCCGCCTGCTCGACCCGGGTACGGAAGTCGTCCTGCACAGCGTCCTGCTTGCGCTGGAGCACGGCCGTACGGGACTCGCGGTAGGCCAGCGCGGTCGCGGTGACGGCGCTGACGAGCGCGACGAGGACGAAGGCCACGACCAGCCGCGCCCGGAGACCGCCGAAGACCCGTCCCCGGCGGGCCCGGCGGGGCTCCGCGGATCCGGCGAGGCCCTCGCGGCCGGGCTCGGGGAGTGCGGCGGGCGCCTCATGGCCGGGCCCCGGACCTCCCGTGGGCGGCTGCCCGTCCGGGCCGCTCACACCGGCCCGAACCGGTAGCCGAACCCGCGCACGGTCTGTATGTACCGCGGCTTGGCCGGGACGTCCTCGATCTTGGCGCGGAGCCGTCCCACGGCGGCGTCCACCAGGCGTGAGTCCCCGAGGAACCCGTGGTCCCAGACCGACCTCAGCAGTTGCTCCCGGCTGAAGACCCGGCCGGGCGAGGCGGACAGCTCCAGCAGGACCCGCAGTTCGGTGGGGGGCAGGGCGACGGCCGTACCGCGCTTGGTGACGGTGAGCCCGGCGCGGTCGATGGCCAGCCCCGCGTGGTTCTCGCCCCGGGCGTCGCGGGTGGGTTCCGCGCGCCGCAGCGCGGCCCGGATCCGGGCCTCCAGGACCGGCGCGGTCACCGGCTTGACCACATAGTCGTCGGCGCCCGCCTCCAGGCCCCGCACGATGTCGCTGTCGTCGCCGCGCGCGGTCAGCATGATGACCGGGACGGTGGAGCCCAGGGCCCGCAGCCGGCGGCACACCTCGAACCCGTCGATGCCGGGCAGCATCAGGTCGAGCACGGCGATCTCGACGGGCGCGGGCCCGGCCAGCAGCGCGAGGGCGCTCTCACCGGTGGCGGCGGTGTGGACGTCGTAGCCGTGCCGGCGCAGCACCAGTTCCATGCCGTCGCGCACGGAGACGTCATCCTCGATCAGCAGCACTTGGGGCATGCAGCCGATTATGCGTGACGGTTTGCGCTGCTCAGGGCCGGTGGGAAGGTTCGGGGGCGGTGCCGGGCGCATTGTTACCTGCTCATCATGCGGCCATGGACCGGCCACCATCCTGGCCGTCGACGGTGGTGCTCATGAACCTTCGCAGCACCTCACGGCCGGCCCGGCGGCTGCGCCTCGTCGCGGCCCTGGCCGTCCCCCTGCTCGCCCTCACCACGGCCTGCGGCGGCGACTCCGGCGCGGACAAGGACGACCGGATCGCCTCCGTGCCCGACGAGCCGAAGGGGAAAGGCCCGTCCGGCGACGGCACCCCCTCCTCCTCCTCGTCATCCTCCGAGTCCTCCGCGGACGGCTCCGGCTCCCAGGGCAAGGGCGCCTTCTACGACGCGCAGATGAAGTACGTCCTGTGCATGCGCACCAAGGGCGGGGTGAAGGACTTCCCCGATCCCCGGCTGAGCGGCTATCTCGACTGGCCGAGCATCGACGAGGTGGTCGATCCGAACGGCGGCGGCGAGGAGTACAAGGGCGGCAAGGACGGCGTCTGCTTCCCGGAGATGTCCGACGCGATGGAGTTGGAGCCGGCGCGCGACACCCAGAAGGACTTCGAGTCGATGCTCGCGCACGCCACCTGCATGCGCGAGAACGGGGTCTCCCGGTTCACGGATCCCACCATGTCCGGCGGCGGGGTCATGCCCGGCGGCGACCCGAGCCCCGCCAGCCCGGTGATCGACACGGAGTCCCCCGGGTACAAGGAGGCCCGCGAGGCGTGCAGGGACAAGCTCCTTGAGGGCCTGGACGGGATGCAGTAGATGCGACGCCGTACCGGAATTCTCATGGGGAGCGCCGCGGTGGCCGCCGCGGCGCTGGGCGCGGGCGCGCTGGTGTACGTCGACGGCGCCGACGGCGCCGGTGACGGCCGGGACGGGACGCCCCGCGCGACCGCCTCCGTCACCCGCACCGATCTCGTGCAGTCGACCACCGTCGACGGACAGCTCGACTTCGCGCAGCGGCGGCCCGTCAAGTCGCCCGTCGAGGGCACGGTGACGGTCGCCGCGCGGGAGGGGGCCACGGTCACCCGGGGCGAGGCCCTCTACGAGCGGGACGACAAACCGGTCTCCCTGCTGTACGGGCCGGTGCCCGCCTTCCGCGAGATGAAGGCCGGTGACCGGGGCAGCGATGTGCTCCAGCTGGAGCGGAATCTGGTCGCCCTCGGCCACGGCTCGGGCCTGTATGTGGACCCGCGCTTCGACCGGGCCACCGAGGCCGCCGTCAAGCGGTGGCAGACGACCCTGAACCGCACCCCGTCCGGGCGGGTGGGCCGGGGCGATGTCGTCTTCCAGCCGCAGGAGGTCACCGTCGTACGGGCCGACGCGGCCCTCGCCGACCAGGTCGGGCCCGACGCGCCCGTGCTCACGGTCGCGTCCACCGAGCCCGTCGTCCGCGCGACCCTGGACCAGAGAGAGGTGTCGCTCACCGCCAAGGGCACCCGGGTCGAGGTGACCCTGCCCAGCGGCAGGACCGAGCGGGGCCGGGTCAGCGGTACGGCCCTGCCGGAGGACGCGGCCGAGACCGGGGCGCCGGACGGCATCACGGTCGAGATCACCCTGGACGGCGGGGCGGACGCGGTCGCCGAGGAGGACCAGAAGGCCACCGCGAACGTACGGTTCGTCAGCGAGAGCCGCGAGGACGTCCTCGCCGTCCCGGTGGAGGCGGTCGTCGCCCTGCGCGGCGCGGACGGCGGCTACGGCCTGGAGGTCGTGGAGGGCTCGGTGACCCGGATGGTGCGGGTGGAGACCGGGATGACCGCGGACGGGTTGATCGAGGTCAGCGGCGCGGAGATCGAGGAGGGCCTGAAGGTGGGGGTGGCCCGCTCATGACGGTCCCCGCCCCGCTCATGACCGTCCCCGCCCCGCTCGTCGTGGAACTGCGCGAGGTCACCAAGGCGTACGCCGGTGGGGTGCACGCCCTGCGCGGGGTGAGCCTCACCGTGCGCGCCGGTGAACTGCTGGCGATCGTCGGGCCGTCGGGGTCCGGCAAGTCGACGGTGCTACAGGTGATCGGCACCCTCGACCGGCCGACCTCGGGCACGGTCCGGGTGGCCGGGCACGAGGTCGGTGGACTCGGCGACCGTGAGCTGTCCGCGCTGCGCGCCCGGCACATCGGGTTCGTCTTCCAGCACTTCCATCTGGCGGCGGGCCGCAGCGCGGTGGACAACGTCGCCGACGGGCTGCTGTACGCCGGGGTGCCGCTCAAGGAGCGGCGCGCCCGCGCCCGTACCGCGCTGGAGCGGGTCCGTCTCGGGCACCGGCTGGGGCATCGGCCCACCGAGCTGTCCGGCGGCGAGAAGCAGCGGGTGGCCATCGCCCGCGCGCTGGTGGGCGCCCCGGATCTGCTGCTGGCGGACGAGCCGACGGGGGCGCTGGACACGGCGTCCGGGGAGATCGTGATGGAGTTGCTGCACGAGCTGAACGCGGCGGGCACCACGATCTGCGTCATCACCCACGACACCGGGATCGCGGCCTCGCTGCCCCGCCGGATCCGGTTCCGGGACGGGCTGATCGTGGCGGACTCCACGCATCCGCCCGCCCCTTCCTCCAGCCCCTCCGGTGCCGGGGAGGCACGATGAGGACCGTTCGACCCACCCGCCGCCGGACCCCGGCGGACCGTCCGCGCCGGCCGGTTCCGTCCCGGCTGCCGCCCCGGGACGTCCTGCGGCTCGGCGCCGTCGGGCTGCGGGCCCGTCGTGCCCGGGTGGTGCTGTCGGCCCTGGGCATCGCCATCGGGATCGCCACGATGGTCGCCGTGGTGGGCCTCTCGCACTCCAGCAAGGCGGACCTGATGGCCCGGCTGGACCGGCTCGGCACCAATCTGCTCACCGCCGAGACCGGCAAGGACCGGGACGGGAACGTGGTGAAGCTGCCCAAGTCGGCGGTGGCGATGGTGGAGCGGATCGGCCCGGTCCAGCACGCCAGCGCGACCGGGTACGTCGATGTCAGGATCCGCCGCAGCGACGCGGTGCCCGAGGAACGGACGGCGGCGGTCTCCGCGCAGGCGGCCCGCACCGACCTGCTGTCGGCCCTGGGCGCCGAGGTGGCCCGGGGGGTCTGGCTGGACAGGGCCGGGGAACGTCTGCCGGTCACGGTGCTCGGCGCGATCGCCGCCGAGCGGCTGGGCGTCGCCGCGCCGGGCGAGAAGATCATGATGGGTGATCGGTACGTGGTGGTGGTCGGAGTCCTGCGGCCCGTCGAACTGGTCCCCCAGCTGGACCGGGTGGCGCTGGTCGGCTTCCCGGCGGCCGAGCGGTACTTCGGCTTCGACGGCCATCCCTCGATGATCTTCGAGCGCTCCCCGGACCATACGGTCGAGGAGGTGCGGGCGGTGCTGGCCCGCTCGATCAGCCCCGGTTCCGAGGGGTACATCAAGGTCTCCCGGCCCTCGGACGCGCTCGCCGCGAAGGCGGCCACCGACAAGGGGCTGACCACCCTGATGCTGGGCCTCGGGGCGGTGGCCCTGCTGGTCGGCGGGGTGGGGGTCGCCAACACCATGGTGATCTCGGTCCTGGAACGGCGTCAGGAGATCGGGCTGCGCCGGGCCCTGGGCGCCACGAGAAGCGCGATCCGCACCCAGTTCCTCATGGAGTCCCTGCTCCTGTCGGCCCTGGGCGGGGCGTCCGGCGCCCTGCTGGGCACGGCCGCCACCTACGGCTTCGCCCTCGCCCAGGACTGGCGGCCGGTGGTGCCGCCGTGGTCCCTGGCGGCCGGTTTCTCCGCCACCCTGCTCATCGGGGTGCTCGCGGGTCTCTATCCCGCGGTGCGGGCCTCCCGGCTGCATCCGACGGTCGCGCTCAACGCGGCGTGACGGGACGGCGTACCGTGTGGCCGGAACCCGACGTACCCCGGTCGCGGTCCGCCGGTGGGCCGGCCGGCGATCGGCACGGCCGTCCCATCCGCCTCATGCGTCAACTTCCGTCACAGCGCGCCACATTGACCGGAGCCCGTTCCGTCTCGTACTCCTGAGGGGACGGCCTGGGGAATCGGCTCACGGGTCGGGTGTGTGCGCGGTATTGGACTCTTTTGCGAATCCCGCTCCACACCGATGCCGGGCATGCACTATGTGTGCCGAGGAAGTGACGAGACGTACCGGGACTCAAGGAGCACAGGTGGTCAAGCAGGTGCCGGACACCACGGAACCCGAGGAGGGCAACGGCCCGAAGGCGGGGCGCAGGGGGGCCGTGCGCTACCTCCAGAACGAGACGGCCCCGTCCGCCTCGCGCATGGTGCTGGGCAACGCGCTGCGCCACCGCAGGAACCTCGCGGGGCTGAAACTGGAGGAGGTCGCGAAGCGGCTGGGGGTCTCGTCGTCCAAGGTGAGCCGGATCGAGTCCGGCAGCATCCCCGCCAAGGAACAGGATCTGCTGCGCCTGTTCGCGGTGTACCGGATCGAGCACCGGGGCGATCAGGAGGAGTTGCTGGAGCTGTCCCAGGTGGCCAAGGAGGCCGCCTGGTGGCAGCCCTGGTCGGCGATCACCCCCAAGTACCTTCAGGCCGTGGTCAGTTTCGAGGACATGGCCCAGCGCATCCGGTCGTATGAATCCCAGTACCTGTACGGACTGCTGCAGACCCCGGAGTACGCCCGCGCGCTGATCGAGCGCGGGCGGGGCCCCGTCAGCGCGCACGACGATCTGGTGGACTTCCGGGCCAAGCGGCAGCAGCGGTTCGCCGCCGCGCCCGGCAAGACGCTGATCGCGGTGGTGGACGAGGCGGCGCTGCGGCGGCCCATCGGGTCGGTGGACATCATGCGGGGGCAGGTCCAGCATCTGATCGAGCTGACCCGCAATCCCCGCTACCAGCTCCGCCTGGCCGAACTCGGCCGGTTCGGGGTACCGGTGGAGCTGGGGTCCACCACGGTCTTCGACTTCGAGAGCCGGCTGCTGCCGACGATCGCGTGCATGGAGGGCTTCGACGGCAGTCTGGCCATCGACGACGACCAGATGGTGGACCGCAGGGCGAAGATGTTCGACGCGCTGCGGGCCCGCGCGCTGGGCCCGCACGCGATGCGGCGCAAGCTCCAGGACATGCTGTCGTCGGGCCTGTACCGCTGAACCACGAGCCGCGCCTCGGAGCCACCGGACTCCACGCTGGACCCTGAGTCTCCGCCGCTGAGCCCGGCGGGGCCCGCCGCCGATCCGGGCGGCCGTCGGCAACGGGCCGGTCACCTGACACACCGTCCGGTGACCGGCCCGCTCCGTGACCCGGTCTCAGCGTTTGCGGGCGACGCCCGCGTAGAGGGAGACCTGTCGGTCGCTGACCACCCCGGGCCCGCTCCCGACCTCCGGTCGCCACCGGTTCGCGAGCACCACACCGGGCTCCTCAAGGTCCAGCCGGTCGAAGAAGCGCTCGACCTCGGCGCGGCTGCGGACCTGGGCGGGGGTGCCGCGCCGGGTGTAGGTGTCCACGATGGCCTGCCACGACTCGGGGTCGAAGTCGCCCGTGCAGTGGCTCAGGCTGAGGTAGGAGCCCGGCACCAGCGCGTCCATGAGGTGGTCCACCACCCCGTAGGGATCGCGGTCGTCGGGGACGAAGTGGAGCAGGGCGTGCAGGCTGAGCGCGACCGGCTCGCTGAAGTCCACGACCCCCTCGGCCTCGATGGCGGCGAGCACGGCGGCCGGGTCGGTGGCGTCGGCCTGGACGTAGCCGGTGCTGCCCTCGGCGCTCCCGTCGAGGAGCGCGTCCGCGTAGACGAGGACGATGGGGTCGTTGTCGACGTACATGACCCGGCATCCGGGATGCACGTCCTGCACTATGTCGTGCAGATTGGGCGCGGTGGGGATGCCGGTCCCCACGTCGATGAACTGCCGCACCCCCTGCTCGGCCAGCCAGCGGACGGCGCGGTGCATGTAGGTGCGGTTCACCCGGGCCACGGTCTCGACGGCGGGGAACAGCCGGATCACCGCCTGCGCGGCCTCCCGGTCCACCGCGTAGTTGGTCTTGCCACCCAAGTAGTAGTCGTACATACGGGCGCTGTGGGGCTGGTCCTGCCCTAAGTCGACATCCTTGGCGTGCTTGACGCCCTTGGAGTCCGCGCCGTCCGTGCCGCCCTGTCCGTCTCCAGGTACGGGCTGCTCCCCCACTGTGACCCTCCCAGGCGATCTGTGGTCATCCGCCCACGTCAGGGGCGCGATGCACTTGCAATGCCCCTATCTCTACTGGGGGTCCGCCGAGGATGTCCAGTGCTGAACCGTCTTTCTCACCCGTCTCCCGTGCCACCGCGCGGGGACCGCCGTCGCGGGGCGGGGCCGTGCCCGGCCGGGCGGGGCCGCCGGAGAAGGGGTGTGCGGACGCGGACGTCGTCCCCGGCGGCCGTGACCGTCCCGTCAGAGGTCACCGCGCTCCACGGCGGCGGTGAACGCGGTCGCGGTTGCCCGCGACACCTTCAGGACGGGCCCGCCGTGGACCTTGGAGTCCCGGAAGAGCACCTGGGTGTCGGACGGTTGGGCCAGTTCCACACACGCCCCCTCGGGAAGGCTGTGCGAACTCTTGCGCCATCCGGTCCCGTCCCGGTCCGGGGGCGCTGAGCTGTGCGGTAACGCGTGCATCGGTTTCCTCACCGGATGACCTCCTGCGGTGAACGAATTCCCCGTCGCCGCGCTGCAATTGCAGCGCGGCCCGACGGTGGGAGGATCACCACTTCGGCTGCCATGTATGCGTGCTTGAGGCAACAATGTCTCGATTCAACTGTTGGCCGCCACATGCAAGTGCGTCCGGCGAACATGGCCGTTCATCGCACTGTCGGACAGCACATCGCGAGGGGTGGGCCGACCGGTCGGGGATTCGCACAATCCCGAGGTGACGGGCCTCGGCGCGGGAGAGCGCGGGGCTCTCAACAGGCATACGGGGGGCGCGTAAGCGGAGCGCGCGACTGACCGAAATCGAACGTGCCGGGGACGGCCGTACCGATGACATCACTCGAAAGGAGGCAGATCCCGCGACGTCACGTCGCGTCCGACGGGCGCACGTCCGTTCTGTGACGCCGCTGTTCGGCTTAGCGTCTCCGTGCTCGGCCCGTTCCCCGAGCGGCACCGGAGCCCCGGCGCAGTGATCGGCCGTGATCGGCCGGGGCCCGTGTCCACGACTCCGGCAAGGAGACCGCGTTGGCCCTTTCCCCCAGCCGACGGCACCGCAAACCCCCGTCCCACGCTCCGTCCGCCCGCTCGACCCCTCTCCTGCCGGCCCGCCGCGCAGGAGGCCCCGTGAGGCCGCCGATGCCATCCGAGACCCCACCCGAAACACCCGAAACACCCGAGACGCCCCCGTCTCCCCCCGACCCGCCCGCGCACATCGGGCACGTCCTCGAACAGGTCCGGCGGCAGGCCCGGCTGAGCGTGGCGACCCTGGCGTACCGGACCGGGGTGGTCCCCGACCATCTCGCCGGGATCCTCGCCGGACGCCGCTTCCCCAGCCGACGCTTCACCAGCGACTGCGCCCGGGTGTGCGGCGCGGACCCCCTGGTCCTGCTGATGGTGTGGGAGGACGAGCACGACCGCAGGAACGCCCCCGTCCTCCCGGAGAGCTGATTCCCCCACCCGTTCGGGCAGGGCGCGGCTGTGCGGACCCGCCGACCGTCCCGCACCGCCGCGCCCCCGCCGTCCCACGCCCCGTTTCCGGGCTGCCGGCGGCCTCTGGTCACCGCGGTTCCGGTAGAGCGCCTTTTCGGACCGCACCGCCTCGGGTCGGCCGGAAACGATCCCTGCCGTCCCGCTTCGGCGCTCCTGGACGCCCGCCGGAACGAGGCCGGATCCCGCCCCTCGACAAGGACCGAAGTCAACGGTCCGAACGGGATCACCCGTTCACGTAGATTCGTTCTCCTGACGACGAGGTACGTCCCCCGAAGGAGAGCGCGAAGGTGTCACCGGCCCTGTTGACCGTCCTGGGTGTGAGCCGCACCTTCGGGGAGCGCGAGGCGCTCAGAGCCGTCGATCTGGAGGTGGCGGCGGGCGAACGCGTGGCCCTGCTGGGCCCGAACGGCTCGGGCAAGTCGACGCTGTTGCGCATCGCCTGCGGCCGGGACCGGCCGAGCACGGGCACGGTCGCGTTCGACGGCGGCCCGATGTCCGAGAACGATGTGCGGGTACGCGCGCGGGTGGCGGTCGTCGGCGACGCCCTCACCTGCTACCCCGACCTCACCGTGCGCCAGCACCTCGAACTGGTCGCGGTCGCGCACGGCGTCCCGCAGCACCGCATCGACCCCCTCCTCGACGGGCAGCGCCTCACCCACCACGCCGACTCGCTCCCCGGCGCGCTGTCCTCCGGACAGCTCCAGGCCCTGCTCCTCGCCTCGGCCCTGCTGCGCCCGCGCGATCTGCTGATCCTCGACGAACCCGAGCAGCGGCTCGACCCGCGGGCCCGGCTGCGGCTCGCGGATCTGCTGCGCGCGGAGGGCGAGCGCGGCACGGCGGTCCTGTTCGCCACCCATCACCGCGAGTTGGCGGGGGTCGCGGACCGGGTGATCGTCCTGGCGGAGGGGGCCGTGGTCGCGCAGGGAGCCCCGGACGAGGTGCTGACGGAGGCCGGAGCGTGACCCGTACGGCGTCGGAGGACGGCGTGCGCGACAGCCCGGGCGGCACGTCCGCGCGGGACGGGGCCGGGGTCGGTGCCGTCCGGGACGAGGTGGACCGGACCCCGGCGACCCGGGTGTGGCTGCGGGCCAGACGGGGCGCGGGCCGGGTGCGCCGCTTCGCGTACATCGCCTACGTCCTGGTGGTGCTGCTGCTCGGCTGGTACGGGCTGTTCGCCATCGGACTCTCCCGCGAACTGGGCCATGACCGGCCGCTGGAGCAGCACGCGGACGCCGTGGCGCGGCTGCTGCCCACCGGGCTGGTCCTCGCGGCCCTCACCGGGTTCTTCGTCACGCTGCGGGACGCGTTGTGGCGGGGGCCGGTGACACCGCCCCGGGCCGATGTCGACTGGCTGCTGGCGCTGCCCGTGCGGCGCGGCCCGGTGCTGCTGCCGTGGTTCGCGCTGTCGGCGGGGATCTGGACGGTCGGCGCGCTGCTCATCGCGTTCGTCGGCGCGCTGCTCGTCGCGGCGGCCGGGCTCGGCGGGGTCGGGGTGCTCACCCTGGCCTGTCTCGCCGCCGCGCTCTGTCTGGCACCGCTGGCGGTGGTCGGGGCGGCGGTGGTGGAACGCTCCCCGGAGGCGGCCGGGCGGCTGCACCGGGGCACCCCGCTGCTGCTGCTCGTCCTGCTGCTCGTGGCCGTACAGACGGTGGCGGCGGCTCGTGGGCATCGGCTGCGGGCGCTGGAGACGGTCGAGCTGTGGTCGGGGCCGTGGGGCTGGGCGGCGCAGCCCGTGCTCGCCGCGTCCGGGGGGTCGGCGCCGCTGTGGCCGCTGGCGCTCGCGCTGCTGGTGGCGGTGACCGGGGGCGCGCTCGCGTACGCCGGGAGGGTGGTCGCCGGGACGCCCGCGGCGGCGCTGCGGGCGCGGGCACGGGCGTCGGGCGAGGTGCTGGCCGGTCTCCTGGCCGTGGATCTGCGCGCGGCCCGGCTGGCGATGACCGGCGGGGTCGAGCTGCGTCGGCGGGGCCGTGTCGCCCGCTGGGCCGCCCGGCTGTCCCCGCCCCGCTCCCCCGCCCTGCTCGTCGCCTGGCGGGACTTGGTGGCACTGCTCATGGCGCCCCGGCGGCCCGGTCTTGCGCTGTTGATGGGGGTGCTGTCGGGCGCGGCGGCGGCGATCGCCGCCGGCGCCGAAGGCCAGGGTGCCTTCATGGCGGCGGCCGTGGCCGCGCTGCTGGGCCATGCCGCCGCGTCGTATCTGCTGGAGCCCGCGCGGCTCGACGCCGACGACGTACGGCGCACGGCGTGGTCGCCGCGGCCCTATGAACGCCTCGCGCTGGAGCACGCCGCGGTGCCGACGGCCGTCCTCGCCCTCGGTGGATCGCTGCTCGCGGCCGTCGTCCGTCCCGAGGCGATCGCGCTGGTCCTCGCGGCGGCGCCGGTCCTGGTCGCCGCCGGTCTGCTCAGCGCCTACCGCTCCCCCGTACCGGCGTGGATCCTGTTCAGCGGCCCCCTCCTCGCCGACACCGGCCCGTTCCTGGCGGTGTTCTGGTACGCCATCGGCCCGCTGGTCGGCGTCAGCGGGCTCACCCTTCTGCTCACCGTGCCCCTCCCGGCCGCCGCCGACCCCTTCGCCCGGGTGGCCGCCTGCTGGACCCTGGCCGCGCTGATGCTCATGTGGGTGCGGCGGCGGGCACTGCGGCGGATCCGGCCATGACGGCACCGTCCCGACCGTCCGATCCGGCCGACTTCTCGCCGGTCCGGGCGACTTGAGGGGGCCCGCGTCGTTTACTGGGCGACAACGGTTTCGGCACACTCGACCATCCCCCGGGGGCCACGATGACTGAACGCGCGGAGTCCGTCGAATCGGTGGAGCAACTCGCCTCCGCCTGGCGCGGCATCGTCCTCGACCGCGGCGACGGCGCGGACGTCCGCGACCTTCCCGGTATCGCCGTGCGGTGGGCCGACTCCCGGTTCGTCTTCTGGAACTGCGTGACGCTGACCGAGCCGGACACCGACGCGGAGCTGACCGCACAGCGGCTGGCTCAGGCCGCGGACATCATGCGTGCCAAGCGGCATCCCGGTTTCCTGTGGCTCTTCGAGGATCTGCTCGGCGACGCGGCCCGCGCCACGCTGGAGCGGACGGTGGGGCGCGCGGGCTTCGCGTACGCCTTCTCCGGCTCGGGCATGGCCGGTGACCTGCTGCCCTTCCCCGAGCCCGGACACCCCGACCTGACGTTCACGCGGGTCACCGACGAGGAGCGGTTGGGTGCGTTCGCGGACCTCAACGCCGGGGCGTACGGCTTCGCGCCGGAGGATGTGCGCGAGGGGCTCCTCGGCTCCACGTTCTGGAAGAGCGGCGCCCACGCCTGGATCGGGCTGCGCGCGGGCACCCCGGTGACCTGCGCCGCGGCGGTCGAGGTGGACGGCCGTCTGTTCGTCGCGCTGGTCGCCACGGATCCGCAGTGGCAGCACAGGGGGTACGGCGAGGCGGTGACCCGCAAGGTGCTGTACGAGGCGCACCGGGTGACCGGACTGACCCGTGCCGTGCTGCACGCGACGCCCGCCGGGGCCCCGGTGTACGAGCGGATCGGGTTCCGGCCCAACTCGCCCGTGCACTTCTACGCGTTGAAGGACTGAGGCCCGGGTCGGGCGGCGGTGTCCGGCCCGTCGGTGAGGGGGCGGTCCCCGGTGGCGCGTACGACCGCGAGGCCCGCCTCGCCGCGCGCGAACAGGGCGAGCAGGGTTGCCGGGGAGGCCGGTCCGGCGACATGGTCGAGCAGCAGCACGGGCTGGCGTTCGCCGTCCCGCTCGGCGGGTTCGAAGTCGGTGTCCAGTGCGCGGCGCATGAGGACGACCCGTTCGCCGTCCACCGGGTCGGGCGGGAGGGCGAGCAGCCGTTCGCGCAGGTCCTCCGGGTGGGCGTCGAGATCGCGGGTGAGGAGATCGCGCCGCGCCAGCACGCTGACGGCGAGTTGTCCGCCGGTCCGTTCGTAGCGGGCCGCCAGATCCTCCTGGAGCAGGTAGAAGACCCCTTCCTCACCTTCGTGCCCCCGGTTCAGCAGGACGGAGACCATGCGTTCGCCGGGGTCGGTGGAGGCGTGGTCCAGGGCGAGGATCACCTCCTCGAAGTCGGGGTCGAGCGAGGGGACCGGGCTGATCCATATGCGGGGCGCGTCGTCCATGCGGCGTATCCAAGCACAGGGAACGGCGAGGTCACCGGCCCCCGTCGCGGTCGCTCCCGTCCTCCCCCCGTACCCACCGGGCGACGGCCTCGGCCGCCTCCGCCGTGCCGCGCCCGGAGGTGGTGAACGCGCGGGGGACGAGCCCCCGCAGTTCCTCGGCGTCGGCGAGGGCCTCCTCGATCTCCTCGGAGCCCCAGGGGCGGGCGGCGAGGCGGGCGCGCCGGTCGGTGTCGGCGCAGTCGAGGCGGGCCCACTCGGGGTCGGGCAGGCCGGGGACATCCGTCGCGGCCTCGGCCCACTCGTCCGGGGTCAGCGGGCACATGACCAGGACCGGGCCGCCGCCGCGCAGCAGCAGGGCGGCGAGCCTGGCCCACATCCGGTTGTAGGCCGGCCACACGGGCTCCGCCGTCGGGGACGCGATGTCGATACCGAGGAGCGTCCCGTCGGGTTCGAGGAGTTCGTCGAAGTCGACGGTGGCGAAGGGGAAGCCCACCAGGATGTCCAGCAGCGTGCTCTTCCCGGCGCCGGGGGCGCCGGTGAGGATGCAGAGCCTGGGGGTCATGCGAGGGCCTTTCCGTCGGACGGTGGGTGCGCCGGGGCCGGTGCGGGGGCGGTCTGCTCGGCCGGTGTCCCATTGTCGTCCACACGTCGAAGCCGCCGGACCGACCCGGGAGCGGGGCGCCCGGCGGGCGCCCCGTCCGGTCGGTCGGGGTGGGTCAGGTGCGCAGGAGGCGGGCCGCCGTGGTCTGCCACTCCTCGAAGACGGCCACGCCCTTGAACACGGCCCGGATGGACCCGCTGATCCGCCGGGCCGGTCCCCGCAGATGCCGGCTGGACGCGCCGAACATCTCCATGGCGGAGAGCGCGGCCTGGAACTCGCCCGCCGCGGCGCTCACCCCCAGGGGCTCCCGCACCACGTCGTTCAGCACCTTCTCCACGCCGTCGGGCCATGCGCCGCGCGGGGTGTTCGACGCCCAGTCCAGGACCGACTTCAAGGCGACGGAGGCGCTGTCCATGCGCTCCACGACCCGCTGGGCGGCGGCCTCCAGATCGCAGGCTGGGCCGTCGATCGCCTTGCCCATCCGGTTGACCACCCCGAGCGTCACCCGCGCCGACGCCCCGGGGTGGCTCACCCGGGCCATGTCCTCCCCCAAGAGTTCCATCATCGCGCCGAGATCGGCCGTCGCGGATTCGAGGTCCGCCATGTCCGCGTGGATCGCCTCCAGTTGTTCCTCGGCCTCCAGGACCAGATCGACCATGCCGGGGGCGTCGTCGTCCTGCTCGCCCGTGGCGCCGAGCAGGTCGGTGAGTACGGCGGTGAGCCGCTGCCTGGCCGCCGTGGGGTCGGCGGACCGGGGCGGGAGTTCGATCCAGGGCGATCCCGCCGCCCCGTGCGGGGTGCCCGGCCCTTCGGTGACATGGACCGTGCATCGGCCGAGCGCGTGGCGCGCCCCGAGGACGAAGGACAACTCCGCGTCGGCCGCGCCGAGATCCGCGACGACGACGTCCGCCTCGGTGAGCAGGCGCCGCAGTTGCTCCGGGGGGAGCCCGGCGTCCAGCAGGGCGTCGGCACGCAGGAAGGTGAGGCCGAGCTGTTCGCAGGTGGGGCGGACGACGTCGTCGTAGAAGAGGGTGGAGCGGTGGTGGCCCTGCGGGAGGGCGGGGGCGGCGGTGCGGGTCGCCGCCTGGATGGCGAGGCAGGTGGGCATGGGGGTCCCTTCGGAGGGTCGGGGGGTGGGCGGTGCGGTCGGTCAGTCGAAGAGGGTGAGGGCGATGCCGTCGGCGATCTCGTCGGCGAAGACGGGGCGTTCCTCGATGCCGAGGGCGTGCAGCAGGTCCACGGTGCGGACCCGGTGACGGTGGCCGACGCGGACCGTGGGGCAGGGGAAGTCGTCCCGGGCGATCAGCCGGTAAGCGGTGCCGAGGCACATGCCGAACGCCCTGGCCGCGGTGCGCAGGTCGACGCTGACAGGGAGGTCGAAGATCTCGCGGAAGGTGAGCGGTGTCCCGGTGTGCCGGCTCACGCGGTCCTCCCGAGGCGGTCGACGCGGCGCAGGGAGAGGGTGGCGACCTGGCGGCCCCGGCCCGAGTAGCCCGTCGCTGCGGCGGTGTCGGCGAGGCCCCACGCCTGGGCCAGGGCGCCGATGCGGACGCCCTCCACACGGTGGGCGGGGACGGTGAACCGCAGGGGGGCGGAGAGTCCGGGGCGGCGTCCGGGCGGTTCGTAGTCCGCCTGCCAGAGCCCGTCCGGATCGGTGTCGACGGGGGGACGTCCGAGGACGTCCACGTCTTCCACGGCCCGCTCGGGCAGCGTCCGCTTCCACAGGGTCCAGGCGCGGGTGCAGGCCGAGCGCAGGACGTGTGAGCCGGGGTCGGTGGTGTGGGCGTCGAGTTCCGCGAGGGCTTCGAGGTAGCAGGTGACGAGTTCGGCCTCCACGTCCTCGCGTTCGGCGCCGAGGTCGAGGGTGAGGTGGCGTGCGGTGCGGCGGAGTCCGGGCAGGCCCAGCCAGACGGCGGCGGACGGCCAGTCCGAGTGGCGTGCGTCGAGCCGTGCGCGCCGCGCGATCTGGTGCCAGAGGGCGGCGCGGGGCGTCGGGTCCGCGTGCCGGTCGTAGAGGAGACGGCGGGCGGGACGCAGGGCGATGGGCACGCCCGTGGGGTCCGTCCCGTCGAGGAGCCGGAGTGCGGGCCGGGCCTCACGGTCCGCCCAGGCGCGTTCGACGGAGGTGAAGAGGCCGGGGCGGGCGGGAGACGGCGAGGGAAGTGACATCGGTCCTCCGGTGGTCAGTCGGTGGTCGTGGCGGCGGGTTTGGCGCGGCACTCGGTCAGCAGCCGTGCCGCCAGCTCCTTGCCGGGCAGCGGGTCGGGGGTGCGGTCGACGGCGAGGAGCCAGCGCAGGAAGCCGGGCCGGCGGGCGGTCGTGAGCCGCTGGAGCAGCTCCGCCACGGCCGGGTCGGGGTGCGGGCCGTCGTCGGGGGCGCGGCACCAGGCGAGCAGGACGTCGCGCATGGCGGCGTAGGCCGTCGCCTCGTCCAGGGCGTGGCCGATCAGCTGGACCACGCCGGAGGCCGCGTCACCGTCGTCGGCCAGCAGGTCGCGCCACCAGGTGGGGTCCGTGGCCGCCATGCCGGGGAAGGCCCGGGTCGCCAGGCGGGCCGGGGCGCCGTCGGCGCGCGTCCACTCCCGCAGCCGGTCCAGGAGGGCCGTCCTGGTCGGCGGGGATCCGGCCGTGAAGCGCCGCACGAGTGCGTCCACGGCGGTGGATTCCAGGGCGTCCGGCCGGTGACCCGGGGTCTGCGTGTGCCGGTGCAGCAGCCGCAGTGCGAGGTCCGTGGTCAGCCGGCCGTGGTCGGGGTGGCAGGCGAGGACCGCCACCGTGCGCAGGGCGGGTTCGGCGGCGGCGCTCCACTCCTCCAGGAGGTCCGCCGCCTTGGCCGCCGCCGCGGGGTCCCGGACAACCGTGCCCAGGCAGCGGGCGGCGACCTCGACGGCCGAGGGCCAGGGGGCGGACGCCAGGGGGCGCAGGAGGTCGAGGCTTCTGCCGCCGGTCTCCACGGCCAGGGCGGCGACGGCCCGGCCGGCGCGGGCGATCTGGTCCGGTTCCCGCCCTGTGCGGGCCAGCCAGGTGTGGAGCAGGGGCAGCAGTTCCATGTGGTCGCGGCAGAGGACCTCCCACACGGCCTCGCCGACGGCCGGCCAGAGGAACGCCACGGTGTCCGTGGGCTCCGTGCTGTCCGTGCCGGTGCGGCGGGTCCGGTGGGCGCCGAGGACGCGCAGGATCTCGGGCAGGGGGCGCTGTCCGGTCAGCCCGGGCCGCGGCCGGCCGCCCCGTCCGGAGGGGCCGGGCGGCGGGGCGGGGTCCTGTTCCCATTCCGGGCCGGCCAGCGCCAGCAGGTCCGCCGCCCGCTCCACCACGACCCCGAGGTCGAGCCCTCCGTAGCCGCTGAGCGCGAGGAGATGAGCGAGGAGCACGGGGTCCTCCAGGGCCCGGACCGTCAACTCCGGGGCCTCCGCGCGGGCCAGGGCCCGTAGGACGTACGCGCCCGAAGCCCCGTCGGGGGCCCGGGAGACGGCGTGGGCGGCGTGCGCGGCGTGCCGGGGCGGCAGTGCGGTGGGCAGCAGTTCGCCCAGGTGGTCCGGCCCCAGGGCCCGCAGCAGCGCGGCCCGCTCGCCCTCGTCGGGGCACAGGTCGGCGAGGTGGGCGGCGAACACCTTCCGCGGGTCGGGCGGCAGATGACGCAGGACGGGGGTGCCCAGACGGTCACCGAGGGCGCCGGCCAGGCCGGGGGTGTCCGCCAGCACGATGAGCAGCCGGGCGCCGGTCTCCGCCAAGGTGGCCTCCAGCCGGGACAGGTCCCAGGAGCGCAGGGCGAAGGGGTCGGGCGGTTCCATCACCAGGTAGCCGTCCACGCCTTGGGGGCGCGGCACCCACCGGGAGAGGCCGACCGCCCCGTCCACCTGCACGAGCACCGGTTCCGGCCTGCCGTGGGCCAGCAGATTGAGGGCATGGGTCTCCCGGCCGGTCCCCGGTGCCCCGACGAGCACGGAGACTCCGGTGTCCAGCGCGGCGAGGGCGTCCTCGAACCCGGGCGGCGGGACGAAGCGCCGCCGGGCCGCCGCCAGGTCCTTGGCCCGTACGGGGCCTTGGCGCACGGGTCCGGAGGCGTGGTCGTCGGGGCCGGTGTGGTGGCGCTGACCGCCCGTCACCACTCCGGTGTTGACCGTGCCGTGCGGTGCCACGACGAGCATCTCCCGCCCGGCGGACAGCGCGGCCACCAGCGCGTCGAGGTCGTCCACGTCATCGAGGCGGCCGAGGCCGTCGGGGCGGCCCTGCTCAGCGGCCACCGTCGGCTCCGCTCACCGGGCGGGGGACCTCGGCGCTCTCGACGGTGGTGTGGTGCTGACCGCCGTGGACCGTACCGGTGTTGATGATCCCGCGCTCGGCGCTGAGGACCAGGGCACGGGGGGCCGCCGCCGCCGGCTCCGGCTCCGGCTCCGGCTCCGGCTCCGGCGGCTTCTCGTCGCGGGCGGGTGCGCCGAACAAATCGTTCAGCTCGTTCAGTTTCTTCAGCTCGTTCAGTTCGCGGATTTCCTCTGGGCGCATGTCGTCCTCTCCGGGGAGGATCGGGACGTCCGGGGAATGCTCGGACGCCGTCTTTCTGGACGACTTGAGATTCCCGCGGACCGGCGTTCTTGTCCGCTCGCGGACAGCAGTCGGAGCGTGGCTGCGGTCACATTTCCCGGACCCATTCCGGCGGTGGTGGTACCGCATACGCAAAGGGACGGGCGCACCGCCCGAAGGCGGTGCGCCCGTCCCTTTTCTGTGAATGCGGGACAGCTCGGGTCATACGCTCACGCCGGGGACCGGACGTCCCAGCGCGGCGATACGGTCCCGCAGGAGCCGGGAGAGTTCCGTCCGCTCCTGCTCGGTGAGCGTGCCGAGCAGCAGGGCCAGTTCGTCCTGCCAGTCGGTGCGCGGCGGGCTGAGCAACTCCTGGTGACGGACGGCCCAGTCGAGTACGTCCCGGACCTGGTCGGGGTGTCTGAGCAGCCAGAGCGCGGCGAGGGAGACGGGGCCGGAGTGCAGCGCCTGGAGACAGAAGTCGTACTCGCCGCTGCGGCTCGGGGTCCAGGAGTAGCGGACGCCGTCCTGCCGTTCCTCGTCCAGGCGGAGTTCCTCACCGGTGTCCCGGAGCCGTACGTCGAACACCCGGTAGCTGAGGCCCGCCTCGGGGACGCGCTGGGGTGCGGTGCCGAGGTGCCGCATGATCTCCGGCGCCCCGAGCCCGTCGCCCGCCACCTGCTGGGCCTCGGCCAGATGACGCAGTGCGCCGGTGAGATGGGTGTGCACCACATGCCAGCCGTACAGGCTCTTGGCGCGTACGGCCCGGACCGGGTCGTGCACCCACCAGGCCACCCACAGGTCCACGGACTCCGTGCCGTACACGGTGGGGAGCCCGACCGCCCGGGTGTCCACATGCTCGGAGACGTCCACCCGGAAGGCGTCGGTGTACCGTCCGCCCATCCCCGGTGCCGGGGCCTCCTCCACCGGCGGCACGTAGGCGCCGGCGGTGTCGTCGGGGTCGCCGCCGCGGCCCAGGAGGTAGGAGGCACCGGTGTCGTCGAAGAGGACCAGGGCCCGGTCCCGCGCGGCCGTCCAGCGGTGGCCCAGGATCTCCCGCCAGGGCGGCCGGACCGTCCGGACGTAGAGCGGTTCGGTCACTATGTCGTTCATACGGCCTCCCGTTGTTCACCGTTGCGCCAGTAGTCGAGGGAACGACGCGCGATGGCGTGGCCCGCCCAGTCGTCGGTGGATTTCTGGTCCATTTCCACGAAGAGCCGGAAGACACCGAAGCTCATGGTCCCGGCCAAGGAGGCGAACAGATTCTCGACGGATCGGAAAACTGTTTCATCCCATCGCGCGGCCTCTGCCCAGCGGAGCAATTCCCGGCAGGTCGCGTCGAAAGAGCCGTCGGTGTCCAGGGCTCTCCTCACCACATCGGTGATGAGGGGTGCGGCGGGGTTCTCGTGCGCGAGGTGCCGCTGGAACCATCCGGGGCGGCGCAGCAGTTCCCCGAACAGGGTCAGCAGTTCTTCGGTGTCGCCCGTCTCCTCGTTCAGCCATGCGAGGAGACGGGCGAACACCTGTGGTTCGTTGCCGTTGACGAAGAGGCGCAGCACCGCCGCCCGCACGGCGCGGCCGACCCGGGCCCACGCCCCGTTCTCGTCGTCCCCGCCGTACCCGCCGCCCCGCAGGCGGGTCCCGCCGACGAGGGTGCGGAGCAGGCGCAGGGCGAAGTCCGGCCGCGACAGCCCGAAGACGGCGCCGCAGGCGTATGCGACGGTGGTGCGCAGATACGGGTTCGCGGCCAGGCTCCACCGCTGGAGGCGATGACGCACCTCCGCGACCAGCACCGGGTCCTCGGCCGCGATGCCCAGCGCGTGCGCCGCGATCATCCGGCTGGTGTACCGATCGGACTCGGCGAGGGTCTCCACATGGTCCAGGGCCCGGCGGCCACCGCCCCAGCTCGCCGCCCGCCCCATGGCCCGGCCCGCGGGCTCGGACAGCTCGGAGCCGCGGCGCACGTCCCGCAGCCAGGCGACCACCAGGTCGGACAACTGGCCGTACTCGCGCCACACATGGCGGAGCACCACCTCCGCCTGCCGGTGCCGGACGAACACGACCGGTTCCACGCTGTGCGCGTAGGCACCTCCCGCACGGATCTCCCGGGGCTGTCGGCAGGCGTGCACGGACTCCAGCAGTTCGGTCAGCGAACGCCGGAAGACGAAGGCGGGGTTGGGCCGGTCGGTCCCCGCGCCGCCGGGTGCGTCGGTCGCGGGGAGCAGGGCCGCCAGCCGGCCGTCGGACAGCTCCAGCAGCCGGTCGGCCTCCTCCCTGACGATCCGGTGGTCGAGCCGCTCGTAGACGCAGGCGGAGAGCAGGAAGGCCAGGGCGTCCGGGTCGTCGCGCAGGGACGCGACGAGCGCCGGTACCTCCTGCTCGGCCCGGTGGCTGAGCCGGGCACCCAGATCGCCGAGGCGTTCCGGGTCGCCGTCGGCGGCCACGAGGGTGTCGACCAGCTCGGCCACCTCGGCCGGTACCAGCTCGGGGACCAGGAGTCCGCCCAGTTCGTCCTCGCCCAGCGCCGCCAGCAGCCGCTCCCGCTCCCACCGGTCGGTCACCTTCGCCTCGAACCGGCTGCCGAAGACCAGGGCGGGCGGCGGTGGTTGGCAGACGACGGGCTCGACGTGGAGTTGCTGGCGCAGGCTGTGCAGCAGCGCCGCGTCGTCGGGGAGAACGATCACCATGCGGGCCCCGGCGTCCTTCAGCAGCGACCGCACATGCCCGAGCACTCCCGGGCCCATCGGTCCGGACGGGAACAGCCCGTCCATCAGATAGCCGCGCGCGGTGGTGTCGGTGGGTTTCCAGCGGTCCAGTTCGGTGACACTGTCCAGGGCCCGCAGGGTGGCGCCTTCGCCGCAGCTCTCGCGGAGGAGGTTGAGCGCGGCGGTACGGCGACCGGAGCCCGGTCGGCCGGAGAGGAACAGCAGACCGCCCGCCAACTCGCCCAGGGCGGCGCCGAACCAGGCGGGTTCCGCGAACCCGAAGGCCGCCGCGCGCACCTCGGCGACCGGGATCGGTCCCTCGCGCACCCGGCCCTCGGACTCCGGCCGGTCCTCGCCGGGCATGGCGTTCCACACCCGCTGACCGCCGTGGACCGTGCCGGTGTTGAAGTTGGCGTTGGGGGCGTACAGGAGGGACCGAGGGGTCGGGCCAAGTGCGTCGAACAGTTCGTCGACGTCCGGCTCGGGTTCCGGGTGGTGGTGGGCTTCCCCCGGTTCGGGGGCCGGGGCCGGTTGCGGTTTCGGCTCCGGATCCGGTGGCTGCTGGGGCTGACCGGGCGGCAGCTCACCTTGCGGCGCTCCCGCCGGAAGCGGCCCGGCCTCGGGTGGAGCGGCCTGGCGTGGCCCGGCCTCGGGTGTGGTGGCCTGGCGTGGCGTGGCCTCGGGTGTGGTGGCCTGGGGTGTGGTGGCCTGGGGTGTCATGGCCGTCCCTGGTACTTGTCACCGCGGACCTGGTCGCCCTGGAAGCCCCGGACGCGCCCGGCCTTGTTGCCTTCGACGTGGTCTCCGGCGACATGGTGGTTCGCCACGCTCTGACCGCCGTGCACGGTTCCCGTGTTGAGGTTGCCGTGGGGGGCGCTGTTGCTCACATGCGGGAGCGGCGCGGGCGCCGGGGCGGGTGCCTGGGCGGGCTCGGGGTCGGTCCCCGGCCGACGGGCGCCCTCCGGCGCGGGCTCTCCGAGGAGGCCCTCGGCCGGGGCCGTCTCGTACAGCGGTCCCGACGGCTGCGGTACGTAGATCCAGGCGCGCTGGGCGAAGGGCTTGCCCTCGACCGTGGCGGCGACCTCCACGAAGTGGTCGGGATGGCGTCCGGTGTAGCCGCCGGCCACGGCGTCCTCGTAGCAGCGCTGCGACAGGATGGCGGCGACATGCGTGATGCTCTCCTTGTGCGAGGCCAGTACGGCCTTCACCGGCACCGAGTCGAGCAGTCGGTGGGTGTCGTTGCGGGGCGTCCCGTTGCCGCCGAACTCGTCGCCCGTGTCGGGCAGCGGGCCGATGTGCAGGCTGGCGCGCAGCCGGATGGGGGCCACCGCGTGGGACAGGACGTTGTAGTCGGTGAGGACGTCCTGGAGGGTCAGCAGCAGGGGGTGGACGACGAAGGGCATCAGCGTGGGATCGAAGCCGAAGACATAGCCGTCGCCGGTCGTGGCCGGGAACCTGCGGTCGTTCCAGATCTCCCTGAGCCCCGCCCTGGCGAAGGCGGTCTCCAGGAGTTCGGGGACGGTCCGGCTGATGACCTCATGGGCGATGGCCGGGTGCCCGGTGAATCCCTTGGCGTCGACGGCGAGGATGCCGCGGTAGTCGGGGAGGGAACGGCTGCGGGTGTAGGGGCCCGTGGCCTCCTGGGCCGGTCCGCCGAGGCGCTGTTCGTGCATGGGGCACTCCTCCGTGAAGCCCGACCGCCCGGCCGGACGGGGTCCGGCGGGACGTCGGTGGGGTGGGTGGCTGCTCGTGCCACCCGAGCTTCACAGCGGGTGCGGGATCGGTCCGCTCGGCGGAAGCAGACCGGGCGTGACCTGGGTCACAGTCCTGGGGTCAGACGCCGACGGCGTCCGCCAGCAGCCTCCTCAGCCCTTCGACGTCGGTCACCCGGACGCGGTTCTTCGCCGCCTCGACCCGTTCGGGGCCCAGCTGGGTGAGCGCCTTGCTGACGGAGCCCCGGCCGACACCGATGTGCTGGGCCAGTTCCTCCCTGGTGAGCGCGAAGGTGTCCTCGCCGTCCGAGATCTCGACCAGCCGCACCAGCGCGACGGCCAGCCGCTCATGGACGGCTCCGTCGTAGACCTCGGTCTGCTCGCGCAGCCGGCCCGACGCGAGCACGGCGAGCGGATACGCCAACTGCTGCGTGACGACGAACCGCCGGAAGTCCTCGGCGAGGATCAAGGACGCTTTGCATGTGCTTACGGTCCGTACGTCGGCCAGCCGCTGCCCGCCCTCCTGGAGGGAGGCCATCTCCCCCAGGATCTCGCCCGGTCCGCGAAACGCGAGCAACCGCTGCCTGCCGTCCCGGTCGGTCCGGACGACCTTCACCAACCCACTGGTCAAGGCGAGCACATGGCTTCCTTCGGCGCCCTGCTGCAACAAGGTTCGGTCGGCCGGGTAGGGCCGGGAGGGATAGCGCGTCAGCTCCGCCCACGCCTGCTCCGAGACCAGATCCCGGAGGGTCCTCACCGAGTACGAGGGTTCTTCGCTCATGCGATCACGCTAGGCGACACGGGGCCGAGCGGGTAGGGGCGTATTCGCCGCACTGTACGCCGTTCCGTTACTGGTTCACGCCCCTTCCGCCAGGGTCACCCGTACCGTCTCCGCCCTCTGGTTCACTTCCCCTGCTTCTTGGGACAGTTGACCGGCTGACGGGACTTCAGGGGGGATCGGTGTGACGTCGGAACGGCCCCGCCGCACGGCGGCGAGAGCGACGGTGGCGGTGCTCGCCGCGTTCGGTGTGTTCAGCGGCGCGGTTCTCGCGGGGGCGGCGCCCGCCGGAGCGAGTGCGGACACCGCGGTACGGGTCGCGCCCGGTGTCCGCTACGAGTGGCGGGATGTCGCGGTGGCGCAGGGAGCCGCCCGGGTCCATGTCCTGAGCGTCGATCTGCGTGACCCGCGGGTCGCGGTCGACCTGCTGCACCCGGGGAAGGTGGCCGCGCGGGACACGGTCTCGCGGATGGCCGACGCGCAGGGGGCCGTGGCGGGGGTCAACGGGGACTTCTTCAACATCACCGAGACCCAGCATCCGGGCGTGGAGGCGACCGGCGCGAGTGTCGGTCCCGCGATCGCGCACGGCCTGCCCCTGAAGGGGGCCGTACCGGACGGGCAGCGGTTCGGGCCGGCGCTGCCGCCGGGCACCACGACCGAGGACGTGCTGGGCGTCGGCCGGGACGGCAGGGCCCGCCTGGACCGGCTCACCCTCCGGGGGACGGTCAGCGCCGGGGCGGATCGGCTGCCGCTCGGCGGGCTCAACCAGTACGCGCTGCCCGTCGGTTCCGTCGGGGCGTACGACAAGGAGTGGGGCTCCGTGTCCCGGCTGCGCGCGACCTGCGGCACGGACACCGACCGGGCCGCGCCGTGCAGCGCCGAGACCTACGAGGTGACGGTCCGCGGTGGTCGCGTCGTCGCCGTCGCCGAGCGCCCGGGCGGCGGGGAGATCCCGGCGGGGACCACCGTGCTGGTCGGCCGGGAGGCGGGCGCGCACCGGCTGCGGGAGGTGGCGGTGGGCGAGCGGGTGGAAGTGCGGTACCGGCTGGTGCCGTCGGTGTCCCGGCAGCCGTACCGGATGGCGGTGGGCGGATACCCGGTACTGCGGGACGGGCTGCCGCTGCCGGGGCTCGACGACCGGACGGCGGCCGTGCGGACGGCGGCGGGCATCGCGGACGCCGGCCGACGGCTGCTGCTGGTCTGCGTGGACGGCGCGCCCGGTCGGGCCGGACTCACCGTCGCCGAAGTCGCCGGGTTTCTGCGGGGGGTGGGCGCCCTGGACGGGTTCAACCTGGACGGCGGGGGTTCCTCGACGCTGGTCACGCGTGAGCCCGGCGCCGGCTCCGTCGTCGTACGGAACCGTCCGGCCGGAAGCGCGGAGCGTCCCGTCGCCAACGGGATCGGGATCCACTCCGCGGCCGGGGGCTCCTGAACCGGGGCTCCTGAACCGGGGCTCCCCCGGCCGGTCGGGGGAGAGGCGAGACGGGCCGGTTCAGGGCCGCAGGCTGCTGACGATGTCCGCCGTCGCCGTCATCCCGCTGTAGATCGTGGGCGCCACGCTCGTCCCCGCCAGCGAGAAGCCCAGCAGGGCGCAGACGATCGCGTGGGAGATCTTCAGCCCCCCGCTGCGCAGGAAGACCACCGCCAGGATGAACAGCAGCAGCGTCGCAGAGATGGAAACAGCCATCGTGAACCTCCTCCGCCACGTCCGTTTCGCGGCGTTCGGCCGCAAGTGTGGCGTAGCGGAGGGGTCATTCGGGCGGCTTACCTGTCCGCCGATCGTGTGGACTTTCCGACGAACGGCGACGGCGGGGCGGACGGGACGCACGGGACGGACGGGGCGCGGGGCCGGACCCCGGACGGGAGGCCCGAGGGCCGGCTAGGTGTGGGCGTTCAGGAAGGCTTCCAGGCCCGCCAGGTCGTCGGTGTTGATGTGGTCCACGTCGGCGGCGAGGAGTTCGGTCCACAGCGCGTCCCGGGCCGGGCCCGCGAGGTCCGGGGTCGCCCAGAACCGCACCTTCTGCCGACGCGCGTGCGCGGCGTCGACGATCGTCCGGAGTTTCCGCCGCTCCGCCGCCGGGAACTCGCCGACGCCCCGCCAGGTGAAGTGGAGCGTCCAGTTGTCGCTGACCAGGGGGAGGAAGGAGGACTTCGCGGGGCCGCCGAGGTCGGCCAGCCGGCCGTCGTAGAAGGCGCGGCGCACGGACTGCGCCTCCATCGGCACCCGGGCCGCCCGGTCGCCGGAGACGACGGCCGTGACCGCGCCGCGGTGGACCCGGCCGTGGGCGTAGGTCGTGAACAGGTGCTTGTACCGCTTGAGGTGGCGGTCGAGTGCGAGGTAGGTCGACGCGCCCTCCGTCTTGATGTCGATCAGCAGTTGGAGGGGGGTGGGGTGGCCGCGGTACACCGAGCCGCGGTTGGCCTTGACGCGCGCGGCGAGCGGGTCGAGGTAGAGGGACTCCAGGGTGCGGGCGGGGTCGAGGTCCACGGGGTCGTGGGCGACGAGGAGTTGGTCGCCGATCAGGTGGATGTCGGCCTCGACGCTGCCGAAACGGTGGCCGAGGGCGTCGAGCAGGGGCCGCGGGTGCTCGTAGTCGTTGTGGGCGTGGGCCCGCCACAGCGGGCGGGGGCGGCTGGGCCTGTTCTCGCCCGCGAGGGCGGTGGCGCCGGGCAGCGCGAGCGAGCCTGCAAGGGCGACGCCGAGGGTGGTGAGGGCTCTGCGGCGGGTGGTGAGGGCCATGCTCTGCCTCCCTGGTGGGGAACTCCGGACGGAACCGCACAGGAGTATGCGCCGCCGGGGCCCGCAAGTGACAGACGGGGAGCGGGAGTTGTCCTGACCGCCGTCGGGTGTTCACTTCATCGGCGCGGCGCGCACCGGAAGGCCCGCCCCAGGTGGGACGGGCTTCAGGGGGCCGGAGAGCGGGGCGGGCCCGGGCGTCAGGGGGCCGGGAGGTCCACCAGTGCCGCCACGTGCTCGCGGTGCGCGCCCGCGGTCCCGTAGGCGATCGAGTCCGCCTTGGCCCGCTTCAGATACAGATGGACGGGGTGTTCCCAGGTCATGCCGATGCCGCCGTGCAGTTGGAGGGCCTCTTCGGCGGCCCGTACGGCGACGGGTGCCGCGTACGCCTGGGCGACCGCGACGGCGACGTCCGTGTCGTGGCCGGTGGCCAGCGCGTCGGCCGCCGCGCGGGAGGCGGCACGCAACTGGACCACCTCCAGCCAGAGCTGGGCGAGCCGGTGCTTGAGCGCCTGGAAGCCGCCGACGGGCCGGTTGAACTGCTTGCGCTCCTTCAGATGGCGGACCGTCTCGGTCAGGGACCACTCGGCGACGCCCAGTTGCTCGGCGGCGAGCAGTCCGGCCCCGGCGCGCAGGGCACGGCGTACGGCGGGCTCGGCGGCGCCCACCCGGCGGCCGGGCGCGGCGCGCAGCGTCACCGTGGCGACGGGGCGGGTGAGGTCCAGCGACACCTGCGGGGTGACGGTGGCGTCCGCAGCGTCCACCGCGTAGAGCCCGCCGTCGTCCGCGGGCACGAGCAGCACCTCGGCCGCCGTCGCGTCGGCGACTGCGGTCACCGCGCCGTGCAGGGTGCCGTGCTCGTGCCGTACGGCGGTGAAGGCGGCGCCGGGTGCGTGGTGCAGACCGACGGTGAGGGCGCCGACAGCCCGGCCGGAGGCCAGCCGGGTGAGCGGCTCGGCGGAGTCGTCGCAGGCCAGCAGGGCCTCGGTGGCGACGACGGCGCTGGTGAGATAGGGGACGGGTGCCACGGCCCGCCCCAGTTCCTCCAGGACGACGGCGGCCTCCCGGTGCGAGGCGCCCTGACCGCCCCGCTCCTCGGGGACCAGCAGTCCGGCCAGGCCCATGCCCTCGGCGAGGGACTTCCACACGGTGAGGTCGTGGGGTGTGTCGGTCTCGGTGCGGGCGAGCACGGCGGCGGTGTCGCAGTGGTCGGTGAGCAGGTCCCGTACGGCCGACCGCAGGAGGTCTTCCTCCGCCGAGTACAGCAGATCGGTCATCGGGCCAGGTCCTTCCAGGCGACGTCCTTGTCGGTGCGCGGTTCGGCGGGCAGTCCGAGGACCCGTTCGGCGACGATGTTCAGCAGGATCTCGCTGGTGCCGCCCTCGATGCTGTTGCCCTTGGAGCGCAGATAGCGGTACCCGGCGTCGCGGCCGGTGAAGTCGACCAGTTCGGGCCGGCGGGGGGTCCAGTCGTCGTACAACAGTCCTTCCTCGCCGCGCAGTTCCACCTCCAGGGCGCTGATCTCCTGGTTGAGGCGGGCGAAGGTGAGTTTCATGCCGGCGCCCTCGGGGCCGACCTGTCCGGCGGAGAGCTGCTGGCGCAGGCGTTCGCCGGTGAGCCGGGCGACCTCGGCCTCCACCCACAGCTTCAGCAGCCGCTGGTGGAGGTCGTGGGTGCGCAGTGCGGGGCGTTCGCGCCAGGTCTTCGCGACCGGGGCGATCATGCCGCCCTCGCGGGGCAGTCGCATGCCGCCGATGGCGACGCGCTCGTTGTCGAGGGTGGTCCGGGCGACCCGCCAGCCGTCACCGACCTCGCCGAGGCGGCGGGTGTCGGGGATGCGGACGCCGGTGAGGAAGACCTCGTTGAACTCGGCCTCGCCGGTGATCTGCCGCAGCGGGCGGACCTCCACGCCCGGGTCGGTCATGTCGCAGAGGAAGTAGGTGATGCCCTGGTGCTTGGGCACCTCCGGGTCGGTGCGGGCGAGGAGTATGGCCCAGCGGGCGAGATGGGCGCTGGAGGTCCACACCTTCTGCCCGTCCACCACCCAGTCGTCGCCGTCGCGGACCGCCCGGGTGCCGAGCGCGGCCAGGTCGGATCCGGCGCCGGGCTCGCTGAAGAGCTGGCACCACACCTCCTCCCCCACCCACAGGGGCCGCAGATAGCGCCGTTTCTGTTCCTCCGTGCCGTGTCTCAGGATCGTCGGCGCGGCCATGCCGAGGCCGATGCCGATGCGGCGCGGGTCGTTGTCCGGGGCGCCCGCGGCGGACAGCTCGGCCTCCACGACGGCCTGGAGCGCGCGCGGGGCACCCAGTCCGCCGAGGCCCTCCGGGAAGTGCACCCAGGCGAGCCCGGCGTCGAAACGGGCCCGGAGGAAGTCGTCGCGGGCGGTGGCGGCGGGCGGATGCGCGGCGAGCAGTTCGGCGGTACGGCGGCGGAGTTCGGCCGTACGGGATTCGGCGGCGTCGGTCATGAGGCGGCTCCCGCGTCCGGGTCCGCTGCGGCTCCTGCTTCCGCGTCCGCTGCGGCTCCCGCTCCCCCTGTCCTGCCCGCTCCCGGCATCACCGCGATCCGCCCGGTGGTCACCCCGTCGGCCACCCGCTGCACCGCGTCCGCGGCGCCGTCGATCGGGACCCGTTCGCTGACCAGCGGTCTGATGGCGCCGCGTGCGGCGAGTGCGGTGAGCTGCTCGTGGCAGTGCCGGACCAGCTCGGGCTTCTTGGTGTTGTACAGGCCCCAGTGCAGTCCGAGGATCGAGTAGTTCTTCAACAGGGCGTGGTTGAGCGCGGGGCGCGGTACGGTCCCGCCGGCGAAGCCGACGACCACGATCCGGCCCTCGAAGGCGACGACCTTGGCGGACTGTTCGTAGGCGGTGCCGCCGACCGGGTCGTACACGACGTCGGCGCCGTGACCGCCGGTGGCCTCCTTGACGGCGGCGATCACCTCCTCGCCGCGCCGGTCGATCACCACGTCACAGCCCAGTTCGCGGGCGACGGCGGCCTTCTGCGCGCCGCCGACGACACCGATCACGGTGGCGCCGGCCGCCTTGCCCAGTTGGACGGCGGCGCTGCCGACCCCTCCGGCGGCGGCGTGGACGAGGAGGGTCTCCCCGGCTTGGAGGGCGGCGCGGCGGTGGAGGGCGAACCAGCCGGTCTGGTAGCCGATGTGGAGCGCGGCGGCCTCGGCGTCGTCCAGTGAGTCCGGCGCGGGCAGCAGGGCGGCGGGGTCCGCGACGGCGTACTCGGCGAAACCCCCGAAGGGCAGGGCGGGGGTGGCGAGGACCCGGCGGCCGTCCTCGGTCTCGCCGCAGATCTCCACGCCCGGGGTGAACGGCAGCGGCGGCCGGACCTGGTACTGGCCCCGGCACAGCAGCGCGTCGGGGAAGTTGACATTGGCGGCGCGCACCCTCAGCAGGACCTGGCCTTCGCCGGGGACGGGCCGCTCGGTGTCCCGCAGCCGCATCACCTCGCTCGGCTCACCGTTCTCCTGTACCTGCCATGCCTGCATGCGGGCCTCCAGCGGGTCTGCTCGGTCGGAACCGGTCTCGCTGCGCATACTAAGCAGTCGCTTGCCGCCGAGGGAACAGCCACCCCACACAGGCGCCCCCGCCCCCGGGGCGGCCCCGGGGGCGGACCCGGCCCCACCCCGGGCGAACCTGGCCCCGTCCCGGGCGGACCCGGCCCCGTCCCAGGCGGACCAGACCCCCGCGCCCCACCCCTCAGCCGCCCCCGCCCGCCCGCTTCGGTCGGGCCCGTACATGGATCCGCTCGCCCTGCGGGCCGAACAGGCTCAGGAACTCCACGGCTTCGTCGCCGACCGCGCCGAACCAGTGCGGTACGCGGGTGTCGAACTCGGCCGCCTCCCCCGCCGTGAGAACCAGGTCATGCTCGCCGAGGACCAGCCGCAGCCGCCCCGACAGCACATACAGCCACTCGTACCCCTCGTGGGTGCGCGGCTCCGGTGGCGCGCTGCGCGGCTGCTCCAGCACCTTGAACGCCTGGAGTCCGCCGGGCTGCCGGGTGAGCGGGAGATAGGTCCGCCCGTAGCGCTCGATCGGTTTGGCCCGGACCCGGGGGTCGCCGACCGGAGGCGCCCCGACCAGTTCGTCCAGCGGCACCTGGTGGGCCTGCGCGATGGGCAGCAGCAGTTCCAGACTGGGTTTGCGCAGCCCGGACTCCAGCCGCGAGAGGGTGCTCACCGAGATCCCCGTCGCCTCGGCCAGCGCCGAGAGCGTCACCTCCCGCTCCTTGCGCACCTGCCGCAGCCGCGGCCCCACCCCGGACAGCACCTCTTCCGTACTCATGGCTCCACCTTCATGAACCTATTGCAGTTTCGGCAAACAGATTTGTCAATACCGCGAGGTTCGGCGACCGTCGGAGGCGGAGGTGGTCACCCATGACCGAGACAAACGGCGAGACGGCCGACACCCGCACCGAGCCCCACGACAGGGACACCGAGCCCTATGAGGCGATCGTGATCGGCGGCGGGGCGGCCGGGCTGTCCGCCGCGCTGATCCTGGGCCGCGCACGGCGCCGCACCCTGGTGGTCGACGCGGGCGCGCCGCGCAACGCGCCGTCCGCGCACATGCAGGGCTTTCTGACCCGGGACGGCATGTCACCGGCCGAGTTCCTGGCGCTCGGGCGGGAGGAGATCGCCCGGTACGGGGTGGTGGACCTGGTCCGTGACCGGGCCGTGGACGTCACCCGGGACGCCGACGGCCCGGAGGGGGCGGCAGCGGGCGCTGACGGCCGCGGGAGTTTCCGCGTGACGCTGGCGAGCGGCGGCACCGTCCGTGCCCGGCGGCTGGTCGTCACCACCGGCCTCAAGGACGAGTTGCCGGCCGTGCCGGGGCTGGCCGCGCGGTTCGGCAACGATGTGCTGCACTGCCCGTACTGCCATGGCTGGGAGGTCCGCGACCGGGCGTTCGGCGTACTGGCGACCGGCCCGCAGAGCGTGCACCAGGCGCTGATCGTGACCCAGTGGTCGAAGGACGTCACCTTCTTCCTGCACACGGTCGCGGAGGCCGACCTGTCCGAGCTGGATCTGCGCCGGCTGGCGGCGGCGGGCGTGCGGCTGGTGCCCGGCGAGGTCGCCGAGGTGCTGGTCACGGACGACCGGCTGACCGGCGTACGGCTCACGGGCGGTTCGTCGCACGCGGTGGAGGTGCTGTTCACCGCGCCGCGCCCCGTTCCGCGGACGGAACTGCTGGAGCGGTTGGGGGCCGAGCTGGACGAGACCCCGTTCGGCGCGTACCCGGTGGTCGACTTCACGGGGCAGACCTCGGTGCCCGGCGTGTGGGCGGCGGGCAATGCGGCGGGCTTCGCCGAGCAGGTCGCCAACGCGGTCGGCGCCGGCTACCGCGCGGGCTCGGCGCTCAACGGCGACCTGCTGATGAGCGACCTGGACGCCGCCGCCGGGGTGTGACCGGCCCGCCCCCGAGGCACCATGGCCAGATGCTGCTGAACCGGCTGGCCCAGGTGTCCCGGGAGGTCGCGGCCACCTCGGCCCGCTCCCGCAAGATCGCGCTGCTCGCCGGGTTGTTCCGGGAGGCGGACGCCGAGGACGTGCCCGTCGTCATCCCGTATCTCGCGGGCCGGCTGCCCCAGGGCCGGCTCGGCGTCGGCTGGAAGCTGCTGAGCCGGCCCGTGCCCCCGGCCGCCGAGCCGACGCTGACGGTACGTGGGACGGACGCCGCGCTCACCACCCTGGGCGGGGTCACGGGGCCCGGTTCGCAGGCGGAGCGGGCGCGGCTGCTCGCGGAGCTGATGGGCGCGGCGACCGAGGAGGAGCAGCGGTTCCTGTTCGGGCTGATCACCGGTGAGGTGCGGCAGGGGGCGCTGGACGCGGTGGCCGTCGAGGGGCTGGCCGAGGCGACCGGGGCGCCCCCGGCCGAGGTGCGGCGGGCGGTGATGCTCGCCGGTTCCCTGCAACCGGTCGCGCGGGCCCTGCTCGGCGAGGGCCCGGCCGCGCTCGTCCGGTTCCGGCTCACGGTCGGCCGCCCGGTGCAGCCGATGCTCGCGCAGAGCGCGTCCTCGGTCGCCGAGGCCGTGGAGAAGCTGGGGGCGTGCGCGGTGGAGGAGAAACTCGACGGGATCCGGGTCCAGGTGCACCGCGACGGCCCCGACGTACGCCTGTACACCCGCACCCTGCACGACATCACGGAACGCCTGCCCGAGGTGACCTCCGCCGTCCTCGCGCTGCCCGGCGAGCGGTTCGTCCTGGACGGCGAGGTGCTGGCCCTCGGCCCCGACGGCCGTCCCCGTTCCTTCCAGGAGACGGCGGGACGGGTGGGTTCCCGGGTGGACGTGGCGACGGCCGCCGAGTCGGTCCGGGTCTCGCCGGTCTTCTTCGACGCGCTCAGCGTCGAGGGCCGTGACCTGCTGGACCTGCCGTTCGTGGAGCGGCACGCGGCGCTGGCCGCGCTGGTGCCGGAGCCGCTGCGGGCACGCCGGACAGTGCTGACCGGCCCCGGGAACCCCGGCAGCCCCGCGAGTCCCGGAACCCCCGGAACCCCCGAGCACCCCGAGGGCGTCGCCGCCGCCGAGGCGTTCCTCGCCGAGACCCTCGCGCGCGGCCACGAGGGCGTCGTCGTGAAGTCCCTGGACGCGCCCTACAGCGCCGGACGGCGCGGCGCGTCCTGGCTGAAGGTCAAGCCCGTACACACGCTCGACCTGGTGGTGCTGGCCGCCGAGTGGGGCCACGGCCGCCGTACCGGCAAGCTCTCCAACCTGCATCTGGGCGCCCGCGCCGCGGACGGCTCGCTCAGCATGCTCGGGAAGACGTTCAAGGGCATGACCGACGCGATGCTGACCTGGCAGACCGAACGGCTCCAGGAGCTGGCCGTGACCGAGGAACGCTGGGGCGTGACCGTACGCCCGGAACTGGTCGTGGAGATCGCCTACGACGGTCTCCAGCGCTCCACCCGCTATCCGGCCGGGGTCACCCTGCGCTTCGCCCGCGTGGTGCGCTACCGCGAGGACAAGCGGCCCGAGGAGGCGGACACCGTGGAGACCCTGCTGGCCGCGCATCCGGAGCTGCGGCCGTGACGGGGCGGCGCAGCGCCGGTCTGCTGCTGTACCGGCGCACCGGCCGGGGCGTCGAAGTGCTGCTGGGCCATATGGGAGGGCCGTTCTTTGCGCGGAAGGACGCCGGGGCGTGGACCGTGCCGAAGGGCGAGTACGAGCCGGACGAGCCGGCCTGGGACGCGGCGCGGCGGGAGTTCGAGGAGGAGCTGGGGCTGGCGCCGCCGGACGGCGACGCGGTGCCGCTGGGCGAGGTGCGGCAGAGCGGCGGGAAGGTCGTGACGGTGTGGGCGGTGGAGGCCGATCTCGACCCGGCGGACGTGGTGCCGGGGACCTTCACCCTGGAGTGGCCCCCGCGCTCGGGCCGTACCCGGGAGTTCCCCGAGCTGGACCGGGTGGCGTGGTTCGGGCCGGACGAGGCCCGGGCGGTGCTCGTGAAGGCGCAGGCCGCGTTTCTGGATCGGCTGGCCGAGCACACGGCCTGACCGGCGGCGACGGGGGTACCCGGCTCGGAGGAACGGCCACGCGTTGCGGCCGATGGCACCGCGCGGGAAGGTCGTAACACAGACGCTCCAGGAGGTCGGCCATGCCCATCGCGACGGTGAACCCGGCGAACGGCGAGACGCTGAAGACGTACGAGGCCATGGGCGCCGAGGAGATCGAGCGCCGGCTCCAGCTCGCCACCGCCACGTTCCGCACGTATCGCGAGAGCACCTTCACGGACCGTTCGGGCCTGCTGGTGCGGGCGGCGAACGTGCTGGACGAGGACCGTGAGTCCGTGGCGCGGGTGATGACCACCGAGATGGGCAAGCCGATCGCGCAGGCGCGAGCCGAGGCGGCCAAATGCGCGAAGGCGATGCGGTGGTACGCCGAGCGGGCCGAGTCGCTGCTGGCGGACGAGGTGCCGGCCGACGCCGACGTGGAGGACTCGGGGGCCTCGCTGGTGCGGGTGCGCTACCGGCCGCTGGGCCCGGTGCTCGCGGTGATGCCGTGGAACTTCCCGCTGTGGCAGGTGATCCGCTTCGCCGCGCCCGCGCTGATGGCGGGCAACGTGGGGCTGCTCAAGCACGCCTCGAACGTGCCGCAGACCGCCCTGTACCTGGAGGATCTCTTCCACCGGGCGGGCTACCCCGAAGGCTGCTTCCAGACACTGCTGATCGGCTCCGGCGCGGTGGACGAGATCCTGCGCGACGAGCGGGTCAGGGCGGCCACCCTGACCGGCAGCGAGCCCGCCGGGCGGGCGGTCGCGGCCACCTCCGGCGAGATGATCAAGAAGACGGTGCTGGAGCTGGGCGGCAGCGATCCGTTCGTGGTGATGCCCTCGGCCGATCTGGACCGGGCCGCGCGGGTCGCGGTGACGGCACGGGTCCAGAACAACGGGCAGTCGTGCATCGCCGCGAAGCGGTTCATCGTCCACACGGATGTCTACGACGCCTTCGCCGAGCGTTTCGCCGCGGGCATGCGGGCGCTGACCGTGGGCGACCCGCTGGTGGAGGAGACCGAGGTCGGGCCGCTCGCCACCGAACAGGGGCGGGCCGACCTGGAGGAACTGGTGGACGACGCGCGGCGCGGCGGGGCGGCGGTGCTGTGCGGAGGTGAACGTCCGGAGGGCGAGGGCTGGTACTACCCGCCGACCGTGCTGGCCAGGATCACCCGGGAGATGCGCGTCCACCGCGAGGAGGCGTTCGGCCCGGTGGCGACGCTGTACCGGGCCGGGGACCTGGACGAGGCCGTGCTCATCGCCAACGACTCCCCGTTCGGACTCAGCTCCAATGTGTGGACGCGGGAGGAGCGCGAGGTCGAGCGGTTCGTACGGGATCTGGAGGCGGGCGGGGTGTTCGTCAACGGGATGACCTCCTCGCATCCGGCGTTCCCGTTCGGCGGGGTCAAGCGGTCGGGGTACGGGCGTGAGCTGTCCGGGCACGGAATCCGGGAGTTCTGCAACATCACGACCGTTTGGCACGGTCGGTGACGGCCGCGCGGCTACCATCGCGTTTGTGAACCGCGAAGTGACCCTGCCGCTGATCGTCGACGACCGCGGGGCCCTGCACGTGGCTGCCGCCGATGTGAGCAAGCTGCTGCGCACGGTCGGAGGGCGGTGGCTGCGGCTGGTGGAGGCCGGTGAGGACGGGCTCGACGAGGACACCGTGGCCGCTCTGACCATCGAGCTGGCCAAGCTCGCCGACCGGATCGACGTGGCCTGCATCGCCCACAGCAGCGGACAGCGGGACTAGGCCGGGGCCTGGAGACGCCGTCGCGGACCGGTGGGAGCTGTTCACCCCTGGGGGTTGTCCGTCCCCGGGACGGAGTAGTCCGGCGCGAGATCGGCGGGCCGCGGGGTGATCGTGGGGTCATCACCTCTCGTGGGGTGAACCACCCTCTGACCGGGGGCCCAGAGCCTTCCGGACGGCGAAAGCAGGCACGGTTCATGGCGACTTTGTGCAGACCCACAGTGTCCGTCCCCGAGCATGTGATCACGATGGAGGAGACGCTGGAACTCGCGCGCCTCCGCCACGCCGATCACCCCCAACTGCCGCTGGCCCTCCGGCTGATCGAGAACACCGGGGTCCGGACCCGGCACATCGTCCAGCCCATCGAGGAGACCCTGAAACACCCCGGGTTCGAGCAGCGGAACAAACTCTACGAGTCGGAGGCCAAGGCCCGGGTGCCCGCGGTGGTGCAGCGGGCCCTGGACGACGCCGAGCTGCTCACCTCGGACATCGATGTGATCATCTACGTCTCGTGCACGGGCTTCATGATGCCCTCGCTCACGGCGTGGCTGATCAACGAGATGGACTTCGACAGCACCACCCGTCAGCTCCCCATAGCCCAGCTGGGCTGTGCGGCCGGCGGCGCGGCGATCAACCGCGCCCACGACTTCTGCACGGCCTACCCCGACGCCAACGCGCTCATCGTGGCCTGCGAGTTCTGCTCGCTGTGCTACCAGCCCACCGACATCAACATCGGCTCGCTGCTCTCCAACGGACTGTTCGGCGACGGGGTCGCCGCCGCCGTGGTGCGCGGCCGGGGCGGCACGGGCGTCGAGCTGGAGCGCAACGGCTCGTACCTGATCCCCAAGACCGAAGAGTGGATCATGTACGACGTCCGCGCCACCGGGTTCCACTTCCTGCTGGACAAGCGGGTGCCGGCCACGATGGAGCCGCTGGCGCCGGCCCTCCAGGACCTCTCGGGGCTGCACGGCTGGGACGCCGCGGACCTGGACTTCTACATAGTCCACGCGGGCGGTCCCCGCATCCTCGACGACCTCAGCAAGTTCCTCCAGGTCGACCCGCACGCCTTCCGGTTCAGCCGGGCGACGCTCACCGAGTACGGCAACATCGCGAGCGCGGTGGTGCTGGACGCGCTGCGCCGGCTGTTCGACGAGGGCGGTCCCGAGCACCGGGCGCGCGGGCTGCTCGCCGGGTTCGGTCCCGGCATCACCGCGGAGATGAGCCTCGGCCGCTGGCGCGGCATCCAGGAGACGGTGTGAGATGAGCGAAGAGACCGAGACGATCACCGAGACCGCTCCCCCGGTCCGGCAGTGGCCCGCCCTCGATCTGACCGGCGTCGACTTCGACCCGGTGCTGCGCCGGCTGATGAACGAGGGCCCGGTCACCCGGATCCAGCTCCCCAACGGCGAGGGCTGGGCCTGGCTGGTCACCCGGTACGACGACGTACGGCTGGTGACCAACGACCCGCGCTTCAGCCGTGAGGCGGTCATGGACCGGCCGGTCACCCGGCTCGCCCCGCACTTCATCCCGGCGCGGGGCGCGGTCGGTTTCCTCGATCCGCCCGACCACAACCGGCTGCGCCGCTCGGTGGCGGCGGCGTTCACCGCGCGCGGGGTGGAACGGGTGCGGGAGAAGTCCCGGCGGATGCTGGACGAGCTGGTGGACGAACTGCTGCGGGCCGGTCCGCCCGCCGATCTGACGGCGACGGTGCTCAGCCCCTTCCCCATCGCCGTGATCTGCGAGCTGATGGGGGTCCCGGCGGCCGACCGGCACGGGATGCACACCTGGACGCAGCTGATCCTGTCCTCCTCGCACGGCGCCGAGGTCAGCGAGCGGGCCAAGGAGGAGATGGGCGCCTACTTCGCCGATCTCATCGGGGCGCGCGAGAACAGCACGGGCGCGGATGTGACGTCGCTGCTGGGCGCGGCGGTGGGCCGCGGTGAGGTGACGCTCCAGGAGGCGGTGGGTCTCGCGGTGCTGCTGCAGATCGGCGGTGAGGCGGTCACCAACAACAGCGGGCAGATGTTCTATCTGCTGCTGACCCGCCCGGAGCTGGCCGAGCGGCTGCGCGCCGAGCCGGAGATCCGCCCGCAGGCCATCGACGAACTCCTGCGCTACATCCCGCACCGCAACGCGGTGGGCCTGTCGCGGATCGCGACGCAGGACGTCGAGATCCGCGGTCACACCGTCCGTGCGGGGGACGCGATCTATGTGTCCTATCTGGCCGCCAACCGGGACCCGGAGATCTTCCCCGACCCGGAGACCATCGACTTCGGCCGCAGTCCCAATCCGCATGTCGCCTTCGGTTTCGGGCCGCACTACTGCCCCGGCGGGATGCTGGGCCGGCTGGAGTCGGAGCTGCTGGTGGACGCGCTGCTGGACCGGCTTCCGGGGCTGCGGCTGGCGGTCGCGCCCGAGGAGGTGCCGTTCAAGAAGGGCGCTCTGATCCGGGGTCCCGAGGCCCTGCCCGTCACCTGGTGAGCGGCCGATGACCGCCACGGAGGGGTTGCTGGTGCCGCCCGGCCACGGCCGGGTGGTGCAGACGCCCGCCCAGCATGTGACGTTCAAGGTCACCGGCTCCCACTCCCGGACGGCCTCCACCTTCGAGGTGCTCGTGCCGCCCGGCTTCGACGTGGGCGCGCATGTGCACACCCGCAGCGAGGAGCTGTTCTACGTCCTGGAGGGCGAGCTGGACGTGCTGGCCTTTGAACCGCGGATCCGTACGCCCGACCACTGGCAGCGGTGGGAGTCCACCTCCGGCAGCCGGGTGGTGCGGGCGACGCCGGGCACGGTCATCGTCGTACCGCCGGGCTGCCCGCACGCGTTCTCGAACCCGACGGACACCCCGGCGAAGATGTTCTTCCAGGCGTCCCCGCCGCCGGACCACGAGCGGTACTTCGAGGAACTGCTGGAGATCCTCTCCGACGGCGGTCCCCCGGACCACGCGGCGATCGAGGCGCTGCGGGCGCGCTACGACATCGAGCAGCTCACGCCCCTGAAGCACCGCTGACGGGCGGGACGGACCCGGGCCGGTCCGCCGGCCGCGGCCGGCTTCGGTCGGGCTGCCGCCGTACGACCTGGACGCGGGCGCGGTCGGCCTGACCATCCGTCGGCGGCGCGTGCGGTGCTCGCCCGCGTCGGCGCGGGCTACCGGATGGGGACGCCGGAGAGGGTGCGGGCGATGACCAGGCGCTGGATCTCGCTGGTGCCCTCGAAGATGGTGTAGATCGCGGCGTCCCGGTGCATGCGCTCGACCGGGTACTCCCGGGTGTAGCCGTTGCCGCCGAGGATCTGGATGGCCTGGCCGGTGACCTTCTTGGCGGTCTCGCTCGCGAAGAGCTTGGACATCGAGCCCTCGGCCGCCGTGAACGGCTTGCCGTTGACCGCCATCCAGGAGGCCCGCCACACCAGCAGCCGGGCCGCGTCGATGGAGGTGCGCATGTCGGCGAGCTGGAAGGCGACACCCTGGTTGTCGATGATGGGCCGACCGAACTGCTCGCGGGTGAGGGCGTAGTCGAGCGCGACCTCGTAGGCGGCGCGGGCGGTGCCGACGGCCATGGCGCCGACGGCGGGCCGGGACGCCTCGAAGGTGGCCATCGCCGCGTTCTTCACCCGCTCGCCGCCGGTGCGGGCCTTCTCCCGGGCGCGGGCGAGGCGTTCGTCCAGCTTCTCCTTGCCGCCGAGCAGACAGGAGCCGGGGACGCGGACGCCGTCCAGGACGACCTCGGCGGTGTGCGAGGCGCGGATGCCGTGCTTCTTGAACTTCTGGCCCTGGCCGAGCCCCGGGGTGCCCGCCGGGACGATGAAGGACGCGTGGCCCTTGGAGCCGAGGTCGGGGTCCACGACGGCGACGACGACATGGACGTTGGCGATCCCGCCGTTGGTCGCCCAGGTCTTGGTGCCGTCGAGCACCCACTCGTCCTTGGCCTCGTCGTACACGGCGCGGGTGCGCATGGCGGCCACGTCGGAGCCGGCGTCCGGTTCGGAGGAGCAGAACGCGGCGACCTTGACGTCGTCGGCGTCGCCGTACATCTGGGGGATCCAGGTGCCGATCTGTTCCTCGGTGCCGTTGGCGAGGACGCCCACCGCGGCGAGGCCGGTGCCGACGATGGAGAGGGCGATTCCGGCGTCCCCCCAGAACAGTTCCTCCATGGCCATCGGGATGCCGAGGCCGGTGGGGTCGAAGTACTGCTGGGCGTAGAAGTCGAGGGAGTAGATGCCGACCTTGGCGGCTTCCTGGATCACCGGCCAGGGGGTCTCCTCACGCTCGTCCCACTCGGCCGCCGCGGGACGGATGACGTCGGCGGCGAAGCCGTGCAGCCAGTCCCGGACCTCCTTCTGTTCGTCGCTCAGCTCCATGGTGAACTCGGCCATGACCCCTCCAGCGGCACCCAGGCAAGTTACTTGCGGTAACCGCAGTCTGTTACCGGTGGGTAGGAAAAGTCAACTCACGGACAGCACCCGGCAGCCCGTTCGATGCGACAGCGCCCATCAGTGTTAGTTTGCGCGAGCGTCACCGAATCAGCACGGGTGGGGAGAGCACATGGACACCACGCAGCGGACCGAACAGCAGCGGTCGGCCGACCGCCGCCGGCGTGAGTTGCTGGAGGCCGCCGACCGGGTCGTGCTCCGGGACGGTCCACAGGCGTCGATGAACGCGATCGCCGCGGAGGCGGGCATCACCAAGCCGATTCTGTATCGCCACTTCGGCGACAAGGGCGGGCTTTACGCGGCCTTGGCCAAAAGGCATACCGACGCGCTCCTGGCCTCGCTGCGGGCGGCCCTCGGCGCCCCCGCCGAACGCCGGGAGCGGGTGGAGGCGACGCTCGACACCTACCTCGCCGCGATCGAGGCCCGGCCCCAGGTGTACCGGTTCCTGATGCACCCCGCCGACGGCTCCCCCTCCGAGCAGGGCTTCGACGTCGGCAAGCACTCGGCGCCCCTGCTGCGGCGGATGGGCGAGGAGTTGGGCCAGGTCATCGAGGAACGAGTGGACCTCGGGCCGAGCAGCCATGAGCTGGCGCGGGTGTGGGGGCACGGGATCGTCGGCATGATGCACGCCGCGGGTGACTGGTGGCTGGGCGAAAGGCCCTGCTCCCGACAGGAGTTGGTCAGGTCGCTGGCCGACCTGCTGTGGGGGCGTCTCGCCGCCGCGGCGGACCGGGTCGGGGGGCCCGGGTTCTGACGGTCGCGGTGCGTCCGCGGGTGCCGTCGCGGCCGGTCACGCGGTTCCCCGCGCCCCCGAGACACCGGGCGCGGGGAACCGCGCAGAAAGCCACGGCGGCACCCGCGCCCCCTCACCCCCACGGCGCCCGCGCGACCTGCCGGCGCACCTTCCGGCGGCGCCACCCCGTCAGCCGGTCCACATACACCCGCCCCTCCAGATGGTCGTACTCATGCTGAAGGCACCGCGCGAAGAACCCCGTCCCGTGGACCCTGACCGGCTCGCCCGTCATCGTGAACCCCTCGACCACCGCGTGGTCGTACCGCTCCGTCCCCGCCTCCAGCCCCGGCAGCGACAGACAGCCCTCCGGACCCCGCACCACCACGCCGTCCACCTCCACGAGACGGGGGTTGACGACATGTCCGAGGTGACGTACGTCATCGTCGTCGGGGCAGTCGTACACGAACACCCGCCGCGCCTCGCCCACCTGGTTCGCGGCCAGACCGACCCCCTGGGCGGCGTACATCGTCGCGAACAAGTCCTCCACGAGGCGGATCAGTTCGGGGCCGGACCCGGTGACTTCCGTGCAGGGTGTGTGAAGGAGCGGGTCCCCGAGCAGGGTGAGGGGCCGGACGCGCCCGTGGGCCCCCGGAATCGAACCGTGTCGCATGAACGAAGGGTACGGTTCGTTCCGCCCCCGTCCGCCGCGCAGGCCGCGATTCGGGCAGGTGAGTGTTGCTCGATAGGCTGAGGCCACACCACGTTGCCGTAAGGCGTTAGGCGCGGCGCGTTCGCAAGGAGGATCGAGAACTGATGGCAGGCAACTCGGACCCGCTCACGCCGCGGGCCAAGCTCGCCGTGACCGCGGGCAAGGCGGTCGCGGCAGCATCGCGCGCCGCGGGACGCGGCAGCGGTTCGGTGATCGGCGGCAAGGTGGCCCTCAAGCTCGACCCCGACCTCCTGGCCCGGCTCGCCCAGAACCTGGATGTGACGCTGGTCTCGGCGACCAACGGCAAGACCACCACGACCCGGCTGATCGCCGAGGCCCTGCGGGCGGCCGGTCCGGTCGTCTCCAACGCGCTCGGCGCCAACATGCCGGCCGGCATCACGTCGGCGCTGGCGGGCGGCTCGGAGTCGAAGTTCGGGGTCATCGAGGTCGACGAGAAGTATCTCGCCGGGGTCGCCCGGGACACCGACCCGAAGTGCATCGCCCTGCTGAACCTCTCGCGCGACCAGCTGGACCGCGCCGCCGAGACCCGGATGCTCGCGGAGAACTGGCGGGAGGGGCTCGCCGGGTCGAAGGCCGTGATCGTGGCCAACGCCGACGACCCGCTGGTGGTGTGGGCCGCCTCCTCGTCGCCGAACGTGATCTGGGTCGCGGCCGGTCAGATGTGGAAGGACGACGCCTGGTCCTGCCCGTCGTGCGGCGGGGTGATGCAGCGCCCCGGCGACGACTGGTTCTGCGGCCAGTGCGGCTTCCGCCGGCCGGTGCCGAGCTGGGCGCTCTCCGGCGACCATGTGCTCGACCCGCACGGCTCGGCCTGGCCGATCCACCTCCAGCTGCCGGGCCGGGCCAACAAGGCCAACGCGGCCACGTCCGCCGCCGTCGCCGCCGTGTTCGGGGTGCCGCCGCAGGTGGCGCTGGAGCGGATGTACCAGGTGCAGGCGGTGGCCGGCCGCTACGACGTGGTCAGCTTCCTCAACCGGGATCTGCGGCTGCTGCTGGCGAAGAACCCGGCCGGCTGGCTGGAGACGTTCTCGCTGATCGACCCGCCGCCCACCCCGGTGATCCTCTCGGTGAACGCGCGCGGCGCCGACGGCACGGACACCTCCTGGCTGTGGGACGTGGACTACACCCGGCTGACCGGGCACCCGATCTTCGTGGTCGGCGACCGCAGACTCGACCTCGCGGTCCGCCTGGAGGTGGCCAACCAGCACTTCCAGGTCTGCGACACCGTGGACCAGGCCGTGCAGATGGCGCCGCCCGGCCGGATCGAGGTCATCGCCAACTACACCGCCTTCCAGGACCTGCGCCGCCGCGTCGGCAACTGAGCACACCACCGAGCACAGGGGACTCACACTTCATGAGCGACAACAGCCTGCGGATCGTCTGGATCTACCCCGACCTGCTCAGCACCTACGGCGACCAGGGCAATGTCCTCGTCGTGGAGCGACGGGCACGCCAGCGCGGCCTGGACGTGGCCCGGCTGGACGTACGGAGCGACCAGCCGATCCCGACCTCCGGTGACATCTATCTGATCGGCGGCGGCGAGGACCGGCCGCAGCGGCTCGCGGCCGAGCGGCTGCGCCGGGACGGCGGACTGCACCGGGCGGTGGGCAACGGGGCGATCGTGTTCTCGGTGTGCGCCGGGTACCAGATCCTCGGCCATGAGTTCATCAACGACCTGGGGCAGCGCGAGCCCGGCCTCGGTCTGCTCGATGTGATCTCCACGCGCGGCGAGGGCCAGCGGTGTGTCGGGGATGTGCTCGGGGACATCGACCCCCGGCTCGGGCTGCCGCCGCTGACCGGCTTCGAGAACCACCAGGGCATCACCCATCTGGGCCCCAGCGCCCGCCCGCTCGCCCAGGTGCGGTTCGGCAACGGCAACGGCACCGGCGACGGCACCGAGGGCGCGTTCAACGACACGGTCTTCGGCACCTACATGCACGGCCCGGTGCTGGCCCGCAATCCGCTGATCGCCGATCTGCTGCTGAAGCTGGCGCTGGACGTGAACGCGCTGCCGCCGACCGACGACCGCTGGTACGAGGCCCTGCGCGGCGAGCGCATCGCCGCCGCCCAGCAGCAGCCCGCGTAGGGAACCGGCCCGGGTGGGGCGGGGGCCCGTCTGACGGGGTGTCCGCACAGGTGAGCGCGGCCGTCCAGCTGTCGGACGCCCGCTACGGCACCGGCCCCCGCTGCCGCTAGGGTGGCCGGGATCGAGCCGGACAGTGTGGTCCGGACCCGGCCCACGTCGAGAAGGTTCTTCGGGCTATGCGCATTGGTGTCCTCACGTCCGGCGGCGACTGTCCCGGTCTGAACGCCGTCATCCGGTCCGTCGTACACCGTGCGGTGGTCGACCACGGTGACGAGGTCATCGGCTTCCGCGACGGCTGGAAGGGCCTCCTGGAGTGTGACTGGCTCAAGCTCGACCTGGACGCGGTGGGCGGCATCCTCGCCCGCGGCGGCACGATCCTCGGCTCCTCCCGGGTCCGTCCCGAGCATCTGCGCGACGGGGTGGAACGCGCCAAGGGGCATGTCGCCGAGCTGGGGCTCGACGCGATCATCCCGATCGGCGGCGAGGGCACGCTGAAGGCGGCCCGGCTGCTGTCGGACAACGGGCTGCCCATCGTGGGTGTGCCGAAGACGATCGACAACGACATCGCGGTCACCGATGTGACCTTCGGCTTCGACACCGCCGTGACCGTCGCCACCGAGGCGCTCGACCGGCTGAAGACCACCGCCGAGTCGCACCAGCGGGTGCTGATCGTGGAGGTCATGGGCCGGCACACCGGGTGGATCGCGCTGCACTCCGGGATGGCGGCCGGCGCGCACGCCGTCGTGGTGCCCGAGCGGCCCTTCGACATCGAGGAGCTGACCGCGAAGGTCGGTGAGCGGTTCGCGGCGGGCAAGCGCTTCGCGATCGTGGTGGCCGCGGAGGGCGCCAAGCCGAGGTCCGGCACCATGGCGTTCGACGAGGGCGGCAAGGACGTGTACGGGCACGAGCGGTTCGCCGGGGTCGCCCGTCAGCTCGCCATCGAGCTGGAGGGACGGCTGGGGAAGGAAGCGCGGCCGGTGATCCTCGGCCATGTGCAGCGGGGCGGGACGCCGACGGCGTACGACCGGGTGCTGGCCACCCGGTTCGGGTGGCACGCGGTCGAGGCGGCGCACCGGGGTGAGTTCGGACGGATGACGGCACTGAAGGGCACGGAGATCGTGACGGTCTCGCTGGCCGAGGCCGTGGAGACCCTGAAGACGGTGCCGTCGGACCGGTACGCCGAGGCGGAGTGCGTGCTCTAGCTCGTCCGGATCCGCCCCCGGTGACATCCGTCGCCGGGGGCGGTTCTAGTCTGTGGGGCGGACGATTTCGTACAACCCCCACGAATCAGGAGCCGGCAGATGGATCACAGCGGGCACGGCATGGACATGGATCTGGCGCCGTTCACGCTGGGGCGGGGGCTTCAGTGGTCGCCCGATCCGTTCTTCCTCGTCGCCTGTCTGGTGGGGCTCGGGCTGTACGCCTGGGGGGTCGTACGGCTGACGCGGCGCGGGGACAAGTGGCCGGTCGGGCGGACCGTGGCGTTCGCCGCCGGGGTGCTGAGCATCGCGCTGGTGATGTGCACCAAGCTGAACGACTACGGGATGGTCATGTTCAGCGTGCACATGGTGCAGCACATGGTGATCAGCATGCTGTCGCCGATCCTGATCCTGCTCGGCGCGCCGATCACCCTCGCGCTGCGGGCGCTGCCGCCCGCCGGGCGGGGCCGCACGGGGCCGCGTGAGCTGCTGCTCGCGCTGCTGCACAGCCGGTACATGCGGATCGTGACGCATCCGGTGTTCACGATCCCGCTGTTCATCGCGAGCCTCTACGGTCTGTACTTCACTCCGCTGTTCGACTTCCTGATGGGGTCGAAGCCGGGGCACATCGCGATGATGGTGCACTTCCTCGCCGTCGGTCTGGTCTTCTTCTGGCCGATCATGGGCGTGGACCCGGGTCCGCACCGGCCGGGCTATCTGATGCGGATGCTGGAGCTGTTCGCGGGCATGCCGTTCCACGCGTTCTTCGGCATCGCGTTGATGATGGCGTCGACCCCGATGGTGAAGACGTACGAGAACCCGCCCGCGTCGCTCGGTATCGACGCGCTGTCGGACCAGAACGCGGCGGGCGGGATCGCCTGGGCGTTCAGTGAGATCCCGTCGGTGCTGGTGCTGATCGCGCTGATCTTCCAGTGGTACGCGTCGGACCAGCGGCAGGCCAGGCGCACGGACCGGGCCGCGGACCGGGACGGGGACAAGGAGCTGGCGGCGTACAACGCCTATCTGGCGTCCCTGAACGCGCGCGGTCGCTGAGGCGCGGGCCCCGGATCGGCGGAACCGGGGCACCATGGAGGGGAACGAGTCATGAGGAGGGTGTTGCGATGCCCGGTTCCACGGACGGTTCCACCAAGACCATGGGGGTGCTCACCGTCGGCGGTCTCGTCGCGGTGACGGCCTACACGGTAGCGCTCGGCTCCAACGGCTGGCTCTGGTTCGGCTGGGTGGTGCTGGGGCTGATCACGCTCGGCATGGTCGCCACCCGGGGCTGACGGCGGGCGGTCCGGGTCACTGCCCGGGCAGTCCGCGGGCCGAGTGCACGCCCGGCTGGTACTTGGGCAGCCGGGCGGTGATCTTCATTCCGGCGCCGGCCGCGGTCTCGATCACGAGGCCGTGGTCGTCGCCGTAGACCTGGCGGAGCCGGTCGTCGACGTTGGACAGGCCGATGCCGCCGGAGGGGCTGACCTCACCGGCGAGGATGCGGCGCAGCGCGTCCGGGTCCATGCCGGCGCCGTCGTCCTCGATGACCACGAGCGCCTCCGCGCCCGCGTCCTGGGCGGTGATGCTGATCCGGCAGGTGGTGGTGCGGCCTTCCAGTCCGTGTTTGACGGCGTTCTCCACGAGTGGCTGGAGGCAGAGGAAGGGCAGGGCGACGGGGAGCACCTCGGGGGCGATCTGGAGGGTGACGGAGAGCCGGTCGCCGAAGCGGGCGCGGACCAGGGCGAGGTACTGGTCGATGGCGTGCAGTTCGTCGGCGAGGGTGGTGAAGTCGCCGTGCTTGCGGAACGAGTAGCGGGTGAAGTCGGCGAACTCCAGGAGCAGCTCCCGGGCGTGCTCGGGGTCGGTGCGCACGAACGAGGCGATCACCGCGAGCGAGTTGAAGATGAAGTGCGGGGATATCTGGGCGCGCAGGGCCTTGATCTCGGCCTCGATCAGCCGGGTGCGGGACTGGTCCAGGTCGGCCAGCTCCAGTTGGACGGAGACCCAGCGGGCGACCTCGCCGGCCGCGCGGACCAGGACGGCGGACTCGCGGGGCGCGCAGGCGACCAGGGCGCCGTGCACCCGGTCGTCCACGGTGAGGGGGGCGACGACGGCCCAGCGCACGGGGCAGTCGGGGGCGTCGCAGGTCAGCGGGAAGGCTTCGCCGCGGCCGGTGTCGAGGGGGCCCGCGAGGCGTTGCATGACCTCGGCGCGGTGATGGTCGCCGATGCCGTCCCAGGCGAGGACCCGGTCGGTGTCGGTGAGGCAGAGCGCGTCGGTGCCGAGGAGGGAGCGCAGCCGGGGGGCGGATCTGCGGGCGGTCTCCTCGGTGAGTCCGGCGCGCAGGGCGGGGGCGGCGAGGGAGGCGGTGTGCAGGGTCTGGAAGGTGGCGTGCTCGACGGGGGTGCCGAGTCCGGCGAGGCTGTCCGGCCGGGCGGTGCGCCGTCCCAGCCAGAAGCCGGCGGCGAGCAGGGGCAGGACGGCGACGCAGAGCCCCGCGATGAATCCGGTCATCCCTTCGCCTCCGTGCGCAGGTCCTCGGGCAGATGGAAGCGGGCCAGGATCGCCGCGGTGCCCGCGGGGACCCGGCCCGGGGTGGCGAGGGAGACCAGGATCATGGTGAGGAAGCCGAGCGGGACGGACCAGACGGCGGGCCAGGCGAGCAGGGTGTGCAGCCAGCCGGTGCCGGGGAGTCCGGCCATGGTCGTGGTGACCGCGAGGAACGCCGAGCCGCCGCCGATGAGCATGCCGGCGGCGGCGCCGTGCGGGGTGAGGCGGCGCCACCAGATGCCGAGGACGAGCAGCGGGCAGAAGGAGGACGCGGAGACGGCGAAGGCGAGGCCGACGGCGTCGGCGACGGGCAGTCCGCCGACCAGGACGCCGGCGGCGAGCGGCGGGGCCATGGCGAGGACGGTGCCGAGCCGGAAGTGGCGGACGCCGCGGGCGGGCAGCACGTCCTGGGTGAGGACTCCGGCGACGGCCATGGTGAGGCCGGATGCGGTGGACAGGAACGCGGCGAAGGCGCCCCCGGCGACCAGCGCGCCGAGCAGGTCGCCGCCCGTGCCGCCGATGATCCGTTCGGGCAGCAGCAGGACGGCGGCGTCGGCGTCGCCGGTGAGGGTGAGTTCGGGGGCGTAGAGGCGGCCGAGGGCGCCGTAGACGGGCGGCAGCAGGTAGAAGCCGCCGATGAGGGCGAGGACGGCGACGGTGGTGCGGCGGGCGGCGACGCCGTGCGGGCTGGTGTAGAAGCGGACGACGACGTGCGGCAGGCCCATGGTGCCGAGGAAGGTGGCGAGGATCAGTCCGTAGGTGGCGTACAGCGGGCGTTCCTCGCGGCCGTCGGCGAACGAGGTGGACAGTCCGCCGCCGGTGTCGTGCCGGCCGGTGGGGACCGGGTCGCCGGCGGCGAAGGTGAGCCGGGTGCCGCGTTCGACGCGGTGGGTGCCGGCGGGCAGGTGGAGCGCGGTGTCCTGGTGGCGGCGGCCGTCGACGGTGCCGTCGACCGTCACGGTCAGCGGGCTCTGGAGGCGCAGGTCGAGGGTGGCGTCGACGGTGACGCTGCGCTGCTCGCGGAAGGCGGCGGGTTCGTCGAAGGCGTGCCGGGGTGCCCCGTCGCCCTGCCAGGCGAGGACCAGGAACAGGGCGGGGACGAGGAGCGCGGTGAGCTTGAGCCAGTACTGGAACGCCTGGACGAAGGTGATGCTGCGCATGCCGCCCGCGGCGACGGTCGCGGTGACGACGACGGCGACGATCAGGCCGCCGAGGGAGTCGGGGGCGCCGGTGAGCACGGTGAGGGTGAGGCCGGCGCTCTGGAGCTGGGGCAGCAGGTAGAGCCAGCCGACGCCGACGACGAAGGCGCCCGCGAGGCGCCGTACGGTCTGGGAGGCGAGGCGGGCCTCGGCGAAGTCGGGGAGGGTGTAGGCGCCGGAGCGGCGCAGCGGGGCGGCGACGAAGAGCAGCAGGACGAGATAGCCGGCGGTGTAGCCGACCGGGTACCAGAGCATGTCGGGGCCCTGGACGAGGACGAGTCCGGCGATGCCGAGGAAGGAGGCGGCGGAGAGGTACTCGCCGCTGATGGCGGCGGCGTTGAGGCGGGGGCCGACGGTGCGGGAGGCGACGTAGAAGTCGGAGGTGGTGCGGGATATGCGCAGGCCGAAGGCGCCGACGAGGACGGTCGCGACCACCACGAGGGCGACGGCGGTGACGGTGTAGCCGGAGTTCACGCGGGTGCCACCGGCCTCAGCGGTCCCCGACCAGGCGGACGAAGTCGCGTTCGTTGCGTTCGGCGCGGCGGACGTACCAGCGGGCGAGCAGGACCAGGGGGACGTAGACGCCGAAGCCGAGGACGGCCCATTCGAGGCGGGCGTCGGGGGCGACCGAGAAGAGCAGCGGCAGCGGGGCGACCAGCAGCACGAGCACGGCGAAGACGGTGAGGGCGGCGCGGAGCTGGCTGCGCATGAGGGAGCGGACGTAGGCGTGGCCGAGGGTGGTCTGTTCGTCGATCTCGGTGCGGGGCCGGTAGTAGCCGGAGGCGCGGCGGGCGCGGCGGGGCGGGCCGGTGACGACGACCCGGCGTTCGGTGGAGTCGGGGGGCATCGTCATCGTCTCCGGGTGGGGTGGGGCGCGGGGGGCACGTCAGGGCCTCCTCATGAGCAGGTCGCGCAGTTCGCGGGCGTGGCGGCGGCTGACCTGGAGTTCCTCGGTGCCGATGACGACGCTGACGGTGCCCGCGTCGAGACGGAGTTCGCCGATGTGGCGCAGGGCGACGAGATGGCGGCGGTGGATGCGCAGGAAGCCGCGGGAGCGCCAGCGTTCCTCCAGGGTGGAGACGGGGATGCGGACCAGGTGGCTGCCCTTGGCGGTGTGCAGTCGGGCGTAGTCGCCCTGGGCCTCGACATGGGTGATGTCGTCGACGGGGACGAAGCGGGTGACGCCGCCGAGTTCGACGGGGATCTGGTCGGGGTCGGGTTCGTGCACGGGGATGCGCGGGGCGGCGGGGTGTTCCGGGGCGCGCAGGGCGGCGGCGCGGCGTACGGCTTCGGCGAGTCGTTCCTTGCGGACGGGTTTGAGGACATAGTCGACCGCCTTCAATTCGAACGCCTGTACGGCGAAGTCCTCGTGCGCGGTGACGAAGACGACCAGTGGGGGCTCGGCGAAGCCGGTGAGCAGCCGGGCGAGGTCGAGTCCGTCGAGGCCGGGCATGTTGATGTCGAGGAAGACGACGTCGATGGCCTCGGGGCCGTGCGGTCCGGACTCCAGGGCCCGGTTGATGCGGCGCAGCGCCTCGGTGGCGTCGCCGGCCCCCTCGGCGCTGCCGATCCGCGGATCCGCGTTCAGCAGGTACACCAACTCCTCCAGGGAGGGGCGTTCGTCGTCCACAGCGAGGGCGCGCAGCATGAACGTGGAGTCTAGGAGGAATCCGTACGCCTGCCCACGTGTCCGACGTGGCCGTTTCCCCTGGATAGAGTGCCCGCATGAACACCACGGAGGTGCCCGCGTGAACACGGGTGGGGTGGCCGCGTGAGCGGGGGTCAGGCGTCCTTCGACGAACTGGACCGGAAGATCGTCACCGCGCTGATGGCGAACGCCAGGACCAGTTTCGCCGAGATCGGCGCGGCGGTCGGGCTGTCCTCGACGGCGGTCAAGCGGCGGGTGGACCGGCTGCGGGAGACCGGGGTGATCACCGGGTTCACGGCGACGGTGCAGCCGTCGGCGCTGGGCTGGCGCACGGAGGCGTACGTCGAGGTGTACTGCGAGCGGGCGGCGCCGCCGCGGCGGCTGGCCGAGGTGGTGCGCAACCATCCGGAGATCGCGGCGGCGATGACGGTGACCGGGGGCGCGGACGCGTTGCTGCATGTCCGGGCGCGGGACGTGGGGCACTTCGAGGAGGTGCTGGAGCGGATCCGCACCGAGCCGTTCATCCGGAAGACGATCAGTGTGATGGTGCTGTCCCATCTGATCCCGGACGCTCCGGAGGCCGGGGCGACCCAGCCCGCCCCGGAGGCGGGTTCCTGAGCGGGCCCCGGAGCCGGTCGAAACGCAACAGTGCTGCGTGAGAGCTGATCGACACGCAGCGTTGCTGCGTGGACGCGCAGCTTTTGTTGCTTGTCGACCGTATCCGCCGCTTTCTACCGTGGTGTCACCCCATCACATCGCAGGAAGCGGAGGAACCCCTCTGTGTCCGAGCCCCGTGTGCCGCGCCGACGGCGCTATCTCGTCTGCGAACCCAGACACTTCGCCGTGCAGTACGCGATCAACCCCTGGATGCATCCCGACGTCAAGGTCGACGTCGATCTCGCGCAGGAGCAGTGGCGGACGCTGATCCGCGCCTACCAGACCCACGGCCACACGGTGGATCTGGTGGAGCCGGTGGCGGGCCTGCCCGACATGGTCTTCGCCGCGAACTCGGCCGTCGTGATCGAGGGCCGGGTCTTCGGCGCCCTCTTCCACGCCCCCGAGCGCCGTCCCGAGTCCGTGCCCTACGACACCTGGTTCAAGCAGGCCGGCTATGCCGTCCAGCGGCCCGAGGCGGTCTGCGAGGGCGAGGGCGATCTCGTCCCCACCGGCCGGTACGTGCTGGCGGGCACCGGTTTCCGCACCACGCCCGAGGCCCACCGCGAGGCGCAGGAGTTCTTCGGTGTGCCGGTGATCGGGCTGCGGCTGGTGGACCCGTACTTCTACCACCTGGACACGGCGCTGTTCGTCCTGGACGACGGGAGCGGGGAGCGCGAGGAGAACATCGCGTACTACCCGGACGCCTTCTCCCCCGGCAGCCGCGAGGTGCTCGCCCGGCTCTACCCGGACGCGGTGCTCGCCACCCGTCAGGACGCCATGGTCTTCGGGCTGAACTCCGTCTCCGACGGCCGCCATGTCTTCATCGCGCCCGGCGCCACGGCCCTGGCCGAACAGGTCGCCGCGCGCGGCTATGTCCCCGTCCCCGTCGACCTGTCGGAGTTCCAGAAGGCCGGCGGTGGCATCAAGTGCTGCACCCAGGAGATCCGCTGATGACCGCTCCCGCCCGAACCGACGCCGCCGCCTGCACCGAGGGCTCCGCCCGGACGACCGCCGAGCTGATCCGCGCCGAGGAGCCGGTGCTCGCGCACAACTACCACCCGCTGCCCGTGGTCGTCGCCGCGGCCGAGGGCGCCTGGGTCGAGGACGTCGAGGGCCGCCGCCACCTGGACCTGCTGGCCGGCTACTCGGCGCTCAACTTCGGCCACCGCCACCCGGCGCTCATAGCCGCCGCCCACCGTCAGCTCGACCGGCTGACCCTGACCTCGCGCGCCTTCCACAACGACCGGCTCGCCGAGTTCGCCGAACGGCTCACCGCCCTCGTCGGCCAGGACATGATGCTGCCGATGAACACCGGCGCCGAGGCGGTGGAGAGCGGCATCAAGGTGGCCCGCAAATGGGCCTACGACGTCAAGGGCGTCCCCGCCGACCGGGCGACCATCGTCGTCGCGGCCGACAACTTCCACGGCCGTACGACGACGATCGTCAGCTTCTCGACGGACGAGACCGCGCGCACCGGCTTCGGCCCCTTCACCCCGGGCTTCAGGGTCGTCCCGTACAACGACCTCGCGGCCATGGAGGCGGCGATCGACGCGACCACGGCGGCCGTGCTGATCGAGCCCATCCAGGGCGAGGCGGGCGTCCTCGTCCCCGACGACGGCTATCTGCGGGGGGTGCGCGAGCTGACCCGCCGGACGGGCTGCCTCCTCATCGCCGACGAGATCCAGTCGGGCCTCGGGCGCACCGGCCGCACCCTCGCGGTGGACCACGAGGACGTGGTCCCGGACGTCGTGCTGCTCGGCAAGGCGCTGGGCGGCGGGATCGTACCGGTGTCGGCGGTGGTCGGCAGCCGTGAGGTCCTCGGGGTGCTGAAGCCGGGCGAGCACGGCTCGACGTTCGGCGGGAACCCGCTGGCCGCGGCGGTCGGCACCGCTGTCGTGGAACTGCTGGAGACCGGCGGGTTCCAGCGCCGGGCGGCCGAGGCGGGCGTGGTCCTGCGGGACGGTCTGACCGAGCTGGTCGGCCGGGGCGTGCTCGGCTTCCGCGCCCGCGGGCTGTGGGCGGGGGTCGACATCGACCCGGCCCTCGGCACCGGCCGGGAGATCAGCGAACGGCTGCTGGCGGAGGGCGTCCTGGTGAAGGACACCCACGGCTCCACCATCCGGCTGGCCCCGCCGCTCACGATCACGGACGACGAGCTGCGCTCGGCGCTCGGGGCGCTGGAGAAGGTACTGGGCCGCTGATCGGCCGGAGGAGGGGAGGGCGGCCGGTGCGCGGCCGGCCGCCCGGCGTGCCGTCGCACCGAGGCCGTGACCCGCGTCTCATAGTGGGTCGGCATGAGCACGGAACTGACCGACCCGCCCGCGTCCGGGCCCCCGCCGGACCCGGCGGCCTCCCCTGCGCCCGACCGGATCCTCGTCGGCGTGGGGATGGCCGCCGTCATCGCCGTGGTGCTGTGGGCCTGGCTCGGTGACCAGTCCTTCGACACGGCCTCCGCCGCCGGTCTCTCCTGGGTGCTGAGCAACTTCGGCTGGCTGTTCGTGGTGGCCGCGGATGTCTTCCTCGTCCTGTGCGTGGTGATCGCGTTCAGCCGGTTCGGCCGGATCAGGCTGGGCGAGGACGGCTCCCAGCCCGAGTTCGGGAACCTCGCCTGGATCGCGATGATGTTCAGCGCGGGCATGGGCATCGGCCTGATGTTCTACGGTGTCGGCGAACCGCTGACCCACTTCCTCGACCCGCCTCCGGCCTCCGGCGTCCAGGCGCGGACCCCGGAGGCGGCGCGCACCGCCCTGGAGTACTCGTTCTTCCACTGGACGCTGACCCCCTGGGCGATCTACGGCATCGCGGGACTCGCCCTGGCCTACGCCGGTTTCCGCAAGGGCCGGGGCAACCGGCTGAGCGCGGCCTTCGTCCCGCTGCTCGGCGCCCGCCGGGCGGAGGGCTGGCAGGGCAAGGTGATCGATCTGCTGGCGGTCTTCGCGACCGTCTTCGGCACCGCGACCAGCCTGGGCCTCGGGGCGCTCCAGGTCGCCGAGGGGCTCGACATCACATCGGGCATCGACGCCACCCGCACCACCCAGCTCCTCATCATCGCGGTGCTGTCGGCGGCCTTCGTGGCGTCCGCGTTCTCCGGGCTGCACCGCGGCATCAAGTGGCTGTCGACCCTGAACATCGTGCTCGCCGCGGCCCTGATGCTGTTCGTCTTCCTGCTCGGCCCCACGGTCTACATCCTCGACACCATCCCCGCGTCCGTGGGCGGCTATCTCCAGAACCTGCTGCCGATGGCCTCCCGGACCGGCGCCTTCACCGACCAGGCGTGGCTGGGGGCCTGGACGATCTTCTACTGGGCCTGGTGGCTGTCGTGGGCCCCCTTCGTCGGCACCTTCATCGCCCGTATCTCGCACGGCCGGACCGTCCGCGAGTTCCTCCTCGGCGTCCTGCTGGTGCCGAGCGGCGCCACGGTCATCTGGTTCTGTGTCATGGGCGGTACGGCGCTGCGGCTGGAGATGACCGGGAAGGCGGATCTCGCGGGCACGGTGAAGACCGGGGCGGAGGCGTCGCTCTTCGGCATGCTGGACGCGCTGCCGATCGGCACCGTGACCTCGTTCCTCGCGATGATCCTGGTCATGACCTACTTCATCACCAGCGCCGACTCGGCGTCGCTGGTGATGGGCTCGCTGACCAGCCGCGGCGCGCTGCATCCGGCGTCCTGGCTCGTCGTGCTGTGGGGGGTGCTGATGGCGGCGGTGGCGGCGGTGCTGCTCGTGGTGGGCGGCCTCAGCTCGTTGCAGACCGCGACGATCCTGGTGGCGCTGCCCTTCGTGGTGGTCATGCTGCTGCTGTGCTGGGCGCTGCTGAAGGAGATGCGGGAGGACCCGGGTGCCGGTCCGGCACCGCACCAGGCCCTGCACCGGATGCGGGACGTCGTACGGACCATGGTCGGGGACGCGGTCACGGAGCAGGGGCCGACCCGCCACCACCGGCTGCGCAGGGCGGCGCGGGCACGGTCGGAGTCGGAGGCGGAGTCGGGGCCGGGGGCCGGGCCGGGATCCGGGCCGGGGTCGGGGTCGGGATCCGGGTCGGGGTCGGGGTCGGGATCCGACTCCGGGCCCGGTTCGGGTTCGGGTCCCGGCTCCGGCTCCGGCGGCGAGACATGACGGCCGGTCAGCATGGAACCGGGGGAACATGGCTACAGATGGGCACAGGTGCACGCGAGCCCATTCCCGTGAACCTCGCCTTGCCCTGGGAGAGACCAGTGCCTGGGGGAGCCGGCCAAGTCAGGAGCGAGCCGTGTTCTACTACCTGCTCAAGTACGTGTTGCTGGGCCCGGTGCTGAGACTGGTCTTCCGGCCGCGCATCGAGGGCCTCGACCATGTACCGTCGACCGGCGCGGCCATCGTCGCCGGGAACCATCTCTCCTTCTCCGACCACTTCCTGATGCCCGCGGTGCTCAAGCGGCGCATCACGTTCCTCGCGAAGGCCGAGTACTTCACCGGGCCCGGTCTGCGGGGGCGCCTCATCGCCGCGTTCTTCCGCAGCGCCGGCCAGATCCCGGTGGACCGCTCCGGCAAGGACGCGGGCCAGGCCGCGATCCGCGAGGGCCTCGGGGTGCTGGCCAAGGACGAACTGCTCGGCATCTACCCGGAGGGCACCCGCTCACACGACGGCCGGCTGTACAAGGGCAAGGTCGGAGTGGCGGTGATGGCGCTCAGGGCGGGGGTCCCGGTGGTGCCGTGCGCGATGATCGGCACCTTCGAGGCACAGCCGCCCGGCACGGTGATCCCCCGCGTCCATCCGGTGATCATCCGGTTCGGGGAGCCGCTGGACTTCTCCCGCTACGCCGGGCTGGAGGACGAGAAGGCGATCCTGCGCGCGGTCACGGACGAGATCCTCTACGCCATCATGTCGCTGTCGGGGCAGGAGTACGTGGACCGGTACGCGTCCGTCGTCAAGGCCGAGGAGCAGTCGGCGCAGGAGCGGGCCGCGCAGGTCACCCAGCGGCGGGGACGGTTCCGCCGTACGCCGCCGGGCTGAGGCTCTGCCGTCGTGGTGGACGTCGTCGCCCTACGCCGAGTCCCTCCCGGAGCCGGTCGAGTGGATCACCGCTCGGCCGGCCGGGAGGGACGGGAAGCCCCTGTCCCGCTACGGCTTGGGGACGGCGTGCGGGGCGCAGGTCACATCCTTGGAGTCCACCTTCCCGGTGAGGAGATAGGTGTCGACCCGGTCGTTCACACAGGGGTTGACCAGCCCGGTGACACCGTGCGAACCCGCGTTCTTCTCGGTGATCAGACGGGACCCCTTGAACCGCTTGTGCAACTCGACCGCGCCGCCGTAGGGCGTGGCCGCGTCCCGCTCGGCCTGGACGATCAGCACGGGCGGGAGCCCCTTGCCGGTCTTCACGTCCACCGGGGTGTTCTGCTGGACCGGCCAGGTGGCACAGGGCAGGTTCATCCAGGCGTTGCCCCAGGTCAGGAACGGATAGTCGCGGTGCAGCCGGGTGTTGTCACGGTCCCAGGTCTTCCAGTCCGTGGGCCACTTGGCATCGGCGCACTCGACGGCCGTGTACACCGCGTTGCCGTTCTCGGAGGTGGCGTTGCCCGCGGTGTCGGACAGGTCGGGGGCGGCGGCGTCCACGAGGGCCTGGGTGTCACCGGCCTGGTACTTGCTGAACACCGTGGCGACGGGGATCCACGAGGAGTCGTAGTACGGGGCGCCCTGGAAGAAGGAGAGCAGTTCGGCCGGGCCTACGACCCCGCCGATGGGGTCCTTCTTGGCGGTGGCGCGCAGGGCCAGCCACTTGGCCTGGACCTCGGCGCGGGTGTCGCCGAGGTGGAAGGTGGCGTCGTTCTTGGCGACCCAGTCCTGCCAGTCCTTCCAGCGGGTCTCGAAGGCGATGTCCTGGTCCAGGTTGGCCTGGTACCAGATCTTCTCGCGGGACGGGTTCACCACGCTGTCGGCGACCATGCGGCGCACATGGCCCGGGAAGAGGGTGCCGTAGACCGCGGCGAGGTAGGTGCCGTAGGAGACGCCGAGGAAGTTCAGCTTCTTCTCACCGAGCGCGGCCCGGATGACGTCCAGGTCGCGGGCGGTGTTGGGGGTGGTCATGTGGGGCAGCATCCCGGCGCTGCGCTCGTAGCAGCCCTCGGCGTACTCGCGGGCGAGCTTGCGCTGGGCGCGCTTGTCGGCCTCGGAGTCGGGCACCGGGTCCAGCTTGGGCGCCTTCACGAACTCCTGCGGGTCGACACAGGAGATGGGCGCGGACTTGCCGACGCCGCGCGGGTCGAAGCCGACGAAGTCGTACGCCTTCGCGGTCTTCGCCCAGACCGGGCTGCCGGTGGTGACCCGGCGCGGGAAGCGCAGCCCGGAGCCGCCGGGGCCGCCGGGGTTGTAGACGAGGGCGCCCTGGCGCTCGTCCTTGCCGCCGGTGTTGCCGATCCGGTCGACGGCTATCTCGATCTGCTTGCCGTAGGGCTTGGTGTAGTCGAGCGGCACCTTCACCCAGCCGCACTGGATGGGCTTCTCCAGGCCCCAGCCCGCGGGACAGTCCTTCCAGGCGATCCCGGCCTTGGCGGCGCGGGCGGCGGCTATCGCGGCGCCGACCGCGGCCCGGTCCTTGCCGTGGCTGCGGCCGAAGGCCCCGTCGGCGCCGGTGGTGCCGCTGGTGCCGCTGGTGCCCTTCAGTGCCTCGGCGCTGGCCGTCGGCGCGGTCACGGCCCCGGCCAGCAGGGTCGCCACCAGCGCGCCCGCGGAACCGAGGGCGACCGCCCGTCTGTTCGCTCTGTTCTCCCTCAAGAGGGACCTCCCCGCACATCGATACGAAACGTACGGGGATCCTTCCGGCTGTGTGTCCGCTGAGGACAGACCGGTGAGCGCTTCTTTGCCAATCCGATAACCGGAGAGGCATGTTCGTTGACCGGGGAGTGTCCCCGCTCATGGCCCTCACCCCAGGTCGGACAGCGCCTCGTCCAGCAGGGCCCGCAGCCGCAGCGCGTCGGCCGCGACCGCGCCGATCAGCACGGCGGGCCCGGCCAGCGGGAACACCGCCGCCTCGGTCCCCAGCGCCCGCGCTGCCACCGGCCGCAGCGCGAACTCCGGCCGTACGACGACCAGTTGCCCCACGGCACGGTGTCCGTCGAGCCCGGCGGGACCGTCCCAGCCGCCCGGTGCCCCCGGTCCGCAGAGCAGTTCCTGGTCGAGCACACACCGTCCGCCGACCCGTACAGTGAGACGGCTTCCGAGCAGCCCGGGTTCCTCCCCGGCCCGTCCGAGTACCTGTTCCTCCCGCAGCACGAGCCGCCCCGCCGTGCCCACCTCCACACACGTCCTGACATACAGCTCACTGCCCCGGACACTGATCAACTGCTCAGGCAGCCAGTGGAGTTCGCCTCCGTCGGCGACGTCGAGCCGTACGTCGTAGCGGGCGGGCCGCGCGGTCTGCCCGGGCAGGGCGAGGGTGGCGGCGGCCGTTCCGACCCGCAGGCGGGCGTGCTCGGCGACCTCGGCCCGTACGGAGAAGCGGTCGCCGCCGAGGGGCCCGCTCATGGCGCCGACGAGAGTGACGTGCGCGGCGCCGCCGCTCCCCCGGGTCCGCCGTACGGCGAGCGGCCCTTCCCCCGCCAGCACGGGCAGGGCGGTCCCGCCCCGCCCGTCGGCGCGGGCGAGGATCCGCGCGCGGCCCCGTACCCCGTCGGCCACGGCGGTCATACGACCCAGGCCGCGACCCGCGCCCGCACCCAGTCCGCCACCTCGCCGACGCCGCCGCGCTCGCCGCCGTCACCCCTGAGGGACTGGAACACGACCGGCAGTCCGGCCCGCTGGGTGTCGGCGTCGGCGGCCATCCGGGCGAGATCGGAGCCGACATGGGGGGCGAGGTCGGTCTTGTTCACGACCAGGAGGTCGGCCGTGGTGACACCGGGGCCGCCTTTCCGGGGAATATCGTCGCCGCCGGCCACGTCGATGACGAAAATCTGCGCGTCCACGAGCCCTTTGGAGAAAGTCGCCGTCAGATTGTCGCCGCCGGACTCGACGAGAATCAGATCGACCGGTCCGACCTTTTCCTCCAATTCCTCCACCGCTTCGAGATTGGCGGAAATGTCGTCCCGGATCGCCGTATGCGGACACGCGCCGGTCTCCACGGCGGTGATCCGTTCCGGTGGCAGCACGGCTTCCCGCAGGAGGAATTCAGCGTCCTCCCGTGTGTAGATGTCATTGGTGACGACAGCCAGGGACAGCTCTTGCCGCAGGGCCCGGCAGAGCGCCGCCACGGTGGCGGTCTTCCCCGATCCGACGGGCCCGCCGAGCCCGATGCGCAGGGCGCGGCGGCTGCCGTCGGGCCGGTGGGAGTCGGCGCTCACGGCCGGGGTCAGGGGGTGCGCGTGGTCGAGGTGCACGGCGGTTCCTTCCGAGAGGGGCGGAGGGGACAGGGGACGAGGGCGGTTGGGGCGATGGATGTGGCGAAGGTGGCGGGGTGGCGCTCAGGACGCGAACAGGCGCGCGCTCCACGCCGCGTGCGCCTCGGCCCCGATCTCCAGCAGCGGGGCGGATCCGGCGGGCAGTGCCTCGGCCCCCTCCGCGGTGACCCGTTCCGCCGCCTCCAGGGCCCGTTCGGCCACCCGGTCCACGTCCCGCGCCAGCCGGGCCAGCACCCCGCTCGCCTGGAACGGGTCGAGGCTCAGCAGCCGCACCGTCGCCGACGCCGCCCCGCTGACGCTCTCGTAGGCCGCGCAGTGCGCAGCGTCACCGGGTTCCAGGCCCGCCGTCCGGGCCACCACACCCAGCACCACCGGCTGATGCGCCCCCTTGGGGAACGCCCGGGCGAGGGTGTCCAGTTCGTCCGACGGCCAGGTGGCGCGGGCCGCGCGCAGCAACTGGCGGCCCAGTCGGCGGGCGGCGGCGCGCAGTGCCGGGGAGGGGGTCCGGGCGTCGGCGGCCTCGTCCAGGGCGGCTGGGTCGGCGCCCAGCGCGGCGGAGGCGGCGAGTGCGGCGCCGACCAGCCCCGTCGTGTGCAATCGGCCCCGGCAGAACGCCTCCAGGCTCACCGCGTCCGTGATCCGGCCGGCCCGGACGGCGGCCTCGGCCCCACCGGAGTGCGCGTGGCCGCCCGCGGGGAACCGCCCGTCGGACAGCAGGAGCAACGCCGCCCTGGACATCTGGCCTCCGTCGGGTGAGCAGGTCTTCGGAACAGGGGGTACGGGCGGCCCGGAACACCCGGGACGGTGGGGACAGCAGGGACGGTCGGTACAGCAGGGACGGTGGGGGCAGCAGGGACGGTCGGCTCGGTCGGAATCGGCGCGGTCAGAACAGGAAGTACCGCTGGGCCATGGGCAACTCCTCGGCGGGTACCGCCTCGACCAGTTCGCCGTCGATCCGGACGGCGAAGCTGTCGGGGTCCACCCGGACGTCGGGCCGGGCGTCGTTCTCGCGCATGTCCGCCTTGGTGACCGCGCGCGTGGAGTCGATGGTGACCCACCGTTTCCCGAGCCCGAGCCGCTCCGGCAGGCCGTCCTCGACCGCGAGGGGTGCCACGAAGTTCACCGAGTTCGCGGCGGGCGCGCGGCCGATCGCCCCGTACATCGGCCGGGGCAGCACCGGCTGCGGGGTCGGGATGGAGGCGTTGGCGTCGCCCATCTGCGCGTACGCGATCTGTCCGCCCTTGAGGACGAGCAGCGGCTTGACGCCGAAGAACGCCGGGTCCCACAGGACGAGGTCGGCGAGCTTACCGGTCTCGACCGAGCCGATCTCCCGGGCGAGACCCTGGGCGAGGGCCGGGTTGATCGTGTACTTGGCGACATAGCGACGTACGCGGTGGTTGTCGGCGTGTCCGTCGCCGGGCAGGGGCCCGCGTCGGCGTTTCATGACGTGCGCGGTCTGCCAGGTGCGCAGGACGACCTCGCCGACCCGGCCCATGGCCTGGGCGTCGGAGGAGATGATCGAGATGGCGCCCAGGTCGTGGAGGAGGTCCTCGGCGCCGATGGTGGAGGGCCGGATCCGGGACTCGGCGAAGGCGAGGTCCTCGGGGACGGCCGGGTTGAGGTGGTGGCAGACCATCAGCATGTCGAGGTGTTCCTCGGCGGTGTTGACGGTGAAGGGCCGGGTCGGATTGGTCGAACTGGGCAGCACATGGGGCTCGGAGACCACGGTCATGATGTCGGGCGCGTGCCCGCCGCCCGCACCCTCGGTGTGGTAGGCGTGGATGCCGCGACCGGCGATCGCGGCGAGGGTGTCCTGCACGAACCCGGCCTCGTTGAGGGTGTCCGTGTGGATGGCGACCTGGATGCCGGTGCGGTCGGCGACGGTGAGCGCGGCGTCGATGGCGGCCGGGGTGGAGCCCCAGTCCTCGTGCAGCTTCAGGCCCAGTGCGCCGCCCCGGATCTGGGACAGCATCGCCTCGTGGGAGACGGTGTTGCCCTTGCCGAGGAGTCCGATGTTGAGGGGGTATGCCTCCATCGCCTCCAGCATCCGGGCCAGATGCCAGGGTCCGGGGGTGACGGTGGTCGCCTTGGAGCCCTCGGCGGGGCCGGTGCCGCCGCCGACGAGGGTGGTGACACCGGAGGCGAGCGCCTCGTCGGCGATCTGCGGACAGATGAAGTGGACATGGGCGTCGACGGCGCCCGCGGTGAGGAGCCGTCCGTTGCCCGCGACGATCTCGGTCTCGGGGCCGATGACCAGGTCCGGGTGGACGCCGTCCATGGTGTCGGGGTTGCCCGCCTTGCCGATGCCGGTGATCCGGCCGTCCCGGATGCCGACGTCGGCCTTGACCACCCCCCAGTGGTCGATGATCACGGCTCCGGTGATCACGGTGTCGGGGGCGCCCTCCGCCCGGGTGGTGCGGGACTGGCCCATGGACTCGCGGACGACCTTGCCGCCGCCGAACACCGCCTCGTCCCCGGCGCGTCCGGGGCCGCCGCAGCGGTCCTCCTCGATCTCCACCAGCAACGTGGTGTCGGCCAGCCGGATCCGGTCCCCGGTGGTCGGCCCGAACAGATCGGCGTACGCGGCCCGGGACAGCTCAGCCATCGAGGGCTCCCCCGGTCTCGCCGCGCAGTCCGGGCACGATCCGGGCGCCGGCCAGCGGGACGAGCCGCACGGCGACCGGGATGCCGGGCTCGAACCGTACGGCGGTGCCGGCGGGGACGTCGAGCCGTCTGCCGTGGGCGGCGGCGCGGTCGAACTCCAGGCCGGGGTTGGCCTCGGCGAAGTGGTAGTGCGAGCCGACCTGGACGGGCCGGTCGGCGGCGTTGCGGACGGTCAGCCGGGTCACGTCCCGGCCCTCGTTGCAGACGATCGGGCCGTCGGCGAAGAGCAGTTCTCCGGGGATCATCGCCGCCTCCTCAGACGATCGGATCGTGGACGGTCACGAGCTTGGTGCCGTCGGGGAAGGTGGCCTCCACCTGGACGTCGTGGATCATCTCCGGGATGCCGTCCATGACCTCGTCGCGGGTGAGCACCGTGCGCCCGGACGCCATGAGTTCGGCGACCGTACGGCCGTCCCGGGCGCCTTCGAGGAGGTGCGAGGTGATGAGGGCGACGGCCTCGGGGTGATTGAGCCGCAGGCCGCGCGCCCGGCGCCGGTCGGCGACATCGGCCGCGACATGGATCAGCAGCCTCTCCTGCTCGTGCGGGGTCAGTCGCACATCCCACCTCACTCCCTCACTGCGGACCGTACGGGCACGGGTCCGCGGGCCACGGCCACCGGAACGGCGCAGGTGGCGTGGTGGGAGGCTAATTGCGGTGCGTTTCCTGCGCGTTAACCCCGTGGCGGGCGGGTTACGCGCATGTGTCGTCCGGCCGGGGAGCGAGAAGCGCCCGCGGTCCGTCGGCGAAGGTCACCTCCGCCACCCCGCCGAGCAGGGCGTGCCGGGCGGCTACGACGGATTCGGCCCCCGGTGCTCGGCCACGACGCCGAACCGCTGGGGCTCGCGTGCCGCCGAGGCGACCTGGCGCACCGCGGCGACGGAGCCGATGACCTGCTCCTCGGCGGGCTCGGGCGCCCCCTCCGGCTCCTCCAGCCGTTCGAGGTCGGCGGCGGACACCAGGGCGACGAGGGGCTTGCCGTGCCGCGTCACGACCACGCGCTCACCGCCGTACACCACCCGGTTGATCAGCTCGGCTAGCTCAGCCCTGGCTTGCGTCACCGGAATCTCGTAGGCCATGCCCCCAGCTTACGGAGCCGGTGACCGGGACGACGGGGCGCGGCGGGGCAGCCGACGGACATCGCCAAAGAAACGTACGTCCTGTACATTTTTTACAGAGGGAGGCCCGCTCGGGACCCGCGCCACCCCTCCCCTCAGCCCTGTCCTGCCCTGCTCTGTCCCACCTGCCCTGCCTGTCCCACCTTGTCCTGTCCTACCTGTCCCGCCTGTCCCGCCTTGTCCTGCCCTGCCTGTCCCGCCACCAGGAGGCGCCCGCCATGAACCGACCGATCATGCCGCCCGTGCCGCTCCCACCGTCCTTCCGTCATGTCCTGCCCGAGTTCACCGAGCGCACGAGCGACGGCCGGCGGACCCTGGACCCGTACGGGAAGCTGCTGGAGGAGCGGATCGTCTTCCTCGGCACCCCCGTGGACGACATCGCGGCGAACGACGTGATGGCCCAGTTCATGCATCTGGAGCACCAGGACCCGGACCGCGACATCTCGCTGTACATCAACTCCCCCGGCGGCTCCTTCACCGCCATGTCGGCGATCTACGACACGATCCGCTTCGTCACCTGCGACGTGGAGACGGTCTGCCTGGGCCAGGCCGGCTCCATGGCGGCGGTGCTGCTGGCGGCGGGCACGCCCGGCAAGCGCATGGCCCTGCCCGGCGCCCGTATGGTGATCCGTCAGCCGTCGCTGCCGGAGCCGATCGAGGGGCGGACGAGCGATCTCGTCATCCAGGCGGCGGAGTTGGAGCGGGTGCGCGTACGGCTGGAGCAGATCCTCGTACGGCATACGGGGCGTACGCCCGAGCAGATCGGCGCGGACATCGAGCGGGACAAGACGCTCACCGCGCGGGAGGCGCTGGAGTACGGTCTGGTCGACCGGATCATCAGCAGCCGCAAGGGCGCGCCGACGACGCCGGACGCGAGGTGAGGGGCGGATGCTGCCACCGGAGCACCCGCCGCTGCCCGCGCTGACCCGCGCCGAGGGCGAGCTGATCGACCGTTACCTGGACGCGGTCGATCTGCTGGGCCGGATCAATCCCGCGCGGCACACCGACACCTACGGCGCGCTGCGGGCCGCGCAGGCGCTCGTGGCGCGGACGATCGAGTTGCGCGACGCGCTCGCGCTGATGCACCACCGGGGCGAGAGCGAGATGCAGCCCGCCACGCTCGCGCGGGCGCTGCGCGTCCTGGACGGCGAGCGCCGCGCGGCGCGGGTGACCCTGCCTCCGCGCTCCGACAGTTGACGTGACGGCGGCCGACGTACACCCGGAACCGGTCGGTACGGGCTCACCCCGGTACGCCGGGGCGCGCGTTCAAACGGACCGAACGGTGTACCTCCTATTGGCGTATGAGCAGGTCGTTCCTGAGCACCGGCGCGGTTGCGCAATGCACCCTTGACGGCGCGGAACGCGGGGCTCCGTTGCAGGTCCGGGGCGTGCGCGCACTCTGACACGCGCTCGGATCTCAGGATGTCCACCCGAACGGACGAGTGGTGACTAACAACACAAATACTCGGTTCCGTTGGGATTTTCGGACACACGTAGGTGAAGATCCCTGACTGACGACAAGACCCCGCCACCGCGGCGGGGCGGTCCGGGCGGACGCCGAATCCTGCCGCCGCCCGGATGCCCGGTCGACAGGAGTGGATCGGCAGGAGTGGAGGACCCAGGCAAGACGGGTCGTCGGAGCGCTTTTCCCGGCTCCGAGCGGTCCTTGGGGTGAAGCCGCCTTCGGGCGGCCGGGCCACTTCGCCAGCCCGAATCCGACAGGTCATCCTTCACAGGCGGCTGACGAAGGGTTGCGCATGACCGCGCTCAATCGTGTCCCGTCTCTCATGGTCCGGGCCGGCACGGCCTCGGCCCTGACCCTCGCCGCCGTGGGCGGCACCGTGGTGGCACCCGGACTCGCCACCGAGGCGGCGGCAGCCGCGCCGGCGTCGAAGGCGCTCAAGGTGGCCGCCTCGAAGAAGGGTGCTCCCTACAGGTACGGGGCCACCGGACCCAACCGGTTCGACTGCTCGGGGCTGACGCAGTACTCGTTCAAGAAGGCGGGCAAGAAGCTGCCGCGCACGGCCGCCCAGCAGTACAACAAGACCAAGCACATCTCGGCCAAGAGCCGTAAGGCCGGTGACCTGGTCTTCTTCCACTCGGGCTCCAGCATCTACCACGTGGGCATCTACGCCGGTAAGGGGAAGATCTGGCACTCACCGAAGACCGGAGACGTGGTGCGACTGCAGAAGATCTGGACCAGGAGTGTCTGGTACGGGCGCGTGAAGTGACTCCCGGAGGGGCCGTGAGAGCGTCCTGACGCGCTGTCACGGCCTCGGACGGGCTGGGGGCGGGTCGTCGGCGGACGACCCGCCCTGCGCGCTTGCAGGGCCGTCCTGGCCCGTTCGCGCCCCGTTCGCGCCCCGTCCGCATGTCGGCCGGTACGTCGGCTCCCGTATGCCAGGCCCGTACGTCGGGCCGCGCGGCGGCCGTACGTGCGCGCCGCTCGGCGTGGCCATCGGGGAGCGCGGGGCCATCGGGGAGCGCGGGGCCGCGCTACGGTTTCTTGCGGCCCGCCGTCGTCACCGGGCGGGCCGGGATCGACCAGGGCAGTTCGATGGCGACCGTCTTGCCGCCCTCGCGGGTGGGATGCACCCTGAGCCTGCCGCCGTGCTCCGCCGCGAGCCAGCGGATGATCACCAGGCCGCGGCCGTTGTCCTGCTGGACCGCCGCGGGAAGCCGCTTCGGGAATCGTGGATGACTGTCCGTCACCCCGACCCGCACCCGGTCGTCATGGTCCACCATCAGATCCACCGTGAAGGTGGGTGACTGACCGAATGTGTGCTGTACGGCGTTGGTGGCCAGTTCCGAGACGATCAGACGGATGGTGTCCGCCAGGTCCGAGTCTGCCGGCAGACCCCATTCGACCAGGGTGTCGACCACATGACCGCGGGCCGCCGACACCGAGGCGGGATCGCTCGGCAGAGTGATGGACGCTTCCAGAGGATCTGCCATGACGACGCCGTCCCTTTCCCCCGGAACCGCAGTCCGACACGGAGGCGGATGGTTCGAGTACGGTCCCGGACTGGTGCTACGTCGTCAGCCTGCCATCAGCACGCCGGTCTCGGTGGCGATCCACCAAGATATGCATATATCTGTCGCTCGAAGCGGTGAACTCTGCGACGGCAGACCGTATTCGGACGACCCGGAAGGAGTAGGGAGCAACCCATGCAGCACGGTCCCGCGGTGCGCCGCCGGAAACTGGGCGCGGAACTGCGCGCCCTGCGCACCCGCGCGGGGCTCACCAGCGGTGAGGCCGCCGCTCTGGTCGGCTGGCACCAGTCCAAGGTCAGCCGGATCGAGACCGGCGCCAGCGGGGTGAAACCGGCCGATGTGCGGTTACTGCTGGACGCGTACCGGGTGAACGATCCCGACCTGCGCGAACTGCTGCTGGTGCTGGCCGGTTCGGAGGAAAGCGGGCGGCACCACTGGTGGCACGCCTACCGCGGTGTCCTGCCGCCGACGTACCGGGATTTCATCAGTCTGGAGTCACAGGCGACCGCGATGCGGACGCTGGAGACCACCGTGGTGCCGGGGCTGCTCCAGACGCCGGAGTACGCCCGCGCGGTGACCCGGGCGGCGGTGGAGGGGCTGGACGAGGAGCGGCTGGACGCGCTGGTGGAGGTACGGCTGGCCAGGCAGGATGTGCTACGGGCCGAGCCGCCGCTGGAGTTGCACGCGGTGCTGGACGAGGCCGTGCTGCACCGGGAGGTGGGTGGGCCCGAGGTGATGGCCCGTCAACGGGAGCGGCTCGCGGAGGCCGCGCGGCTGCCCCAAGTGCGCCTCCAAGTACTGCCCTTCTCCGCCGGGGCGCACATCGGCGTCACCGGTCCTTTCGTTATTTTCTCATTTTCGAGCACCTCCGATCTGGACGTGGTTGTTCTAGACCACTTGACGAGTAGCCTCTATCTCGAAGGGAGAGAAGACCTCGGTGCCTACAGCGAGGGCTTCAGCACCCTTCAGTTCCACGCCCTTTCCCCAGAGGATTCGTTGGACTACATCGCCGGAATGAATGACGGCGTATAGGGAGGCACCATGACAGCACTGCCTCGACATGTATCTGCGAGTGACCGACTGCACGGTGTGCGATGGCTGCGCAGCAGTTACAGCACAGGCGCGAACAACTGCGTCGAGACGGCCCGGCCGGGCCGGGGCCCCTGGGCCGGTCTGCTCGCCGTGCGCGACTCCAAGAACCCGGCGGGACCCGCGCTGCTCTTCTCCCCCGAGAGCTGGGCGGGCTTCACGACCGCGTTCCGCTGAGTCGGGTCGCTCCCGGAGGACACCACCGAGGCACCCATCCCGGAGCCCGTTCCCGATCCGTCCCGGTCATCGCGGGTCCCGGCCGACCGGCCGGGCGCGTGCTCGGCGTCTCTCGACCGTGTCACCGACTCATGGTCGCGTCCCGCCGATGACCTGGACCGCATGGTCGACCTGTTCCCCGGAGAGGTCCGCGCGGGCCGTCAGCCGCAGCCGCGAGACACCGTCGGGCACGGACGGCGGGCGGAAACAGCCCACCGCCAGCCCGGCGGCACGGCACTCGGCCGCCCACCGCACGGCCCCCTCCGGGGACGGCGCCCGCACCGACACCACCGCCGCGTCCGGCCGGACCGACGCCATCCCCCCGGCCGTCAGCCGGGAGTGCAGTTCGGCGGCCACCGCCCGTGCCCGCGCGGCCCGCTCCGGTTCGCGGCGCAGCAGGCGCAGGGCCGCCAGCGCGGCACCCACCGCCGCGGGGGCCAGCCCGGTGTCGAAGATGAACGTCCGTGCCGCGTTGACCAGATGGTCGATGACCGGCGCGGGCCCCAGCACCACGCCCCCCTGGCTGCCCAGCGACTTGGAGAGCGTGGCCGTCACGACCACGTCCCGCGCGCCCGCGAGGCCCGCCGCGTGGGCCGCGCCCCGGCCGCCGTCGCCCAGTACGCCCAGGCCGTGCGCGTCGTCCACCAGCAGCCCGGCCCCGTGCTCCCGGCACACCCCGGCGAGCGCGCCGAGCGGGGCGGCGTCGCCGTCCACCGAGAACACCGTGTCGGAGACCACCACGGCGGGCCCGTCCTGGGTCCGCAGCGCCTTGTCCACGGCGTCCGGATCGGTGTGCCCCACGACCTGGGTGGTGCCGCGCGCCAGCCGACAGCCGTCGATCAGGGAGGCGTGGTTGCCCGCGTCGGAGACGATCAGCGAACCGTGCGGGGCCAGCGCGGTGACGGCGGCGAGGTTGGCCGCGTAGCCCGAGGAGAAGACGAGGGCCGCCTCGACCCCGCAGAAGTCGGCCAGCTCCGCCTCCAGCTCGGTGTGGAGGGCGGTGCTGCCGGTCACCAGGCGGGAGCCGGTCGCGCCGCCGCCCCAGGTCCGCGCGGCCCGCGCGGCGCCCTCGGTGACCTCCGGATGCCGGGCGAGACCGAGGTAGTCGTTGCTCGCGAGGTCCAGCAGCGGTGAGTCGGCGGGGCGCGGGCGCAGGGTCCGTACGAGTCCGGCGGCGCGGCGCAGCAGCGCCTGCTCCTCGATCCAGCCGAACGCCATGGCTCCTCCGGGGATTTTGTAGGCAGTGAACAGACCCTAGTCGTCGCACCGGCCCCCCAGGATGTGGCAATACCCACACGTCCAGCGGCGGCTATTGTGCGAACCCTCCTTGGCCCGGGGTGCCTCCGTAGGCCAGGATCGGCTCCCATGGACCTGCTGAACACGCTGGTGGACAAGGGGCTTCGGCGCGAGTCGCCGACCCGCGAGGAGGCGCTGGCCGTCCTCGCGCTCTCCGACGACGATGTGCTGGACGTGGTGGCCGCGGCCGGGAAGGTGCGCCGGCACTGGTTCGGGCGGCGGGTGAAACTCAACTACCTCGTCAACCTCAAGTCGGGCCTGTGCCCGGAGGACTGCTCCTACTGCTCCCAGCGGCTCGGCTCCACGGCCGGGATCCTCAAGTACACCTGGCTCAAGCCCGACGAGGCGACCGAGGCCGCCGCCGCGGGGCTCGCGGGCGGGGCAAAGCGGGTCTGTCTGGTGGCGAGCGGGCGCGGTCCGACCGACCGGGACGTGGAGCGGGTCTCCAGCACCATCAAGGCGATCAAGGACGAGCACGAGGGCGTCGAGGTGTGCGCCTGTCTCGGACTGCTCTCCGACGGCCAGGCCGAGCGGCTGCGCGCGGCGGGCGCGGACGCGTACAACCACAACCTGAACACCTCCGAGGCGACCTACGCCGACATCACGACCACGCACACGTACGCCGACCGGGTGGACACCGTGCGCAAGGCCCACGCGGCCGGGCTCTCGGCGTGCTCCGGGCTGATCGCGGGCATGGGCGAGTCGGACGCGGAGCTGGTCGATGTCGTCTTCTCGCTGCGCGCGCTGGACCCGGACTCGGTGCCGGTCAACTTTCTGATCCCGGTGGAGGGCACCCCGCTCGCCACGGAGTGGAATCTGACCCCGCAGCGTTGTCTGCGGATCCTCGCGATGGTGCGGTTCGTCTGCCCGGACGTCGAGGTGCGGATCGCGGGCGGGCGCGAGGTCCATCTGCGGACGCTCCAGCCGCTCGCCCTGCACCTGGCCAACTCGATCTTCCTCGGCGACTATCTGACCACCGAGGGACAGACGGGCAAGGCCGACCTGGAGATGATCGCCGACGCCGGGTTCGAGGTGGAGGGCACCGACCAGGTGACCCTGCCGGAACACCGGGCGGGCGGCGGCTGCGGGTCGCACGCGGGCGCGGACGGGACGGGCGGTTGCGGATCGCACGCGGGAGGCGCGGGCGGGACCGGTGGCTGCGGGGCGCACACCGGGGGCGCGGACGGGACCGGTGGCTGCGGGGCGCACGCGGATGGCGCCGACGGGGGCGCGGGGCGCCGCGGTACCGGGGCGGATGCCGAGCCGGGTGCCGGGGCCGGTGCCGGGGCCGGGGCCGGTGCGCCGTCGCCGGCGGAGGCCGCGGCCGGGGGGCAGGTGGGGGGACAGGCCGGACCCGGGGCGGTCCGGTCCGACCTGGTCGCGGTGCGTCGCCGGGGCGCCGGAACGGATCTCGCGCCCAATGCCTGAGCTGACCGTGCCCGAACTGCTGGAGCTGGACCGGCGGCATGTGTGGCATCCGTACGGGCCGATGCCCGGCCAGGTCGAGCCGCTGGTGGTGGAGTCGGCGCGCGGGGTGCGGCTGCGCCTCGCGGACGGTTCGGGCGAGCTGATCGACGCCATGTCGTCCTGGTGGTCGGTGATCCACGGCCACAACCACCCGGTGCTCAACGAGGCCGCGCGCGAACAGCTCGGGAGCATGAGCCATGTGATGTTCGGCGGACTGACCCACGAGCCCGCCGTCCGGCTGGCGAAGCTGCTGGTCGACATCGCGCCCCCGGGACTTGAGCATGTGTTCCTGTCCGATTCCGGTTCGGTGTCGGTCGAGGTCGCCGTCAAGATGTGCCTCCAGTACTGGCGTTCCCTCGGCCGCCCCGAGAAGCGGCGGATGCTGACCTGGCGCGGCGGCTACCACGGCGACACCTGGCAGCCGATGGCGGTGTGCGACCCCGAGGGCGGGATGCACCAGCTGTGGAGCGGGGTGCTGCCCGAGCATGTCTTCGCGGACGCGCCGCCCACCGCGTACGACGAGGCGTACGCCGGGCATCTGCGCGAGATGATCGGGCGGCACGCGCACGAACTGGCCGCGGTGATCGTGGAGCCGGTGGTGCAGGGCGCGGGCGGGATGCGGTTCCACTCCCCCGCGTATCTGCGGGTGCTGCGCGAGGCGTGCGACGCGGCGGACGTGCTGCTCGTGTGCGACGAGATCGCCACCGGTTTCGGCCGTACGGGCGCCCTGTTCGCGGCGGAGCACGCGGCGGTGACACCGGATGTGATGTGTGTCGGCAAGGCGATGACCGGCGGCTATCTGTCGATGGCGGCCACGCTGTGCACCGCGCGCGTGGCCGACGGGATCTCCCGCGGCGAGGTGCCGGTGCTCGCGCACGGGCCGACGTTCATGGGCAACCCGCTGGCGGCGGCCGTCGCCTGCGCGTCGATCGAGCTGCTGCTCGGCCAGGACTGGCGGGCCGAGGTCAAACGGATCGAGTCGGGCCTGCGCGAGGCGCTCGCCCCGGCGGCCGGGCTGCCCGGCGTCCGGGACGTACGGGTCCTCGGCGCGATCGGGGTGGTCCAGCTCGACCACCCGGTGGACATGAGGGCGGCCACGGCGGCGGCCGTCCGCGAAGGGGTGTGGCTGCGGCCGTTCCGCGACCTCGTGTACACGATGCCGCCGTACGTCACCGACGACCAGGACGTGGCACGGATCGGCCGCGCGGTGTGCGCGGCGGCACGGGAGGGCTGAGATGGCCGTACTGGTGATCACGGGCACCGGCACCGAGATCGGCAAGACCGTCACGACCGCCGCGATCGCGGTCTCCGCGCGCGCGGCCGGCCGGTCGGTGGCCGTCCTCAAGGCCGCGCAGACCGGGGTCCGGCCGCACGAGCGCGGGGACGCGCAGGAGGTCGTACGGCTGGCCGGTACCGTCACGGCGGCCGAGCTGGCCCGCTACCCGGATCCGCTGGCCCCCGCGACCGCCGCGCGGCGGGCCGGACGGGCTCCGGTCCACCCGGCCGACATCGCCGAGACGGCCGCCAAGCTGGCCACCGAGCACGATCTGGTGCTGGTCGAGGGCGCGGGCGGGCTGCTGGTCCGCTTCGACCCGGCCGGGGGCACACTCGCCGACGCCGCCGAACTGCTCGGGGCGCCGGTGGTGATCGTGGCCTCGGCGGGCCTGGGCACCCTCAACACCACCGAGCTGACGGCCCGTGAGCTGCGGGCGCGGGGGGTGGATCCGCTGGGCGTGGTCATCGGCGGCTGGCCCGCCGCTCCCGACCTCGCCTCGCGCTGCAATCTCGCCGACCTGCCCGAGGTGGCGGGCGCCCCACTGCTGGGTGCCCTCCCGGAGGGCGTCGGCGCCCTCGCCCCGCCCGCCTTCCGGTCGGCGGCCCCGCACTGGCTGGCGCCCCGTCTGGACGGAACCTGGGACGCGGAGGCGTTCCGGACGCGGGAGGCCCCGCGTCCCGGGTAGCGGGGGACGCCCCCGTCGTGTGCTCGACTAGCCGACGGGGAAATCGAAATACGTGTCCGGATAGGGCTCGTCGGTGAGTGTGTAGTGCCACCACTCGTAGTCGTACGCGCTGAAACCGCTGGCCTCCATGAGGCTGGCGCAACAACGCGTCGAGAGGAACGTATGCGGCGGAAGTCTTGGGGCGTTTGTCATGAGCGAGCACTCGGCAGCCGAAACCCCTCAGCCGGTCCATGACCGCGGCACCGATATGGCCGGTACCGATCACACCCACGGTCAGATCGCGCAATTCCCTCCCGCGCGCCTCGTTCAGCCGGTAGTCGTGCACCTCCGCGCGCCGGACGGTGGATTTCATGTCGCGCACGGCCATCAGCATCAACATCACGGTGTAGTCGGCCACGCTGTCCGGTGAGTAGCTGACGTTCTCCACGGTGATGCCGATGCTGTCCGCGTACTCCACGTCGATGTGGTTGCGTCCGATACTCCGGGTGGAGACATACGTGACGCCGGCTCGGCGCAGCGCGAGAAGGGTCGCGTCGGTGACGGAAGTCTTGTGGTCGACGCTGATGGACCGGCTTCCGGATGCCAGCCCGGTATTCGCCGCGGACACCGGTGCGTTCGTGATGGTCGGCGTCACACCGAAGCGAGGGGCCAGCTCTCGGAACAGGGCGGCCTCATCCGGGCCGCACCCGTAGACGGTGATGCGGGGCGGTTCGCTGTAGGTCATGCGGACAGTCAAGGAGAGGTGGCGTTGCCGGAACGTATCGGGTTTTCGATATGCGGGCGATATCCCGCGGAACCATCGACGAGGTGAATTCACCAGAAGGACCCGTGGGCGCACTGACGCCGAAACGACCGGCCGATCCGTGCCCTTGGGCCTACCGTCCGCGGCGCCTCATATAGAGGCCGAAAGCCCGGTAGATCATCGGCCGCAGGGGCAGGTCCCACTCCCCCACGTACCGCACCGCCTGACCACCGGTGCCGACCTTGAACCGGATCAGGCCGACATGTGGGTCGTCGGCGTCGAGGGTGGGGGTGATGCCGCGCAGGTCGTACACGTCGCAGCCGGCCGCGAGCGCGTCGCGGATCATCGCCCACTGGCAGGCGTGGGAGCCGCGCACCTCGCGCTTCCCGGTGGAGGAGGCGCCGTAGGCGTACACCGCGTGGGCGCCGACGCGGACCAGGACGGTGGCGGCGACCAAGTCGCCCTGATGGCGGGCCAGATAGAGCGTGATCCGCTCCGGGTCCTCCGCGTTCAGGGCGGCGAACATGGTCGCGAAGTAGCGCAGCGGCCTGGGGGTGAAGCGGTCCCGTTCGGCGGTGTGGACGTAGAGGTCGTGAAACGCCTTCAGGTCCTCGCCGAGCGTGTCGACCGTACCGACCGTGACCTCGACTCCCTCCTTGGCCGCCTTCCTGATGTTGCGGCGCCATTGCTGGTTCATGCCGCTGAGCAACTGGTCCTCGGTCCTGCCGGCCAGCGGAAGCTCGTACTTGAACTGCGGATGCCCGACCCCGAAGCCGTCCTCGGGGCTCTGCGGCAGCCAGCCCGCGTCCCTGAGCCGGTCGGCCACGCGGGCGCCGACCGGGTCGGTCCACCGGCCGGGCACCTCGGTGAGCGCCGTACGGCCCGGGTCGGCGATCCCCTCCTTGACCTGGGCGGCGCTCCAGGTGTCCGTGCGCACCGGTGGGCCGAGCCGGATCGCGAACGCGCCGTGCGCGGTGAGGCGGGCCGCCAGCGGGTCGAGCCACCGGCCGAGATCGCCGGTCCAGTCGATGACCGGGCCCTCGGGGAGATAGGCCAGGGTGAACCGTTCGAGCCGCGGCACCGGGCGGTGCAGGACGAGCCCGGCGCCGACCAGTCGTCCGCCGTCGAACCAGCCGAGGGACTCACCGCGCCACTCGGTCTTCACCCGGCTCCAGGCCGGTGTCTGCAGGAAGCTGGCCGACCGCTGGGCCCGTACGAACGCCAGGTGATCGACGCTCCTGATGGGCCGGACGGTGAGCGGGCCGCCCGGGGCGCCCGCCCCCGGGTACCGCCGGGTCCCGGCTGCTGTGGGTACTGGTTCGCTGGAGGACATGCCGCCAGTCAAGGCGACCTGGTGTTGCCGGCGCGTATGCGGTTCTCGATACGCCGACGATATGTTCCGGGTCCTCCGGGGCGGCGCCTCAGCGGGATCGGGACGCGGTCACCAGCTGACGCGGGCCGCCACCGGCAGGTGGTCGCTCCCGGTGGCCGGCAGCACCCACGCGCTGCGCGGCTCCACGCCCCGGGTGAGGATCTGGTCGATCCGTACCGTCGGGAACCGCGCGGGCCAGCTGAAGCCGAAGCCGTTCCCTGCCTCGTCCTGGGCCGAGTGCAGTTGCGAGGTGAGGCCGTCGAGCCCGCGGTCGTCCGTGGTGCCGTTCAGATCGCCCAACAGCACCACGCGCTGGTTCCGCTCGGCGGCGACGGCCCGGGCGAGTGCCTCGGAGTTCCTGTTCCGGGTCTCCGTCCCGAAGCCGCCCCTGGGGTTCACGCGGACGGATCCCAGATGGGCCACGTACACGGCCAGCGGCCCGTGGTCGGTGGCCACCGTGGCACGCAGCGCCCGGTTGCCGGTGAGTTGGACGGCGGCGGGCTTGGAGTCCCCCAGCGGCCCGAGGTCCCGCTCGGTGTCCACCGGCCGGATGCCGGTCAGCGGCAGCTTGCTCCACAGGCCGACGGTGCCCTGCACCGAGTGGTACGGGTACGCCTTCGCCAGTTCCGCCTCGTACACCGGCTTCGCCTGTGCGCTGATCTCCTCCAGGGCCAGCAGGACCGCACCGGAGACGGCCAGGTGGCGGGCGGTGCCGGCGGGGTCGGGGTTGTCGGCGTCGACGTTGTGGCTGACGACGGTGAGGTCGCCGCCCGCCCCCGACTTGTCGGTGAGCAGCCCGCCGAAGAGACCCACCCACGCCACGACCGGCAGCAGCAGCGCGACCAGCGCGGAGGCGGACCGGCGCCACAGCGCCCCGGCCACGAGCACCGGCACGAACACGCCGGACCAGGGCAGGAAGGTCTCCACCAGGCTGCCGAGGTTCCCGATCCGGTTCGGTATCCGCGCGTGGAGCAGGATGACCAGGCCGAGCAGCAGCGCCGCCGCGGTGAGCACCCGGCCGCGCTTCCAGGGCTCCGGCCGGGACAGGCCACGGATCACCCGGGGGACGGTCGAGAGCCCTCTGGTGGCCGAATGCGTTCCGGTGGTCGCGTGCGTTCCGGTGGCCGAGGGCCCTCCGGTGGTCCCGGCGCGCTCCTCCGCTTCGCTCCGGTGCCGCGCGCCCGCGACGTCCTCTCCTGCTTCTTTTCTCGCTTCTTCTCTCGCTTCTTCTCTTACTTCACTCACTGATCGGCTTCCTGTACTGCTCGGCTGGATGCGCTGCCGGGGCGGGCAGCAGGACGGCGATGCGCAGGCCGCCGTCGGCGCGCGGGGTGAGCGTGAGGGAACCGTCGTGCACGTGGACGATCCGCTGGACGATGGCCAGGCCGAGGCCGACCCCGGCGTGGTCGTGCTGGATGCGTTCGGTGCCGCGCTGAAACGGTTCGGTGAGGGTCGAGACCAACCGCGGGGAGAGCAGGTCACCGCTGTTCTCGACGGTGAGCATCGCGTTCCCGGAGCGGACGCCGGTGCGGACCCGTACGAATCCGTGCGCGGGCAGGTTGTGCACGATGGCGTTGTGCACGAGGTTCGTCGTCATCTGGAGCAGCAGCGTCGGCGACCCGGAGGCCGCGGCGAGGTCACCGGAGGTGTCGAGGGCGACCCCGCGTCTCCCGGCGAGTGGGAACAGGGTCTCGGTGGCCTCTTCCATGAGCAGGGACAGGTCGACGGGCTCCCGGGTGAACGTCTGCTTGTCGGCGCGGCTGAGCACGAGCAGTGCCTCGGTGAGGTCGATCGCGCGGGCGTTGACGGCGCGGAGGCGTTCGACGTACGCGTCGGTGTCGCGGTGCGGATCGCTGCGGGCCACGTCGAGCAGGGCCTGCATGGTGGCCAGGGGGGTGCGCAGTTCGTGCGAGGCGTTGGCGGCGAATCTCTGCTGTTCGGCGACGTGTGCTTCGAGCCGTTCCAGCATGGTGTCGAAGGCGTCGGCGAGTTCGCGGAACTCGTCCCCGCGTCCCGGCAGCCGGACCCGGTGGGAGAGCGATCCGCCGGTGGCCTTGCGGGTGGCGTCCGTGATGCTGGTCAGCGGGGCGAGCATGCGGCCGGCGAGGATCCAGCCGCCGACGAGACCGAACACCAGCAGCAGCGCCATCACCGCGGCGGCTCTGGGGGCGAAGGTCTCCAGGAGGACGGACCGGATGGGGAAGACGCCGCCGTCGGGCTTGTCGTCGGGGTTGATGAGCATGGCGCGATCGGGGACGTAGCTCAGCAGGAACACCCACACCGCGCCCATCAGCAGGGCGCCGGCCAGCATGAGGAATCCGGCGTAGCTGAGGGTGAGCTTGACGCGTACGCTCACGCCGGGCTGCCTATCCATGGTCGCGCCCCTCGGGTCCGGTGCCGGGTGCCGGGTCCATGCGGTAGCCGACGCCGGGCACGGTGGCGATGATCCAGGGCTCGCCGAGGCGTTTGCGCAGGGCCGAGACGGTGATGCGTACGGCGTTGGTGAACGGGTCGGCGTTCTCGTCCCAGGCCCGTTCCAGAAGTTCTTCCGCGCTGACGACCCCGCCTTCGGCGGCGACGAGGACTTCGAGTACGGCGAACTGCTTGCGGGTGAGCGCCACGTAGCGGCCGTCGCGGTGGACCTCGCGGCGGAACGGGTCCAGCCGCAGGCCCGCGATCTCCCGCACGGGCGGCCTGCTGTGCGCGCGTCTGCGGTCGAGGGCCCTGAGCCTGAGGACGAGTTCTTGGAGTGCGAACGGTTTCGTGAGGTAGTCGTCGGCACCCAGCTCGAATCCGGTGGCCTTGTCGTCGAGCCGGACGGCGGCGGTCAGCATGAGGATCGGCATACCGCTGCCGGAGGCGACGATGCGTCGGGCGATCTCGTCACCGGACGGTCCGGGGATGTCCCGGTCGAGGACGGCGATGTCGTAGCTGTTGACACTCAGCAGTTCCAGCGCGGTGCCGCCGTCACCCGCGATGTCCGCCGCGATGGCTTCCAGGCGCAGCCCATCGCGAATGGCCTCGGCCATGTAGGGCTCGTCCTCGACGATCAGTACGCGCATGCTCCGAGGCTACGAGCCGGGACCTATCGTCCTCGTATCGAAATCCGCCTACGGGACGGCGGGCGAGGCGCGCTGCCTCGCGCACGGGATCGGCGGCGGGGGTCGGGTCACAGGCTCCATCGGAGCAGTTCGCGCGCGATGTCCTGCACGGACACCTCGCCGTCTTTGACCAGCCGGGCCAGATCGCGCACCTGGACGGGCGAGATGACGACCTTGACGCCGCTGGCGACGAGGTAGGCGTAGGCGACGGAGCAGGCGAACAGGGCGTTGGAGCGCTCCAGGGCGGGGACGTGGAGCAGCAGTTGGAGCAGGGCCGCCGCGCGCGCCTGCGGGGTGTCGTAGACGGGGACGTCGAATATCTCCGCCCGGTGGCGTGCCACGGCGGCGACGAGGGCGCCCCAGTCGGTGACCTGGGGGTCGCCCGGTGTCTTCTGCTCGGCGAGCATGAGGAGCCAGGCGAGGTCGACGGTGAGATCTCTCAAGGGCTCAGCGGCGGTCGTCGTCGGTGCGGTGGCCCTCCCGGTCGGTGCCGAACTCTTCCGCGAACACCGACTCGTACTGCTTCATGAAGTCGGCGGCGGCCTCCACGAAGGTGTGGCCGATCTCCCCGGTGTCCTGCCGGACCAGTTCCTCGATGTAGCGGTTCACACTGATCCCGCGGGCCAGGGCACGCTCCCGGGCGGCCCGCGCGGTGCCCTCGTCCACCCGGACGTTCAGCTGAGTCTTCGCCATGGAACGACGCTAGCGTCGATGCGCTAGCACCCGCAAGGGCCGGACCGGCGTCGGCGGGGCGGGCGGGCGTGCCCGTACATCAAGATGTGACCGTCCGTATACCGGAAACCCGCTTATGCGGGACCTCGCTCGCATGCTGTGATCATCGGCATGAGTGAACTGGGGACACGGCCCGCGACACCCACCGATCTGGACAGCGTGCTGGCCTTCTGGAAGACGGCCGCCGAGGGCACCAGCATCAGTGACGACCGGGAGGGCGTGGAGCGGCTGGTCGCCCGCGACCCGGAGGCGCTGATCCTGGCGGAACTGGACGGTGAGCTGGTCGGGACGGTGATCGCCGGGTTCGACGGCTGGCGGTGCCATCTGTACCGGCTGGCCGTGCATCCCGCGCGGCGGCGGCGCGGCATCGGCTCGGCGCTGCTGGCCGCGGCGGAGGAGCGCTTCGGCGCGCTCGGCGGGCGGCGCGCGGACGCCATGGTGCTGGCCGAGAACGAGACCGCGCACCATGCCTGGCGGTCGGCGGGGTACGCGCCGCAGGATGAATGGCGACGGTGGGTGAAATCACTCATGGCTTGATAGCTTTGCCCGTCCTTTACGCTTGGGGACACACTTCGGTTCCCCCATGACTTCACGAAAGGTGTGAGCGTCCTCCGATGGACGAACCTCCTAGTCGGGCTCCTGGTCGACATAGCGACTCCCGACACCGCGATCCACGACACCGCGTCGCACGACACCGCGTCGCACGACACGTCGATGCACGACACCGCGTTTCACGACAGCACATTTCAGGACAGCACGTTTCAGGACACCGCGCGAACCTCCTCGCCCTGCTCGACCATGGGACGGGGGTGAACCGATGACCGAAGTGCTCCTGCTGTTCGTGGCGATCCTGCTCTCCCTCGCCTGCGGCGCCTTCGTCGCCGCGGAGTTCTCGCTGACCACCGTCGAGCGCGGCGAGCTGGAACGGGCCGTGGAGCGCGGCGAGCGGGGCGCGGGCGGCGCTCTGAAGGCCGTACGGAATCTGACGTTCCAGCTCTCCGGCGCCCAGCTCGGCATCACGGTCACCAACCTGGTCGTGGGCATGCTCTCCGAGCCCTCCATCGCCCGGCTCATCGCCGGTCCGCTCCGCGCGGTCGGCATATCCGGCTCGGCGGCCTCCTCGATCGCCCTGGTGCTCGGTACGGCGCTGTCGACCGTGTTCCTGATGGTCGTCGGCGAGCTGGTGCCGAAGAACTGGGCGATCTCCTCGCCGCTGGCCGTGGCCAAGTACGTGGCCAACCCGCAGCGCTGGTTCACCGCACTGTTCCGGCCTTTCATCACCCATCTCAACAACACCGCGAACCGGATCGTGCGCCGCTTCGGCATCGAGCCCGCCGAGGAGCTGGCCTCCGCGCGCGGACCGCAGGAACTGGCCGCGCTCGCCCGGCACTCCGCCAAGGAGGGCGCGCTGGAGGCCGACACGGCCGAGCTGTTCGTGCGCACCCTGAACCTGGCCGACCTGACCGCCGAGAACGTGATGACCCCGCGCGTCCAGGTCATCGCCCTCGAAGCCCAGGCGACCTGCGAGGACGTGGCGAACGCGACCCGGGCGACCGGTCTGTCCAGGTTCCCGGTCTACCGCGGCAGCCTCGACTCGGTCGTCGGTACGGCGCACATCAAGGACATCCTCGCGGTTCCCTCCGACCAACGGCCCCGCACCCCGGTGGCCGAGCTGATGCGCGAGCCGCTGCTGGTGCCCGAGTCCCTCACCGTCGACCGGCTCCTCGACCGGCTGTCCGGCAAGCGCACGATGGCCGTCGTCATCGACGAGTACGGCGGCACCGCCGGTGTGGCGACGCTGGAGGACATCGTGGAGGAGGTCGTCGGCGAGGTCCGCGACGAGCACGACCCCCAGGAGACCCCCGACCTGGCCCCGGCCGGGATCGACGAGGACGGGCACAACCTGTTCTCGGCCGACGGAGCGGCCCGCATGGACCAGCTCGTACGCGTGGGGCTGCGGCCCCCGGAGGGCCCCTACGAGACGCTGGCGGGGCTGGTCGCCACCCGGCTGGGCCGGATCCCCGAGGACGGCGACACGGTGGAGGTGACCGGCTGGCGGCTCGACGTGGTCGACGCGTCCGGCCGCCGGGCCGCGCGCCTGCTGCTGCGCGCACCGCTCGCCGACGCCCTGGACAGTGACGAGGAGGGGGCGAAGTGATCGCCGTACAACTGCTGATCGGTCTCGCGACCCTGGTCGTCAACGCGTTCTTCGTCGGCGCCGAGTTCGCGCTGATCTCGGTGCGCCGCTCGCAGATCGAGCCGTACGCCGAACAGGGCGACCGGCGGGCCAAGCGGGTGCTGTGGGGGCTTCAGCATGTGTCCGCCCTGATGGCGGCGGCCCAGCTCGGCATCACGCTCTGCACCCTGGTGCTGGGTGTCGTCGCCGAGCCGGCGATCGCGCATCTGCTGGAGCCCGCGTTCCACGCCATGGGGGTGCCCTCCGGCGCCGGACACGCGGTGTCGTTCGTCATCGCGCTGTCGCTGGCCACGTATCTGCACATGCTCCTCGGCGAGATGGTGCCGAAGAACATCGCGCTGGCCGAGCCGGTGCGCAGCGCGCTGGTGCTGGGCCCGCCGCTGGTGGCGCTGGCCCGGGCGCTGCGGCCGGTGATCTTCACGATCAACGCGTTCGCGAACACCCTGCTGCGGCTGCTGCGGGTCGAGACGAAGGACGAGGTCACGGCCACGTTCTCGGACGCCGAGCTGGCACGTCTCGTCCGGGACTCCGGGGAGGCCGGACTGATCGACGACCGGGCGCTGGAGCGGCTGCACGACGCGCTGGAGCTGGGCCGCAGGCCGGTCAACGATGTGGTGATGCCGCTGGAGCGGGTCGTCTACGCGCGCGTGGGCGTCACCCCGGAGGAGCTGGAGCGGCTGTCGGCCGAGTCGGGCTTCTCCCGCTTCCCCGTCGTGGACGAGGGCCGCCGGATCGTGGGCTACCTCCATGTGAAGGACGCGCTGGACGCCTCACCGCGGGACGAGCCGTTCCGGCTGCGCGACATGCGGGCCATCGCCCGCGTACGTGAGTCCACGCCACTGGACGACGTCCTGACCGCCATGCGGGGCAGCCGGACGCATCTGGCCGCCGTACTGGGCGAGGACGGGCGGCTGGGCGGCCTGGTGACCATGGAGGACGTGCTCCAGGAGCTGTTCGGGCAGCACGTCTAGCGCGCGGGAGACCGCCCTTCGCCTCGGCGGGGGGCGGTTTTCCGTGCCCGGGTCCGGACACGGTCTTCCGTGCCCGGACCCGGACCGACCGACCGCCGGGTATGTCGCTCGGGTTAGCATCGCTGACGCCATGCAGACGAACGCCTCCTCCCCGCCCCCGCCCCCGCCCCCGCCGTACTCCAGCCTGGTCGCGGTCGGTGACTCCTTCACCGAGGGCATGTCGGACCTGCTCCCCGACGGCTCCTACCGCGGCTGGGCCGATCTCCTCGCGGCGCGGATGGCCGCACGGACCCCCGGATTCCGGTACGCCAACCTCGCCGTGCGCGGCAAGCTGATCGGGCAGATCGTCGACGAGCAGGTCGGGGTCGCCGCCGCGATGGGCGCCGATGTGATCACGCTGGTCGGCGGCCTCAACGACACCCTGCGCCCCCAGTGCGACATGGGCCGGGTCCGCGCGCTGCTGACCGAGGCCGTGGAGACCCTGGCGCCGTCCTGCGGGCAGCTGGTGCTGATGCGCAGCCCGGGGCGGCAGGGGCCGGTCCTGGAGCGGTTCCGGCCGCGGATGGAGGAGCTGTTCTCCTGCGTGGACGACCTGGCCGCGCGGCACGGGGCGCTGGTGGTCGACCTGTACGGGGCGCCGTCGCTGAGCGATCCCCGGGTCTGGGACGTGGACCGGCTGCATCTGACGGCCGAGGGGCACCGCCGGGTCGCCGAGGCGGTCTGGCAGAGCCTGGGGCAGCCGCCCGAGGACCCGGACTGGCGGCTTCCGATGCCGCCCTCCGCGCCGCCCGGCTGGGCCGCCCGCAGGGTCGCCGACGCGCGCTTCGCCCGGCAGCACCTCCTGCCGTGGATCGGCCGGCGGATCACGGGGCGCTCGTCGGGGGACGGCCGGTCGGCGAAGCGGCCCGACCTGCTGCCCTACGAAGAGCGGCCCGACCTGCTGCCCTACGAGGAGCGGCCCGGACGCCGTACCCCCTCGTAGCTTCCGACGAATCGACCCGTGGCGCCGGCCTGCACGAACCGCCAGTAGAATCCGTCTACGTGACTTCCGCTCCCGCCAAGCCCCGTATCCCGAACGTCCTCGCCGGACGCTACGCCTCCGCCGAGCTGGCCACGCTCTGGTCGCCCGAGCAGAAGGTGAGGCTGGAGCGCCGGCTCTGGCTCGCCGTGCTGCGGGCGCAGAAGGACCTCGGGATCGAGGTGCCGGACGCGGCGATCGCCGACTACGAGCGGGTGCTCGACACCGTGGACCTGGCCTCGATCGCCGAGCGCGAGAAGGTCACCCGGCACGATGTGAAGGCGCGGATCGAGGAGTTCAACGACCTCGCCGGGCACGAGCAGGTCCACAAGGGCATGACCTCCCGCGACCTCACCGAGAACGTCGAGCAGCTCCAGATCCGGCTCTCCCTGGAGCTGGTCCGCGACCGTACGGTGGCGGTCCTCGCCCGGCTCGGCAAGCTGTCCGGCGAGTACGGCGAGCTGGTCATGGCCGGCCGCAGCCACAATGTCGCCGCGCAGGCCACGACGCTGGGCAAGCGGTTCGCGACCGCCGCCGACGAACTGCTGGTGGCGTACGGCCGGGTCGAGGAGCTGCTCGGCCGCTATCCGCTGCGCGGCATCAAGGGGCCCGTCGGCACCGCCCAGGACATGCTCGACCTGCTCGGCGGCGACGCGGGCAAGCTCGCTGAGCTGGAGCGGCGGATCGCCGGGCACCTCGGCTTCTCGTCCGCCTTCACCTCCGTCGGCCAGGTCTATCCGCGCTCGCTGGACTACGAGGTGGTCACCGCGCTGGTGCAGCTCGCGGCGGCGCCGTCCTCGCTGGCCAAGACGGTCCGGCTGATGGCCGGGCACGAGCTGGTGACCGAGGGTTTCCAGCCCGGTCAGGTCGGCTCCTCCGCGATGCCGCACAAGATGAACACCCGCTCCTGCGAGCGCGTCAACGGCCTGATGGTGATCCTGCGCGGCTACGCCTCGATGACCGGCGAGCTGGCGGGCGACCAGTGGAACGAGGGCGATGTGTCCTGCTCGGTGGTGCGCCGGGTCGCGCTGCCGGACGCGTTCTTCGCGCTGGACGGACTGCTGGAGACGTTCCTGACGGTGCTGGACGAGTTCGGGGCGTTCCCGGCCGTCGTGGCGCGCGAGCTGGACCGCTATCTGCCGTTCCTCGCCACGACGAAGGTGCTGATGGCGTCGGTGCGCGCCGGTGTGGGCCGGGAGGAGGCGCACGAGGCGATCAAGGAGAACGCCGTCGCGAGCGCCCTCGCCATGCGGGAGCAGGGGGCCGAGCGCAATGAACTCCTGGACAAGCTCGCCGCCGACACCCGCATCCCCCTCGACCGCGCTCAGCTGGACGCGCTCATGGCCGACAAGCTCTCCTTCACCGGCGCCGCGGCCGACCAGGTCGGCTCCGTCGTGGCCCGGATCGAGGAGATCGTGAAGCAGCGCCCGGAGGCCGCGGGCTACACCCCCGGGGCGATCCTCTGACCCGGCCGACCAGGCCGACCCGGCCGACCCGGCTCACCCGCGCGGAACTGGAGGCCGCCCGCGACCGCCTCGTCCCGGACGTGGTCGCGGACGGCCTCGACGTGCTGTTCTGCGGTATCAACCCGGGCCTGATGACGGCGGCGACCGGCCACCACTTCGCCCGCCCCGGCAACCGCTTCTGGCCGGTGCTGCACCGCTCCGGTTTCACCCCGAGGCTCATGGATCCGTCGGAGCAGCGTGAGTTGCTGTCGTACGGGCTCGGCATCACGAACGTCGTGGCGCGCGCGACGGCACGGGCCGACGAGCTGAGCGCCGCCGAGTACCGGGAGGGCGGGCGGCTGCTGGCCGAGAAGGTGACCCGGCTGGCGCCCCGCTGGCTCGCGGTCGTGGGCGTCACCGCCTATCGCGCCGCGTTCGACGACCGCAAGGCGACCGTCGGCCCACAGGAGCGGACCTTCGGCGACACCCGCGTATGGGTCCTGCCCAACCCCTCCGGCCTGAACGCCCACTGGACGACGGAGACCATGGCCGAGGAGTACGGACGACTTCGGACACGGGCGCGGGCGTAGGCCGGCGGGGACGTAGGCAGGTGGGGGCGTAGGCCCGTGGGCGTGAGGGTGGGTTTGGTCATATGGGGTCCACGGATGTCACCGCGATCACCAGGCGGGCCGGGTCCGTCTCGCGGGATCGGGTCACGCCCAGGGCTATCCAGCGGCCGGACGCGGGGATGCGCCAGAGGTCCACGTCGTCCACCAGGACACTGACGCTCGCCCAGGGCTCGGGGACGGGTTCGTCGCGGGCGGCGCGGATCCTGAGGGTGCCCATGCCCCAGCGGGGCTCGGGTGGCCAGCGCCGGTCGAGGCGGTCGGCCAGGGCGTCCCGCAGGGCCTCCACGTCCTCCTCGGTGAGCGGTTCGTCGCGGGGGCGGCCCGTGCTGTCGGCCCACTCGGCCAGGAAGTAGCCCGGCGCCTGCCGGCCCACGTCGGACCAGCCGTGCTCCGCCGGGAAGGGGCGGACGCACAGCCGGTCGACGGTCGCCAGGCACCGTGCGAGGTCCATGGGTCCAGTAAAGCCGCCGCCACTGACAATTGGCGGGGCGTCAGGAGCCCAGCGCAGCCCCAGGGCTCCGTCAGGCGTCCCGGCGCCGTACGCTCCACGCGCCCGCCGCCAACGCCGCCGCCGCCCACAGGGCCGTCACGGTGAGACCGGCCCAGGGGCCGAGGGAGCTGTCCGAGGCGGAGCGGAGGGCGATCTGGCCGGCCCGGTCGGGCAGGTAGTCGGTGGCGCCGCCCGCGGCGTCCCCGATGACGAAGCCGACGACCAGGATGAACGGGATGAGGATGCTCAGCGTGGCGATCCCGCTGCGCAGTAGCGCCGCCAGGCCGAGGGCGAGCAGGGCCATCAGCGTCAGATAGATCCCGCAGGCGACGACGGCCCGCACCTGCGCCGGCCCGCTGATCCCGTCCGCCGCCTCACCGAGGGCGGCGCGGCCCAGGAGCAGCGACACCACCCCCGTGAGCAGCCCCACCGCGAGGGCCGGGAAGGCGACGGCGACGGCCTTGGCCGCGAACCAGCGCCCCCGCTGCGGCACGGCGGTGAGCGCCTGGCGCAGTCCGCCGCCCTGGAACTCCGACGAGACGGCCAGGGCGCCGAAGGCGATGGCGGCGATCTGGGCGGGCCCGATACCGAGGAACACGGTGAGCAGCGGGTCGAAGTCCGGGCTCTGGGTGTCCGAGGTCCCGGCGAGCGCGGCGAACCCCGCGGCCACCGCCAGCAGGGCGGCGAGGGAGCCGTACAGCGAACGCAGGGTGCGGATCTTCAGCCACTCGGAGTGGAGGACGGGTGCGAACGGCATGGTCAGCTCTCCTGCGTCGGGGCGGCGTACTCGGTCTCGGTGGCGGTGAGGTCCAGGTACGCCTGTTCCAGGGTGCCTTCCTCGGCGGCGAGTTCCAGGACGGGGACGCCGTGCTGCCAGGTGAGGCGGCCGATGTCGTCCACGCGCGCGTGACGCACCCTCCAGACGCCGTCGGCGGACCGTTCCGCCTCGTGGCCCGCCTTGGCGAGGCTCTCCTCCAGGGCCTGGTCGTCGCTGGTGCGCACCCGGACGCCGGGCTGGACGCGCGCGTCGATGAACTCGCGCATCGGCAGGTCGGCGAGGAGCCGGCCACGACCGAGGACCACCAGGTGGTCGGCGTAGGAGGCGGTCTCGTTCATGAGGTGGCTGGAGACCAGGACGGTGCGGCCCTCGCCGGCCAGTCGCCGCAGCAGCCCGCGGATCCAGATGATGCCCTCGGGGTCGAGTCCGTTGGACGGCTCGTCCAGCATGATCACGGGCGGGTCGCCGAGGAGCGCGCCGGCGACGCCGAGGCGTTGGCGCATGCCGAGGGAGTACGTCCTCACCCGGCGGCGCGCGGCGGGGGCGAGGCCGGTCTCCTCCAGGACCTGGTCCACCCGGGCCGCCGGGAGGCGGTTGGCGGCGGCGAGGATCCGCAGGTGGTCGCGGCCGGTGCGGGAGCCGTGCGGGGCCTGTGCGTCGAGCAGCGCGCCGACCCGGCGCAGCGGCTCGTGGAGGTCGGCGTAGGGCGTGCCGCCGAGGGTGGCCGTGCCGGAGGTCGGCCGGTCCAGGCCGAGGACGAGGCGCAGGGTGGTGGACTTGCCGGCGCCGTTGGGGCCGAGGAAGCCGGTGACCCGGCCGGGTTCCACGGTGAAGGTGAGCCCGTCCACGGCCCGGCTGTCGCCGAACTCCTTGGTGAGGTCGCGCACGTCGATCGTCGTCATGGCAGCAGCGTGGCCCGGCGGGCGGGTCCGGGGCCTCCCCCGCCGGTGGCAACGCCCTCCCCCGCGCGGGGGAGGGCGTGGTCGGTGGCGGCTGTCACGATGGGCGGATGGTCCGCCTGCTGCGCCCGTTCGTCCGTGGGACGACGTACACCCGCCTGTTGCATCTGTTCGTGCCGGTCCTGCTGCTGGGTGTGTGGCTCTACGTCTTTCCGAACCGGTACTGGCCGATCACCGTGCTGCTGATCCCGGTGGGGCTGATCCCGGCGGTGCGGCGGGGCGAGGGGCTCCAGGCGCGGTTCATGCTGGTGCCCGACGAGCCGGAGGCGGGGATCTCCGTCGCTCCGTCGGCGACCTGGCGGGACCGGCTGCGGACGGTGGTGTGGCTCCAGGCGCGCTTTCTGCTGGGCGGGGCGACCGTGTTCGCGGCGGTGTGGCTGCCGGTCTCGGCCGTCGATCTGGCGGGGCTGGCGCTGGGGGGCGCGGTGAGCGACAACCCGCTGCTGACCTGGGCCCGGCCGCACTGGGCGTACGCCTTCCTGGTGCCGGTGCCGCTGCTGGTGTTCGCGGGCGCGGTGCTCGTGCTGGGGGCGGCGGTGGCCGGGCTCGCGCGCCGGCTGCTGGGGCCCTCGCCCGCCGAGCGGCTGGCGGTCCTGGAGGAGCGTACGGAGCACCTGATGGAGCGCACGAGGATCGCGCGCGAGTTGCACGACTCGATCGGCCACGCCCTGACGGTGGCGGTGGTGCAGGCCGCCGCGGCGCGGACGGCGGGCGATCCGGCGTTCACGGACCGGGCGCTCACGGCGATCGAGGAGACCGGGCGGACGGCGCTGGAGGATCTGGAGCGGGTGCTGGGGGTGCTGCGCGAGTCGGGGCGGCCGGTGAGCGGCCGGCCGACGCTGGTGGACGCGGACCGGCTCCTGGAGTCGGCGCGGGCCTCCGGGGCGACGGTGGACGCGGAGGTGAGCGGGCCGCTGGAGACCGTTCCGGGGCCGGCCTCACGTGAGGGCTACCGGATCCTCCAGGAGGCGCTGACCAATGTGCTGCGGCACGCGGGGGCCGTTCCGGTGCGGGTGCGGATCGTGGTGGCGGGGGGCGCGCTCGATCTGGAGGTGCGCAATCCGCTGCCGCCGGGCGGGAGGTCGGCGGGCCGGGGCAGCGGGCTGCGCGGGATGAGCGAGCGGGCCGCGCTGCTCGGCGGGCGGGCGCGGGTCGGGCCGGACGAGGGGGACTGGCGGATCCGGGTGGTGCTGCCGCTCGGCTGATCTACGCTGACCGGGTGTCGCTCACTGTTCTGCTCGTCGATGATGAACCCCTGGTCCGCGCGGGCCTGCGGGCCGTGCTGGAGGCGCAGCCGGACATCGAGGTGGTGGGTGAGGCGGCCGACGGGGCCGCGGTGATCCCGCTGGTGCGGCGGTTGCGGCCGGATGTGGTCGCGATGGACGTGCGGATGCCGCTGATGGACGGGATCGAGGCGACGCGGGCGGTGCTGCGGACGGTGGCGGACCCGCCGAAGATTGTCGTCGTGACCACGTTCGAGAACGACGAGTATGTGTACGAGGCGCTGCGGGCGGGCGCGGACGGGTTCCTGCTGAAGCGGGCCCGGCCGGCGGAGATCGTGCACGCGGTACGGCTGGTCGCCGCGGGCGAGTCGCTGCTTTTCCCGGCGTCGGTACGGCAGTTGGCCGCCGCGTACGGGGAGGACGGGGAGGACGGGGGGAATCGGGCCGCTCGGGCGGTGTTGGACCGGGCGCAGCTCACGGATCGGGAGGCGGAGGTGTTGCGGCTGATGACGCGCGGGATGTCGAACGCGGAGATCGCCGGTCAGCTCGTCGTCGGAACCGAGACCGTGAAGTCGCACGTCAGCGCGGTGCTGGCGAAGCTGGGGGCGCGCGATCGGACGCAAGCGGTGATCACGGCGTACGAGTCGGGCTTCGTTTCACCGGGTTGATCGGTGGCGTTGTAGCGGAGTTCATCGTTCCGCCACTCGCCGGGGCTCGGCCGCGCCGAGTACGATCCGCCCAACACGCGCATTAGCTGGGAGGACGGACGGTGGGGCGGCTGACCGGCGGGGATCCCTCGCTGCTGCGAAGGATCAACTCCGCGGTGGTGCTGCACGCGTTGCGTGCGGCCGACGCCGCGACACTCACCGAGATCACCAAGCTGACCGGGCTGTCACGGCCGACCGTCGAGGGCGTGGTCGAGGGGCTGATCGAGAACGGGCTGGTCGTGGAGACGGCGCCCGAGGAGGGCGCGGCCCGGCGGCAGGGGCGGCCGGCCCGGCGGTTCCGGTTCCGGGCCGAGGCGGGACATCTGCTGGGGCTGGAGATCGGGCCGCACCGGGTGGCGGCGCTGCTGGCCGACCTGGACGGACGGGTGGTCGGCGCGCAGGCCAAGGAGGTGTCGGAGACGGCACCGGCGGACGAGCGGCTGGAGCGGCTGCGGGGCGCGGTGGCGGAGCTGCTGCGCCGGGCCGGGGTGCCGCGCGGCTCGCTGCGGGCGGTGGGTGTGGGCACTCCGGGGATCGTGGAGGCGGACGGGACGGTACGGCTGGGCACGGCGCTGCCGGGCTGGACCGGGCTGCGGCTCGGGGAGCGGCTGGGGCGGTCCTTCAAGTGCCCGGTGCTGGTGGAGAACGACGCGAACGCGGCGGCGATGGCCGAGCACTGGAAGGGCGGCGCGCGGGACACCGACGACCTGGTCTTCGTGCTGGCCGGGCTGAGCCCCGGGGCCGGGTCGCTGATCGGCGGCCGGCTGCACCGGGGGTTCGGCGGGGCGGCGGGCGAGATCGGCGCGCTGCATCTGCTGGGCCGGGAGGCGACGCCGGAGCGGCTGCTGTCCACCACGGACGAGCCGCTGCACCCGCTGGACGAACAGGCGGTCGCCGATGTGTTCGCCCGGGCCCGGCGGGGCGACGAGCGGGCCCGCGAGGCCATGGACCGCTTCATGCGGCGCCTGGTGCACGACGTGGCCGCGCTGGTGCTGGCGCTGGATCCCGAGTTGGTCGTCGTGGGCGGCTGGGCGGCCGGTCTGGACGATGTCCTGGAACCCCTGCGCCAGGAACTGGCGCGTTACTGTCTACGGCCCCCCAAGGTCGCCCTCTCGATGCTCGGCGAGGCGGCGGTGGCGACCGGCGCCCTACGGGTCGCGCTCGACCATGTCGAGGAGGAACTGTTCGCGGTGGAGGGTGCGGGAACGGCACGGCAGTGAGGGGGCTGGGGTGCGTGGTGTCGTGGGGCTCCGGTCCGGATGCGGTCGGGCCGGGCCCGGTGCCGCAGGGGTGGGGTTCGTGTCCGGACAACGCGACGCGCCCCGGAAGGCTCAGTACCGGGGCGCGTGTCGGGCCTGTCGTGTCAGGAGGCCCTTGTTCCGTTTGCTCTGTCGTTCCGTACCGTCGTTCCGTTCTGCCGATCCGTTCTGTCGCTGTGCTCGCTCACGATGCTCGGTCGTCGCTCTGTTCCGTCGTTCAGGAGGCCCGCTGCTCCGGAGCCTGGTGGATCTCGACGTTGCCGGAGTCGCCGAAGGTCAGCCGGCAGGTGTCCGCGCGGTAGGTCGCCACGGAGAGCGCGGCGGTGCGCCCGGCGGCGAGGAAACGGGTGGTGACGACGAGGACCGGGGCGCCGGGCAGGCGGTCGAGTTCCTTGGCGTCGTCCGCGTGGGCGGAGCCCAGCTCCACCGCGCTCTCGTTGCCCTCCAGCTCCAGTCGCTGCAGCTCACGCAGGACCGCGCGTGCGCGTGCGGCGCCGTGGGGCGCGTCTATGGCGGTCAGCTCGGGCACCGACGACTGCGGGATGTAGAGCAGTTCGGCGGCGACGGGCTGGCCGTGCGTCATCCGGGTGCGCCGCACCGTGTGCACCGGTTCGGCGCGGTCGGTCTCCAGCGCCTCGGCGACCGCCGCGGGCGCCTCGGCGAGCGTGCAGTCGACGGCCTGCCAGGCGTCCTCGCCCGTCCCTGGCCAGGCATGTTGCTCGGTTCCGACGGCGACGCCCATGCGGGGCGGCGCGACGGTCGTACCCACTCCGCGGCGGCGCTGGAGCCTGCCTTCGAGTTCGAGCTGTTCGAGGGCCTGCCGGAGCGTGGCCCTGGCGACGCCGAAGCGGGCCGCCAGATCTCGCTCGTTGGGCAGGATCTCGCCCACCGTGAACTCGGACTCCAGTGCTTCAGTGAGCACGGTTCGTAGGTGCCAGTACTTCGGTTCTGACACCGATTCCAGCTGCGTGGTCCCCACCCTGTCCTCCGCAATCGCCGTGATCCGGCAGGTTTTTTAGTGCCCTTGTTTAATAAAGGTTGTTTCACTAACAGCGACCATAAGACTGCCTTAATGCTTGGTCAATACCAATCCTCCGTCACCCCTGGCAGTCTTGACGGGCCCCGCAGCGCAGCGTTCATGATGCGTTCGCAAAGACCCGCAATCGTGACGTAGCGGCAAAGCCCCCGTCGCAGGACGGGGGCCCCTTGGTCGGCCGCCGGCGCGCAAACGCCCGACAGAAACCTACTAGTCGGGATGACGTATACGAAGTCAGCCCCCGGCCAACGCGTGCAGTTTCTCGGGGTTGCGCACGACGTAGACCGCCTGGATGCGGCCGTCCAGGACGTCCATCTGGAAGACCGCGTCCGGCTTCCCGCCGGAAAGCGCCAGGACAGCGGGGCCGCCGTTGACCTCCACCCAGGTGAAGGAGAGGTCCGGGATGGACTGCCGGGCGGCGCCCAGGATGAAGCGGCTGACCTTGTCGGCGCTCTCCAGGATCCGCAGCGGGGCCTTGGCCTTGCCGCCGCTGTCGCCGACGAGCCGGACGTCCGGGGCGAGCAGTTCCATCAGGGCGTCCAGATCGCCGTCCGCGGCGGCGGCGAGGAAGCGTTCGGTGAGGTCACGGCGGCGTGCGGGGTCGACGTCGTAGCGCGGGCGGCGCTCCTCGACGTGTTTGCGGGCCCGGGCGCCGAGCTGGCGCACGGCCGGTTCGGCGCGGTCGAGCATGACGGCGATCTCGGCGAAGGGGAAGCCGAACGCCTCCCGTAGCACGAAAACGGCCCGCTCCAGCGGTGAGAGCGACTCCAGGACGACGAGGACGGCCAGGGACACGGTGTCGGCGAGCACGGCCCGCTCGGCGGTGTCCGGGACGGTGTCCCCGAAACGGGTGATGTACGGCTCCGGCAGCCAGGGGCCGACGTACGCCTCGTTGCGGGCGCGGAGCTGGTCGAGCCGGTCGATGGCGAGCCGGGTCACGATCCGTACGAGGTAGGCGCGCGGTGCGCGGACGTCGTCGCGGTCGGCCGCCGACCAGCGCAGCCAGGCGTCCTGGACGACGTCCTCCGCGTCGGCCACCCGCCCGAGCATCCGGTAGGCCACCCCGAGGAGGACGGGCCTGTGCCGCTCGAAGACATCGGTCACGGTGTCGGTGCTCACGACTCCATCCCAGCCGACGGGCGGGGCGCTGTCCAGGCGATCCGGCGTGGTCCCCGCCACGCTCGGCTCCCACGGGTCGGGCATCGGCCACCGGCCGTCGGGATCGGGGCGGGGATTCCCCCCAGGGATACCCGCGAGTAGTAGTAACTGACAGGCTGTTCAGCAAGCCTCGCCGACGAACCCGTGATCCCGCGGTCCCCGTCCGCCCCGCCCGCCCATCGAGCCCCGCGCGCCCCGCGCGCCCGGACCGACCCGACCCACCCCGACCCGACCCGACTCGTCCCGACCCAGGTCCCAGGAGTCCCCGTGTCCTCCAGCGTCTCCCCGAACCTCCCCTCCACCGTCTCCTTCGACGTCCCCACCCCGCACGGCCCACGGACCACGACCGTCTCCTACGCGCGCGTAGGCATCGGCGAACCGCTGCTCCTGCTGCACGGCATCGGGCACCACCGGCAGGCGTGGGACCCCGTGGTGGACATCCTGGCGACCGAACGGGACGTCGTCGCGGTGGATCTGCCGGGCTTCGGCGCCTCCCCCTCCCTGCCCGGCGGCCTCGCCCACGACCTGCCGACCACCAGTGCCGTGCTGGGCGCGCTGTGCCGGGCGCTCGACCTGGACCGGCCCCACGCGGCGGGCAACTCGCTGGGCGGGCTGCTCGCCCTGGAGATGGGCCGCGAGCGCCTCGTACGGTCCGTCACCGCGCTGTCCCCCGCGGGGTTCTGGACCCCCGCCGAGCGGCGCTACGCCTTCACCGTGCTGCGCGGCATGCGGCACACCGCGCGGCGACTGCCCGTGCCCGTGGTCGAGCGGATGGCCCGCACGGCGGCCGGGCGCACCGCGCTGACCAGCACGATCTACGCCCGCCCCGCCCGGCGCTCACCGGAGGCCGTGGTCGCCGAGACGCTCGCCCTGGCGCGGGCCACGGCCTTCACGGAAACCCTCCGGGCCGGTACGGCCGTACGTTTCACCGACGACCTCGCGGGCGTCCCGGTCACCGTCGCCTGGGGCAGCCGGGACCGGCTGCTGCTGCGCCGCCAGGGCGTCCGCGCCAAGCGGACCGTCCCCCAGGCCCGGCTGGTCCGCCTGCCCGGCTGCGGTCATGTCCCGATGAACGACGACCCGGCGCTCGTGGCCCGGGTCCTGCTGGACGGCAGCCGCCCGGCGCCGCAGCCGTAGCGCGCCCGAGCCGAGGGCGACCCCGAGGCCGACGAGGGTGCTGCCGACGGCCTGGGCGGGGCCGTAGGAGCCGGTGCCGACGAGCGGGGCGGTGGCCGCCGCGGCGACCGGGATCAGACCGGAGAACAGTGTGGCGCGCTCGACGCCGATGCGCTGCATGCCCATGTACCAGCAGACGAAACCGACGACGGTGACCACGGCCGCCTGCCACAGCAGCGCACCCGTCTCCGTGGCGTCGGGCAGCGGCAGCCAGGCCGAGCCGTCCAGCACCAGCCCCACGGCAGCCGACTCCAGCGCCGCGACACCGCACACGGTGGCCGACAGCAGCCGGGGGCCCAGGGGCCGCAGCACCGGCACCGCGAGCACGGCGAAGCCCACCTCGCCGAGCAGCGCGCACACCGAGAAGGCGATGCCGGTGGCGTCCGTACGTCCCCAGCCCTGCACGGTGAAGGCCCCGGCGGCCACGAGCAGCGCCCCGTACAGCACCGCGCGCCGGGGCCGGCGGCGACCCGCCATGAGGGGTACGAGGACGGCCACGACGACCGGCGCGCAGCCCACGAACACGCCGGGGACCGCGGGTTCCGCCGTGCGTTCGGCCGCGAGGACGGCCAGGTTGAAGCCGACCATGCCGATCGCCGCGAGCAGCGCGAGCCGTCCCCACTGGCGTGAGGTCAGCGCCCTCAGCCTCCCGGCCGCGCCCCGGCCCGCGACCGGGATCAGCAGCAGGAAGGCGAGGGCGTAGCGCAGGAACTGTCCGCCCGCGTACGGGTAGTCGCCGAGGACGCTGTTGGCGGTGAAGGAGGCCCCTACGAGGATGCAGGCGAGCGCGGCGAGGAGTACTCCGCGCGTGCTGGTGGCGTTCATGGGAGCGACGCTAGGGATCGAGGCGGTCCCCATTAAGGTCCACTTGCATGACCACATCGGAGACCAATCCGGGCGGTGGGGACGGGCGGAGCGCCTCCGCCGCCTGGGAACTGCTGCTGCCCGCCGCCGCGGCTCCGGCACGCGCGCGTGGACGCTCCTTGCAGGCCGCGCTGCGGGAGGCCGTGCGCTCCGGGCGGCTGGTGCCGGGGACACGGCTGCCGTCGAGCCGGGACCTGGCGGCCGACCTCGGCGTGTCGCGGGGGCTGATCACCGAGGCGTACGAGCAGTTGACGGCCGAGGGCTATCTGCGGAGCGGGCGCGGCGCGGGCACCTGGGTCGGGGACGCCGTACGGGCCGCTCCCGCGGGGGCGCGGGATCTCGCCCCGGGGGCCCCGGGCACGCGGGTCGGCTTCGTGGCCGGTACGCCGGATCTGGCGCTGTTCCCGCGCGCCGCGTGGGCGTCGGCGCAGCGCGCGGCGCTGGCCGGGCTGCCGCACGAGGCGCTGGGGTATCCGGATCCTCGGGGGCTGCCCCGGCTGCGGACGGCGCTGGCCGGGCTGCTCGCGCGGCGCCGTGGGGTGGTCGCGGACCCGGAGCGGATCGTGGTGGTCTCCGGGGTCGCGCAGGCGTCGGCGCTGCTCGGTTTTGTGCTGCACGCGCGCGGGACGCTGACGGTCGGTGTCGAGGACCCCGGCAGCCCGCAGCACGACGGCCTGTACCGGGCGACCGGTGTGTCCGTCGTGCCCGTCCCGCTCGACGCCGAGGGGCTGGCTGTCGCGCCGCTGCGGGCCTCCGGCGTGCGGGCCGTCGTCACCACCCCGTCGCACCAGTTCCCGACCGGGATCGCGTACTCCGCGCGGCGCCGTGCCGAACTGCTGGAGTGGGCGCGGTCGGTGGACGGGCTCATCCTGGAGGACGACTACGACGGGGACTTCCGCTACGACCGGGCCCCGGTCGGCGCGCTCCAGGGCCTCGATCCGGAACGGGTGGTCTACACGGGTTCGGTCAGCAAGTCGCTCGCTCCCGGGCTGCGGCTCGGCTGGATGGTGGTGCCGGAGTGGCTGGCGGAGGAGGCGATCGAGCGCAAGCGGACCATGGACCTCGGGCATCCCACGCTGGACCAGGAGACGTTCGCCCGGTTCCTGGAGCGCGGCGACTACGACCGTCAGCTGCGCCGCTGCCAGCGCGCGTACCGCGAGCGCCGGGACGCCCTGGCCGCCGCCCTGGAGCGGCACTTCCCCGGCACCGAGGTCTCCGGCATCGCGGCGGGCCTGCACGTCATCGCCGCGCTGCCCGGGCGCTACGGCCCCGAGGACCGCTTCCTCGCCCGCGCGGCGGAGTCCGGTATCGCGGTGCGCGCGCTGACCTCGTACGGGTACGCGCGCGAGGAGCGGGACACCGTGGCCCTGGTCCTCGGATACGCCCATCTGACCCCGGCCCGGATCGAGACGGGTGTGCGGCTGCTGGCGAGGGCGACGACGACCCACCCGACGTGAGCCCACCTGCCGGACCCCCGCCTCGGCCCGGGCGCCGGACGCCCGGACGGGCCCCAAAGGCTCTGTTCGGGCAGTTGTTCACCTCTGGTTTCCGTGTGCGCCGTGCTGCCCCCGTAGGAGTGGCAGCGGCAGCTTGGCCGGTTTTCGTTTCCGGATGTTCTTTGGAGGCCCTTCATGTCCCACGGTCCGCTTCCCGGTCGGCGCAGCGTGCTGCGCGGCTCGCTCGCCGCCTCGGCGGCCCTCGCCCTGCCCGTCGGTGCCGGTGCGGCGCCGGCCCTCGCCCTGTCGGGGCGCCCCCGGGCGGGCTGGGGCGTGCAGACCGGCGACGTGACGACCGACTCGGGCCTGGTGTGGGTCCGTTCCGACCGGCCGGCCCGGATGGTGGTGGAGACCTCCGCCACCGACTCCTTCCGCAGGACCCGCCGCTGGTACGGGCCTCTGCTCGGCCCCGGTTCCGACTTCACCGGCACGACCCGGCTGCGCGGGCTGCCGGCCGGGGAGCAGATCCACTACCGGGTGCTGCTGGCCGACCCGGACGACCCGCGCCGTAGCGGCGAGCCGGTCACCGGCACCTTCCGCACCGCGTCGGACCGGCGGCGGGACGGGGTGCGGTTCGTGTGGTCGGGGGACCTCGCCGGACAGGGCTGGGGCATCAACCCGGAACGGGGCGGCTACCGGATCTACGACGCGATGGCCCGGCTCGATCCGGACTTCTTCCTGTGCAGCGGCGACACCGTGTACGCCGACGGCCCGATCACCGAGCGGGTCACCCTGCCCGACGGGCGGGTCTGGAGGAACATCGTCACGGAGGAGAAGGCGAAGGTCGCCGAGACACTGGCGGAGTTCCGCGGCAACTTCCGCTACAACCTGCTGGACGAGAGGCTGCGGGCCTTCAACGCGCGCGTGCCGTCGATCGTCCAGTGGGACGACCACGAGGTCACCAACAACTGGTACCCCGGCGAGATCCTCACCGACAGCCGGTACACGGAGAAGCGGGTCGACGTGCTCGCCGAGCGGGCCCGGCGGGCGTTCTCGGAGTACTTCCCGATCTCGACCCTGCGCCGCCCCGACGGCCGGGTCCACCGGGTCCAGCACCACGGCCCGCTGCTCGATGTGTTCGTCCTGGACATGCGCACCCACCGGAACGCCAACTCGACCGGCGACCAGCCCTCGGACCCGCAGGGCATCCTCGGCGCCGAGCAGTTGCGCTGGCTCAAGCGGGAGCTGTCGCGCTCGCGCGCGGTGTGGAAGGTGATCGCCTCCGACATGCCGATCGGCCTCGTCGTGCCGGACACCGGGGACGGCAAGCCGCACATCGAGGCCGTCGCGCAGGGCGACCCGGGCGCGCCGCTGGGCCGGGAACTCCAGATCGCCGACCTGCTGCGGTACATCAAGCACCGGCGGATCACCGGCACGGTGTGGCTGACGGCCGATGTGCACTACACCTCGGCGCAGCACTACCAGCCCTCCCGGGCCGCGTTCGGCGATTTCGAGCCGTTCTGGGAGTTCGTGTCCGGCCCCCTCAACGCGGGCGCGTTCCCGGCGAACACGCTGGACGCCACCTTCGGTCCCGAGCGGGTGTTCGTGAAGGCGCCGACGGTGGCGAACGTGTCGCCGGCCGAGGGCTTCCAGTTCTTCGGCGAGGTGGACATCGACGGCGGCAGCGGGGAGCTGACCGTCCGGCTGCGCGAGCAGGACGGGACGGTGCTGTTCACCCAGGTGCTCCAGCCCGGCCGGGTCGGGCAGTGAGCCACGGCGGCAGTCGTCCGAAACACCGTCACCCTTAACACCGTAAATGCGACATAGACACCTTTTACTCGCCGGTCACAGGGCGTTCGTGATCACGCAACACCCTTCCTTCACAGTGGCCGCATGAAGCGGAAGATGTCTGAAGTCACCCGGCGGCGCGACGGCCGCCCCGCCCACCACTGGCGGCGGGACGTGGTCGAGCTGGCCGCCCTGTTCACGGCGGTCGCGATCGCCGACGCCGTGGCCAATCTGATCGGGCACGGACCGGACGGTCCCGCGCTGCTGCTGATCTCCGCGGCGGTGCTGGTGGCCACGGCCGCGTTCCACACCTGGTGGGCACGGCGCCACGGACACGCGCCCCCGGCGGCCGATACCGGGGCCCGGCCCCGCTCCCCCGAGCGGCGGGCCGGGCCCCCGGCGTCCCCCGCGCACGAGCCCGGTGCCACCGGGACGGCCCGCACCCTGTGGCGTATGCGTACGACCGTGCGGGACGAACCCGGCGCCCTCGCCGCCCTGTGCGCGGCCTTCGCCGGACACCGGGTCGACATCCTCAGTCTCCAGACGCATCCGCTGGGCACGGACACCGTGGACGAGTTCCTGCTGCGCGCCCCCGAGCGGCTCGGCGCGTCCGGACTGACCCGCGCGGTGGCCCTGGCCGGCGGCACCGGGACCTGGGTCGAACGCGCCGACCCCCACGATCTCGTGGACGCCCCGACCCGGGTCCTGGGCCTCGCCACCCGCACCGCTCTCGACGCGGCGGAACTTCCGGTGGCCCTGCGGCAGTTGTTGGGACGGTGCACCATCCGCACGCTGCCCACGCGGCCCGCACCGTCCGGCCGGACGCCGGACGGCGTTCCCGTGGAAGGCGCGCTGGAGGACACCGCGATGCGACTGCGAGCACCAGAAGGCGGAGTGATCACCGTGGAGCGGCCCCATCTGCCGTTCACACCCACCGAGTTCGCGCGTGCGCGGGCTCTGGTCGAGCTGGACGCCCGGCTCGGCCCCCGCGTCCCGCACGGCCGGGACGTGCTGACCCTGCCCGAGGGCGGCGCCATCACCGTGCGCCGCGCCGGGCCCGACGACCTCGACGCGGCCAGATCGATGCACGAGCGCTGCACCCCGGCCACCCTCGGGCTGCGCTACCACGGCCCGGTCGGTGACGCCGACCGCTATCTGAACCACCTCCTCAGCCCCCGCTTCGGCCGCACCCTCGCGGTCGAGACGGAGTCGGGCCGGATCGTCGGCCTCGGCCATCTGCTGTGGGACGGCGACGAGACCGAGGTCGCGCTGCTGGTGGAGGACGCCTGGCAGCGGCGCGGTATCGGCGGCGAACTGCTGAGCCGGCTCGTGGGGATGGCCGTGGGCGCGGGCTGCGAGAGCGTGTACGCCGTGACCCGGTCCGCCAACACCGGCATGGTCGCGGCGATGCGCGGGCTGGGCCTGCCCCTCGACTTCCAGGTCGAGGAGGGCACGCTGGTGATCACGGCCCGCCTCGACGCGACCACCGCCCCCCTCACCTCACGGCTGCCCCACGACGGCGTCCGGGAGGGCAGCTTCCGGGACTGAGGCCGACGGGGCCGAGGCGGCCGGGACGGTAGGGGCGGCCGGGGCCGCCGGGCCCAGTGCCCGGTCCAGGTCCGCCCACAGGTCCTCGACGTCCTCCAGGCCCACCGACAGCCGCAGCAGCCGGTCACCGACGCCCGCGCCCCGGCGGTCGTCGGCCGCCATGACCCGGTGGCTGATGGAGGCGGGGTGCTGGATGAGGGTGTCGACGCTGCCGAGGCTGACCGCCGGGGTGATCAGCCGGACGGCGCCGACGACGGCGTGCGGATCGCCGTACGTCTCGAAGGCGATCATCGCGCCGCCGATCCGCGGACGGCGCACCCGCGCCACCCGGGGGTCGGCGGAGAGCCTGCGGACGAGTTCGGCGGCGTTCGCGGAGGCGGCCCGTACCCGCACCGGCAGGGTGGACAGTCCGCGCAGCAGCAGATACCCGGCCAGCGGATGCAGCACCCCGCCCGTGGCGAACCGGACCTTGCGCAGGACCCCGGCGAGTTCCTCGTCGCAGGCGACCACGCCGCCCATCACGTCCCCGTGCCCGCCGAGGTACTTGGTCGCGGAGTGCAGCACCAGCCGGGCGCCCTGTTCGGCCGGGCGCTGGAGCACCGGCGTGGCGAAGGTGTTGTCGGCGAGCAGCGGGACCGGGCCGCAGGCGTCCGCGAGGGCCCGCAGGTCCCGTTCGGCGAGGGTCGGGTTGGCGGGCGACTCGACCATCACGAGCCCGGTGTCCGGGCGCAGCGCGCCGGCGATCCCGGCCGGGTCGGTCCAGGTGACCTCGGAGCCCAGCAGGCCGGCGGTGAGCAGATGGTCGCTGGATCCGTAGAGCGGCCGTACGGCCACGACGTGGCGCAGTCCGAGCGAGGCGCGGGCGAGGAGCACGGCGCTCAGGGCGGCCATGCCGCTGGCGAAGGCGACGGCGGACGCGGTGCCCTCCAGCCGGGCGAGGGCGGTCTCGAAGCGGGCGACGGTCGGGTTGCCGAGCCGGCCGTAGACCGGCGGGCCGGTCGGCTCGGCCCCGGTGGCGGCGAAGGCGTCGATCCGGTCGGCCTCGGCCCGGCTGTCGTAGGAGGGGTAGGTGGTGGACAGATCGATCGGTGGGGCGTGCAGTCCCTGCCGGGCGAGGTCGTCGCGGCCGGCGTGCACGGCTTCGGTGTCCCGTGCTCGCGATGCGGTGTGCGGGTCCATGGCAGCAGGGTGAACATCGGCCGGGGCCGGGCCGCCCGACCCCGTGCTACGTTCGCCGGATGGCCGATTCCGTCGTACTGGATCCGGTGGATCTGCAACTGCTGCGGCTGCTGCAGAACGACGCCCGGACCACCTACCGCGAACTCGCCGCGCGGATCGGGGTGGCCCCCTCGACCTGTCTGGACCGGGTGACCCGGCTGCGGCGGGCGGGCGTGATCCTCGGGCACCGGCTGCGGCTGGATCCGGCCAAACTGGGCCGTGGTCTGCAAGCCCTGCTGTCGGTGCAGGTCAGGCCGCACCGGAGGGAGTTGGTCGAGCCGTTCGTGGAGCGGATCAGGGCCCTGCCCGCATCCCTGACCGTCTTCCATCTGACCGGCCCGGACGACTATCTGGTGCATGTGGCGGTCGCCGACATGGGCGGTCTGCAACGGCTCGTCATCGATGAGTTCACGTCACGCCGGGAGGTGGCCCGGGTGGAGACGCGGCTGATCTTCCAGCAGTGGGACTGCGGGCCGCTGCTGCCGCCCGCGCAATCCGCGTGACGTGCGGCGGGCCGTCGTACGAGGATGGTCCGCATGTCAGACACCAAGAGCCCGCAACTGCCCCGCGAGGTCGCCGACGCCTACGTCGACGCACTCATCGCCCTCGACCCGGTCACCGGTACCTATCTCGGCGTCCGGGAGAGTTCGAGCAGGTTGCCCGATCTCTCCCCCGCGGGCCAGGACGCGCTCGCCGCGCTGGCCCGGGCGACCCTCGCGAAGCTCGACGCGGCCGAGGCTCTGCCCGGCGCGGACCGGGACATCGAGCGCCGGTGCGCCCGGCTGCTGCGGGAGCGGCTGACCGCCGAACTCGCCGTGCACGACGCCGACGAGGGCCTGCGCGCGGTGGGCAATCTGGGCATGCCCGTGCACAACGTGCGGGAGGTGTTCACCGTGACGCCCGCCGAGACCGACGAGGACTGGTCCGCGATCGCCGAGCGGCTGCGCGCGGTGCCGGACGCGCTGGCGGGCTATCGCGCCTCCCTCCAGCTGGGTCTGGAACGCAAGCTGTACGGGCCGCCGCGGCCCACGGCGACGTTGATCGAGCAGCTCACCGAGTGGAGCGACGGCGACGGCGGGCGCGGCTGGTTCGAGGACTTCGCCGCGGCCGGACCGCAGGCGCTGCGCACCGAGCTGGACGAGGCGGCGGCGCGGGCCACCGGGGCCGTCGCCGCGCTGCGGGACTGGCTGCGCGATGTGTACGCGCCCGGGGTCGAGGGCGCCCCGGACACGGTGGGCCGCGAGCGCTACGCCCGCTGGTCGCGCTACTACAACGGCACCGATCTCGACCTGGACGAGGCGTACGCGTACGGCTGGGCCGAGTACCACCGGCTGCTCGCCGAGATGCGGCTGGAGGCGGAGCGGATCCTGCCCGGTGCCGCGACGCCGTGGGTGGCGCTGGCCCACCTGGACGAGCACGGGCGGCACATCGAGGGCGTGGAGGAGGTCCGTGCGTGGCTCCAGGGCCTCATGGACCAGGCCATCGAGGAACTCGACGGCACCCACTTCGAACTCGCCGAGCGGGTCCGGAAGGTGGAGTCCTGCATCGCCCCGCCCGGCAGCGCCGCCGCGCCGTACTACACCCAGCCGTCCGAGGATTTCTCCCGCCCGGGCCGCACCTGGCTGCCGACCATGGGCCTGACCCGTTTCCCGGTGTACGACCTCGTCTCGACCTGGTACCACGAGGGTGTTCCCGGTCATCATCTCCAGCTCGCCCAGTGGACGCATGTGGCGGAGGACCTCTCCCGCTACCAGGCCACCATCGGCGGGGTGAGTGCCAACGCCGAGGGCTGGGCGCTGTACGCGGAGCGGCTGATGGACGAACTGGGCTTCCTCACCGACGCCGAGCAGCGGATCGGTTATCTGGACGCGCAGATGATGCGGGCGACGCGGGTCATCGTCGACATCGGTATGCATCTGGAGCTGGAGATCCCGGCCGACTCGCCGTTCCACCCCGGTGAGCGGTGGACGCCCGAGCTGGCCCAGGAGTTCTTCGGGGCGCACAGCAGCCGGCCCGCGGACTTCGTGGAGAGCGAGCTGACCCGCTATCTGACCATCCCCGGCCAGGCGATCGGCTACAAGCTGGGCGAACGCGCCTGGCTGCTGGGCCGGGAGAAGGCCCGCGCGCGGCACGGCGAGGCGTTCGACCTCAAGGCGTGGCACATGGCCGCGCTGTCGCAGGGGTCGCTGGGTCTGGACGACCTGGTGGACGAGCTGGCCCGGCTCTGAGCGCCGGACGGGGCCGCGGGGCGCCGGCGTCGGGGCTCAGCGGCGGAAGCCGCCCTCGGAGTCGATGACCTGGCCGGTGATCCAGCCCGCCTCGTCCGTGGCGAGCCAGGAGATGAGACGGGCCGGGTCGTCCGGCATGCCCCAGTGGCCGGTGGGGAAGCGGTCGGCCACGGCGTCGTAGTCGTCGCCGGTGAGGTAGCCGGTGTCGACGGGGCCGGGGTTGACCGCGTTGACGGTGATGCCCCGCTCGATCAGCGTGGTCGACAGGGACCGGGTGATCGAGGCGAGGGCGCCCTTCTGGAGGCCGTACGCGATCTCCCCCGGCATGCCGCCCGCGATGTCCTGTCCCGAGGTCATCATCACCACCCGGCCCCCGTGCGGGGCCCGCGGCTGCCGGGCGAACGCCTGGATCAGCAGCAGTACCGAGCGGGTGTCGACCGCCCAGTGGGCGTCGAGCATGGCCGCGTCGATGGTGTCGAGCGTGCCGTCGCCGCCGTTCAGGGCGTGATTGGCGACCAGGATGTCCAGCCGTCCGCCGAGCGCCTGCGCGGCGGTGGTGATGAGCCGCGCGGGTGCCCGCGGGTCGGAGAGGTCGGCGGGCCCGTGCGCGACCGTGGCTTCCGGGTCGCCGACCGCCTCGCGCACGGAGGCGGCGACCTCCTCGGGCCGGTCGGCGCCCCAGGGCAGTGCGGCGTCGTGCGGAACGTGGTGGTGGAGATACACGCTCGCGCCGTACGCCGCCAGCCGCCGGGCGACCGCGTAGCCGATGCCGTCGTGCCGGCTGGCCCCGGTGACGAGGGCCGTACGCCCGCGCAGGGGCAGCGGGTCACGGCGCAGGGACTGGGGGGCGGGAGCGGGAAACCTGGCCATAGGAACCCATGATGGGGACCGGCCCGCTCCGTCGCACTCCCTTTTTGATCTCCAGCGGCGTGCCGTGCGGTCACCCGGCCGTCCGTCCCGCCCGTCCGATCGCCCGGCACGGGGCTGCGGCGGGCCGGTGCCCCGCGCGTTCAGCAGCCGCAGTCGCCCCGCACCGGCGCCGTCAGCGCGTCGGTGGCCCGGCGTCCGCCGCCCTGCCAGGTGTCGTACGCGAACCCCTCCCGCGCCCAGTACTCGAAGCCGCCCAGCATCTCCTTGACCCGGTAGCCGAGTTCGGCGAGGGCGAGTGCCGCGCGGGTGGCGCCGTTGCAGCCGGGGCCCCAGCAGTACGTCACCACGGGCACGGACCGGTCCAGCAGCCCCTCGGCCCGCTCGGGGATCAGCGCGGTCGGCAGATGCAGCGCGCCCGGCAGACGCCCCTGGTCCCACGCCTCGGTGGAGCGCGAGTCCACCACCACGAACCCGGGATCTCCCCCGGCGGCCAGCGCGGCGGCGACGTCGGAGACATCGGCGTGGAAGGCGAGGCTCGCCCGGAAGTGGGCGGCGGCTTCGGCGGGGGCGGCCGGCGGGACGCGCAGCACGGCGTTCGGGACGGCGGGGGTACTGAGGGGCATGGTGCGGCCTTCCGGTGACACGGCACGGGTGGTCTCACCCAGAGAATCTACGGGCGCCGACCGGACCCCTGAAGTGCCGGTCCCCGGCATCCGGCTTGCCCCGCCGTGGATTCCCCTGCTACTCCTCCCCCATGACCACGTTTTCCCCGGACGCCACCGACTGGCGCATTCTCGATGTCCTCCAGCGGGACGGTCGGGCGAGCTTCGCGGAGCTGGCCCGGGCCGTCGCCATGTCGCCGAGCGCGGTGACCGAGCGGGTGCGGCGGCTGGAGGAGGCGGGGGTGATCCAGGGGTACGCGGCGGTGGTGGACCCGGAGCGGATCGGCCTGTCGCTCCTGGCGTTCGTGCGGCTGCGCTACCCCCACGGCAACTACAAGCCGTTCCACGATCTGGTCGCCGCAACCCCGGAGATCCTGGAGGCCCACCATGTGACCGGCGACGACTGTTTCGTCGTCAAGGTCGCCGCCCGCTCGATGCGGCACCTGGAGGAGGTGACGGGCCGGATCGCCGGTCTGGGGTCGGTGACGACGAGCGTCGTCTACTCCTCACCCCTGCCGCGCCGGCCGCTGAGCCAGTAGGCGGGGAACGCCCCCGGACGGCCCCGTGGGGCCCGGTTCAGTCGACCCCGCGCCGGCGCAGCTCCGAACCCGACCGGCCCTTCACCACCTCCAACTGCGCGTGGATCCGGCGGCGCAGATCGGCGACATGGCTGACGATGCCCACACTGCGGTCCCGCTCCCGCAGTGCGTCGAGGACGTCCAGGACCTCGTCCAGGGTCTGGTCGTCCAGGCTGCCGAAGCCCTCGTCGATGAAGAGCGTGTCGAGCCGGACACCGCCGGCCTCGTCGGTGACGACATCGGCGAGACCGAGGGCGAGCGCGAGGGACGCGAAGAAGGTCTCGCCGCCCGACAGGGTGGCGGTGTCCCGCTCGCGCCCGGTCCATGCGTCCACCACATGCAGGCCGAGTCCGCTGCGCCCGCGCCCGGCACGGTCGTCGGAGTGGACCAGCGTGTAGCGCCCGGAGGACATCCGGCGCAGCCGGACGGTCGCGGCGGCGGCGACCTGTTCCAGCCGGGCCGCCAGCACATAGGACTCCAGCCGCATCCGGCGCTCGTTGTCGGCGGCGGTCCCGGCGGTGAGCGCGGCCATGCGGGCCACCCGGTCGTACTCCGCGCGCAGCGGTCCGAGGCGCCGTACGCCGTCGGCGGCGCGCGCGGAGAGCCGGTCCAGTTCGGCGCAGCGCCGCTCGGCGGCGTCGCGGGCGGAGGCCGCCTCACGCACCCGGCGGGCGCTGTCGGCGGCCGTGCGCTCGGCACCGGCCTGATCGGCGGGGGGCAGCCGGGCGGCGGCCACGGTGTCGGTCTCGGCGAGGACCGTACGGACGGCGGCCTCCTCGGTCTGCCAGGTGTCGAGCCGCTGTTGCAGCGCGCGGTGTGCGGCGGCGTCGAGCCGGGCCGCCGCGGCGGCCCGCGGGGTGTCGAAGCCGGCCCGGAAGGCGGCGTCGGACAGGCGCGCGTCGGCGTCCTTGAGGCGCTGGGCGCTGTCCTCGGCGTGCCGTGCGGCGTCGGCGGCGTCGGTGAGCAGGGCGACCAGCCGCTCCAGCCGGTCGGCGCGGGCCGCGACGCTGGTGGAGTCGCCGCGGGCCTGGGCCAGTTCGGCGTCCAGGGTGCCGCGCTCCCGGTCCAGGGCCTCGCGGCGGGCCGCGCGGGAGGCGGCCCGCAGTTCGGCCTGCTGGCGTTCGGCGGTGCGGTGCCGGTGCTCCTGCTCGGCGTGGCGCAGTTCCTCGTGCGCGGCGTGCAGATCGGACGCCTCGGCGCGGGCGCGGGCGAAGTCGCGTTCCAGTTCCTCCGTCTCGGCGGCGAGCCGGTCGGCCGGGGTGTCCCCGGCCTCCGCGGAGGCGGCGGCGAGGGCTTCGCGGAGCGCGCCGAGGCGGCGTTCGTCCTCGGCACGGCCCCGCTCCGCGCGCTGGTGGTCGGCGAGGGCGCGTTCCTCGGCCTCGCGGTCGACGTGTCCGGCGGCCTTGCGCGCGGGGGCGGGGTGGTCGGTGGCGCCGCAGACGGCGCACGGCGTCCCGTCGCGCAGGCCCGCGGCGAGTTCTGCGGCGATGCCGTCGAGGCGCTGTTCCTTGAGGTCGAGCCAGTGGTCGCGGGCGGTGACGGCGCGTTCGGCGGAGGCGAGGGCCTGTCGCCGGGCGTCGTCGGTGTCCCGGGTGAGCCGGTCGCGTCGGCGGGCCGCGGTGAGCCGCCGCTGTGCGGGCTCGCGCTGGACGGCGAGTTGTTCGGCCCGGGTGGCGGCGTCCTGGGCGAGGTCGATGCGGGACTGGAGTGCGGTGCGGAGGGTGTCCCAGCCCGCGAGCCAGGTCGTGGCCTCGGCCAGTACGTCCTCGTCGGCGCGCTCCTGGCGGTCCAGGTCGGCGCGTTCGGCGACGAGTGCGGTGCGGCGGTGCTCGGCGCGGCGGGCGGATTCGAGGCCGCCGAGTTCCTCGGCGGCGCGGCGGGCGGCGGTCGCGAGTCCGGAGGGGCCCGCGCCGTCGAAGCCGGCGGGCAGTGACTCCCGCGCGCGGGCCTCGGCGTCGGCCGCCCGGCGGTGCTCGGTCCCGGCGGCGTCCCGCAGTTCCAGCGCGGGGGCGACGGCCTCGGCCTTGCGGGCCCGGTCCATCCGCTCCTGCGCCTCCCGGTGGCCCCCGGCCCGCTCCTCCAGCGCCCGCGCCCGCTCCCGCGCCTCGGCGAACCGCCGCTGCGACCGGGCCAGTTCGCGTACGTCGGTCAGGGCGCGGTCGGCGGCGGCCTGCGCGGACTCGGCGGCGGTGAGCCCGGCGCGGGCGACGGTGAGCTGTTCGCGCGCGGTGCTGCGGGCGACGGCGGCGGCGCCGAGCACGGCGTCCGCGAGGCCGGGTTCGCCGGGGGTCAGCTCGGGCAGTTCCATGGCCGCTCCGGCGGCCTGCTGCATGCGGTGGGCGTCGGCGAGCAGCGCCGCGTCCCCCTCGCACACCCGCGCCTCGGTGGCCCGGCGCCGTTCGGCGAGGCGTTTCTCGACCTCGCCGAAGCGGTCGGTGTCGAAGAGCCGGCCGAGCAGCTTGCCGCGTGCCTCGGCGTCGGCGCGCAGGAACCGCGCGAAGTCGCCCTGGGGCAGCAGGACGACCTGGCAGAACTGCTCCCGGCTCATACCGAGCAGCTGGGTGATCTCCTCGCCGATCTCCTGGTGGGAGCGGCTGAGGTCCTTCCAGGCGCCCGCCTCGAACTCGCGCAGCGAGCTCTGGGCCTTGTCGAGGGTGGTGCCGGGGCCGCGTTTCTTGGCGCGCTCCCAGGGCGGCTGCCGGGTGATCTCCAGGCGCCGTCCGGCGACGGTCAGTTCGAGGGTCACGGAGGTGCGGGTGGCGGGTGCGGCGTGGTCGCTGCGCAGGGTGAGGCCCTGGGCGCTCTGCCGGGCGCCGGGGACGGAGCCGTACAGGGCGTAGCAGACGGCGTCCAGGACGGAGGTCTTCCCGGCGCCGGTGGGGCCGTGCAGCAGGAAGAGCCCGGCGGCGGACAGCGCGTCGAAGGCGACGCTCTGGGTGGTGCCGAACGGGCCGAACGCGGTGAGGTCGAGACGGTGCAGCCTCATGGGGTCACCTCCCGCGCGGTCCGGTCGGCGCGGACCGCGTCGAAGGCGTCGCGCAGCACGGCGCGCTCGTATGGGTCGGGTCCGGTGCCCCGGACATGGGTCACGAAGTCCTCCGCGATCTCCTGGTCGCTGCGGCCCGCGAGCCGCCGGGCGTACGACACGTCGGGGTCCTCGGGCGGGCGGTCGGGGTCGAAGACCAGCCCGAGGGTGTGGGGGAAGCGCGCGGTGAGCCGGGCCATGGGCTCGGCCGGGCGGACCGGGTCGGTGAGGGTGGCCTCCACCCAGGCGTCCTCGTGGACGTCGAGCGCCGGGTCGGCGAGCAGGTCCTCCAGGGTGCCGCGCAGCCGGGCCAGCGGGCGGGGCACGGGGCAGTCGACGCGTTCGGCGCTGACGGAGCCGTCGGCGTCGAGGTCGACGAGCCACATGCTCTTGCGGTGGGTGGCCTCCGAGAAGGAGTACGCGAGCGGCGATCCGGAGTAGCGGACGCGGTCGGTGATGGTCTGGCAGCCGTGCAGATGGCCCAGGGCCGTGTAGTCGACACCGTCGAAGACCGCGGAGGGGACGGCCGCGACACCGCCGACGGTGATGTCCCGTTCGCTGTCGCTGGCCTCGCCGCCGGTGACGAAGGCGTGTGCCAGGACGACGGAGCGGGTGCCCGGGGCGCGGGTGGCGAGGTCGGCGCGGACCCGCTCCATGGCGGCGGCGAGCACGCTCTCGTGACCGGCCCTGTCCACGGCGAACTCGTCCTTCACCAGGGCCGGTTCGAGGTACGGAAGCCCGTAGAAGGCCACGTCTCCCGCGGTGTCCCGCAGCACCACGGGGGTCGCGCACTCGGCCGGGTCGGTGCGCAGGTGGACGCCGGCCCGTCCGATCAGCCGGGCGCCGACGCCGAGTCTGCGGGCCGAGTCGTGGTTGCCGGAGATCATGACCGTCGGCACTCCGAGGCCGGCGAGCCGGTGCAGGGCGTCGTCGAAGAGTTCCACGGCGGCGAGGGGCGGCACCGCGCGGTCGTACACGTCGCCCGACACGACCACCGCGTCCACCGCGCGCTCACGCACGGTCGTGACGAGGTGGCCGATGAACTCGGCCTGGGCACCGAGCAGGTTCACCCGGTGGAACGCCCGGCCCAGATGCCAGTCGGAAGTGTGCAGCAGCCTCATGATCCCCGAGACTAACGGCCGGGTCGGACATCGCCCCGGCCGTGGCCGTGACGGGGGGTCACCCGGGCGTTCAGGCGTCCCCGTACGCCTCCCCGCCCAGTTCCAGTACGGCCGTTCCGGCGGTGGTGTCGGCGAGCCAGGCGCGGAAGGCGGCCACGTCGGCGTCCGGCAGTCCGATCTCGAAGGTGACCTTCTCGCCGTAGCGGACGTCCCGTACCGCGCGGCCGGTCGCCAGCAGATCGTTGTGGACCTTGCCCGCGCGCTGGTGGTCGACGGTGACGGTGGCGAGCCGGAAGCGGCGCCGGGTGAGGGTGCCGATGCTGTCCAGCGCCTCGCCGACGGCACCGCCGTAGGCGCGGATGAGGCCGCCCGCGCCGAGCTTGACCCCGCCGTAGTAGCGGGTGACGACGGCGACGACGTAGCGCATGTCACGGCGGAGCAGCATCTGGAGCATGGGCACGCCCGCGGTGCCGCCGGGTTCGCCGTCGTCGCTCGCCTTCTGCACCGAGGCGTCCGCGCCGATGACGTAGGCCCAGCAGTTGTGGGTGGCGTCGGCGTGCTCCTTGCGCACGCGCGCGAGGAACTCCTGTGCCTCCCGCTCACCGGCCGCCGGGGCGAGCGCGCACAGGAAGCGGGAGCGGTTGACCTCGGTCTCGTGCACCCCCGCGCGGGCCACTGTGCGGTACTCGTCCAGCATCCGGCCAGCCTATGCGCTGCCCCGGCGGGGCGGAGCGGCGGGCTCAGTCGCCCCGGCCGGCGTTCCCACCGCGGGGCACCAGGGCCTCGGTCAGCAGGGCGGTGCCCGGGGCGAGGGCGTCCCAGGTGGGGCCGTACCAGGTCAGGACGGCGATCGCCGAGGTGGGGAACTTCAGCCGCACCCGCTCCAGCGTGTCGTCCAGGGCGTCTCCGGCGAGGGTCAGGACCAGTTCCTCCAGGGCGGGATTGTGGCCGATCAGGAGCAGGGTCTCCACCTCGGTGCGGGTGGTGCGGACGACGGCCAGGAGGTCGGTGACGTCGGCCGTGTACACGCGCGGGTCGTGGTGGACGGGGGGCGGGGTGCCCCACTGGGCCGAGGCGAGTTCCCAGGTCTGGCGGGCGCGGACGGCGGTGGAGCAGAGGGCGAGGTCGGGCAGGCAGTCCGCCGCGGCGAGGGCACGCCCGGCGGCGGGGGCGTCGCGTCGGCCGCGGGGCGCGAGGGGTCGGTCGTGGTCGGCGATGCCGGGCGGCCAGGCGGACTTGGCGTGCCGCAGCACGACCAGCCGGCGCAGCGCTCCGGGGCGGGTGCGGTCGTTCATACCGGCGCCCCGAGGTCGCGGGTGAGTTCCAGGGCGAGCAGCCGGTCGGCGTAGGCGTAGGTCTCGAAGCGGGCGCCGTCGGGGAGGCCGGGTTCGGCGGCCACCTGGTGCAGGATCCGCAGGACGCCGGGGACGTCCAGGTCGTTCTCCCAGGCGGCTCGCAGCCGGTTGCGGATCTCGGCGGGGACGGGCCGGGAGGGGCTGCGGGCCCAGCCCGCGACCGTGCCGCGCCAGTCGGTGAGGGTGGCGCGGGCCTCCTCCAGCGTGCGGGGGTCCAGCCGGGCGGGCTCGGCGCGGTCCACGGCGAGCAGGGCGAGCCGGAGGGCGGCGGGGTCGGTTCCCGGCGGGGGTGGTCCGGTCGCCGGGTCCACGGGTGCCACGGCGAGGACGACCCCGCCGGGGACCCGGGTCCCGCGCTCCACCACATGGACGGCCTGGGCCGCGCCGAGCGCCTGCCCGACGTCCCGGCTCTCCTCGAACGGCCGGATGCCGAGGGCCGCCGCGCTCGCGCGCAGCTCCGACCGCTCCACGTCTGCGTCGAGCAGTTCCCACACGGGGGTGCCGCCGAGTTCCAGGGTGCGGACGAGGACATCGGCGACGAGCAGCACCCGCAGGGCCGTCAGGTCGTCGCCGGAGACGTACGCCTCCACGCGGGTCAGTCCCCGGCGGAGCGGGGCGGGGTCGGTGGGGCGCCCGGTACGGGCGTCGATGATGCGCAGCACGGCCCGAGCGTAGGCCCGGAAGCGGAGATACGCAGGCAGGTCGTGAGGTATCCGGAGATGATGGCGGAGATGCCCCGGTGCGCGCCGGCGCGGAAACCGCCCCCGGCGGGGAATCCCGGCGGGGTGTCGCACGTTGATCACGACACAGGGTTGTGACCGCTCCGGGCGGGACCATCGAGATCAGGAGGCCGGCGTGTACGGCGACGCAGCGACCATCCGCAAGATCCTCACCGAGTCGGGCGACACCTGGGCCGTGGTGGGCCTGTCGTCGAACCGCTCGCGCGCGGCGTACGGCGTGGCCGAAGTTCTCCAGCGGTTCGGCAAGCGGATCGTGCCGGTGCATCCGAAGGCGGAGACGGTCCACGGCGAGCGGGGGTACGCGTCCCTCGCGGACATCCCCTTCGCCGTGGACGTGGTCGATGTGTTCGTCAACAGCGACCTCGCGGGCGCCGTCGCCGACGAGGCGGTGGCCAAGGGCGCCGGGGCCGTCTGGTTCCAGCTCGGCGTCATCGACGAGGCGGCGTACGACCGCACCCGCGCGGCGGGCCTGGACATGGTCATGGACCGCTGCCCCGCCATCGAGATACCCCGCCTGGGGTGAGGGGGAGACAGGTTCAGGAGACACCCAGCCCTTCCAGGACGACGGCGCCGGGCAGTTCGGCGAATGCCTTGCCGGGCACGAGCAGCTTGCCGCGCCGTCGGCCGCTGCCGACGAGGACGTAGGGAAGGTCCACCACGGCGGAGTCCACCAGGAGCGGCCAGTCGGCGGGTAGGCCGATCGGGGTGATGCCGCCGTACTCCATCCCGGTCTCGCCGGTGGCGGTGTCCATCGCGGCGAACGACGCCTTGCGGGCGCCGAGTTGGCGGCGGACGGCGCCGTTGACATCGACGCGGGTGGTGGACAGCACGACACAGGCGGCCAGGGTGGACTCGCCGCCCCGCTTCCCGGCGACGACGACACAGTTCGCGGACTGTTCGAGCAGTTCCTGCCCGTAGTGCTGCACGAAGACGGCGGTGTCGGCCCACTGCGGGTCGGTCTCGACATAGACGATCTGCTCGGCGGGGACGCTGCCGCTCCAGTTCCGTACGGCGTCGGCGACGGGGCCGATCAGCTCGGCGAGGCTGTCGGGAGCGGGAGTGGCCTGGTCGAAGTGGCCGATGGGTGCGCGCATCCCGGCACGGTAACAGGGGCCCGGCCGGTGGAGGGGGGTGGTCTCAGGGGCCGGGCGGCGCGGGTGGAGGCGGGGCGTCGACGGGTGGCGCGGCGCGAGTGAGCGCGGTCTCGGTCTGCGGGCGGTGAGGGCCGGGGCCGGCGGCCTCGGTCTGCGGGCGGCGCGAGAGGGCGCGGGCGGTCTCAGTGCACCGGGGGTACCGACACCGCCATCATCATCCGCATCGGCTCGTCGCCGCTGTTGCCGTAGACGTGGGTGGCGTTGGCCTCGAAGGAGGCGGTCGCGCCGGCCGGGACGCGGTGCTCCACCCCGTCGACGGTGAGGGTCAGTTCCCCCTCGGTGACATGCACCAGCTCTACGGTGTCGGCGGGGTGCGGGTCGGAGGAGCTGGACTCGCCCGGCATCAGCCGCCACTCCCACAGCTCCAGCGGGCCGGGGGCCTCGGTGCCCGCGAGGAGCAGGTTGTAGCTGCCCGCGTCGGTGTGCCACAGCCGTACGGCCTGGTCGGCGGGGACGATCCGGACCCTGGGGCCCTGTTCGTAGTCGAGCAGGGTGGTGATGCTGACGCCGAGGGCGTCGCCGATCTTCACCACGGTGCCGAGGCTGGGGTTGGTGCGGGCCTGCTCGATCTGGATGAGCATGCCGCGGCTGACGGCGGACCGGGCGGCGAGCACGTCCAGCGTGAAGCCGCGCACCGCGCGCCAGTGCTTCACATTGCGCGCCAGGGACTGGGTGAGCAGTTCGAGGTCCGACACATTCCGTCCAAGATCCGGGGTGGCCCGGATCCGGCCGATCCGGGCCGCCAGGGCCACCGGGTCACCATCCTCGACGGTGCGGTGCGTTCCACCGCACTGCGGTGCGGTGCACCCGATCGTTCACCGCACTGTACTGGGAAGCGGCGGCCGGTCCGCTCACTCCGCGTCCGACTGGGCCGGCCGGGCCGTCGACTCCGCGTCCAGTCCCGAGAGCGCGAGCAGTTGCTCCGAGGTCACCCCGTCCGGTATCGGCACCGGTGCGGGGGTCCGCAGCGGCGGCTGCCAGCCGTCGGCGGGCGTCCAGCGCCGTACGACCCGGGCCGGGGCGCCCGCCACCACCGCGTGGTCGGGAACCGGGCCGCGCACCACCGCCCCGGCCGCCACGACCACGTTCCGCCCGATCCGCGCGCCGGGCAGGATCACCGCGCCGGTGCCGATCCAGCAGCCCGCGCCGATCTCCACCGGCTCCATGCGCGGCCACTGTTTGCCGATGGGCCGGTGCGGGTCGTCGTAGGAGTGGTTGGTGGAGGTGACGTAGACGTAGGGGCCGAAGTAGCAGTCGCTGCCGATGGTGACCGTGGTGTCGGCGATGACATGGCTGCCGCGGCCGAGGACGACCCCGTCGCCGATGCGCAGGATCGGTTCGGGGCCGAGGTCGAGGTCGGGCATCAGCCCGGCGGTCAGGGTGACCTGTTCGCCGACGATGCAGTGGGCGCCGAGGTGGATCCAGGGTTCGCCGAAGACCGTGCCGAGCGGGAAGGCCAGCCTGGTACCGGTTCCCATCGCGCCGAAGCGGAAGCGTCCCGGCTGTTCGGCCGTGACCGAGCCCGTGCGCTGCACCCAGGCCCAGCCTGTGTGCACGGCACGCTGGACCACCCGGCGGCGCCAGGACGAGAACGTGTTCTTGCGCTTGGGCACGCGTTCACGTTACTCAGCGGGAGCATCGCGCACCGTGCCGATGGGCTGTGATCTTCGCCCTACCCGGGTGGCGTACGGTGCGGGGACGACGGCCGAGGGGTTCCGAGGAGGAGCGCGCGATGGCGGAGCAGGGGCTGGTCCTGGGGATCGGCGGCAAGGAACCGAAGATCCACGGGGACGCGTTCGTGGCGCCCACGTCCTCCGTGATCGGGGATGTGACGCTGGAGGCGGGGGCGAGCGTCTGGTACGGAGCGGTGGTGCGGGGCGATGTCGAGCGGATCTCGGTGGGCGCCGACAGCAATGTGCAGGACAACTGCACGCTCCATGCCGATCCGGGGTTCCCGGTGACCGTGGGCGAGCGGGTGTCCATCGGGCACAACGCGGTGGTGCACGGGGCGACCGTGGAGGACGACTGCCTGATCGGGATGGGCGCGACCGTGCTGAACGGGGCGGTGATCGGCGCGGGGTCGCTGGTCGCCGCGCAGGCGCTGGTGCCGCAGGGGATGGTGGTGCCGCCGGGGTCGTTGGTGGCGGGGGTTCCGGCGAAGGTGCGCAGGGAGTTGACGGAGGAGGAGCGGGCGGGGGTGACGCTCAACGGCACGTCGTACGCGCGACTGGGCGAGGCGCACCGCGAGGCGCTCGGCGGCTGACGGCGTCGCGCGCCGCGCTCGCGGAGGGTGCCCCGGACCGGCGTGGCGGTGGGTGCCCCCGACCGGCGTGGCGGAGGGTGCCGCGAGACGTCCGCGCCGTGCCGGGCCGAGCGCGGCATGGACGTCTCCCCGGCGCAGGGTTCGGCTCAGTTGTTGGGCCGCAGCGTCCACACCACCGTCATCTCCGTGGTGATCGCCCCGTCGGCCCGCTCGATCGCGACGGCGACCGGGAACTCCGGCCGCTGACCGGCGTCGAGTTCGGCGACGATGTCGGCGATCGGGCGGCCGAGGGTCGCGGTGGCCTTGACCGGTCCGAGGGCGATCTTCTTGAAGTCGATCTCGGCGTGCACGGGCAGTGGCACGGCACGCGAGAGCTGGTCCCCGAAGGCCGCGAGGACGATGGCGCCGCTCGCGGACTCACCGAGGGTGAACATGGCGCCCGCGTGCGGTCCGCCGACGTGGTTGCGGTACTCGCTCTGGTCGGGGAGGGCGAGCACCGCCTTCTCCGGGGTGGTCTCCAGATACTCCAGGTTCAGCGTGCGAACCATCGGCACTGTGGCGGCGAGCAACTCGCCGATCGACATCTGATCTGCGCTCATGAACTGATGTTACCCATGGGTAGGAACAACTGGCCAGGGCCGCGGGACACCGTCACAACCGGCCGGTGACCGAAACGTGTCCCTGACTGGCTAGGGTTACGGCCCATGTGGCCAGGACAGCAGCCGCCCGGGGGCGAGCAGAATCCGCAGCAGGGCAACAACCCGCAGCAGAACAACCCCTATCAGCAACCGGGGTACCAACAGCCCGGGTATCCGCAGCAGCCCGGGCACCCGCAGCCCAATCCGTATCAGCAGCCTGGCTATCAACAGACCCCGTACCCGCAGCAGGGTCAGGGGCAGTGGAACGTGCCGACCTCGGTCGACCTGCCGCAGCCGCCGTCGGGCGGCGGGGGCGACGGGGGCGACGGCGGGAACCGGACCAGGCTGGTCGCCATCGTCGCCGCCACGGCCGTCGTCGTGGCCGCGGGTGTCACCGGTTTCCTGGTGCTGGGCGGCGACAAGGACGACAGCGCGGGCGGCGCGGACGACAAGCCGAGCCGGTCGGCGTCGAAGGAACCGTCGGAGAAGCCGTCCGAGGAGCCCGGCGGAGGCGGGGACAACCCGCGCGGCACCGAGACCGAGGAGCCGACGGTCCCCGGCTGGAAGGTCGTCGTCAACCCCAGGTGGGGCATCGCCTTCGACGTGCCGGCCGACTGGGAGGTCCAGGACCCGGGGGTGAACATCGGTTTCGAGGAAGCCGACTCGGACGACCCCGAGCCGCTGATCACCATGGCCGGGGTGGCCCAGTTCAAGTCGAAGTGGTGCACCAGCGACGAGAACAAGGACGGCAGCACCGAGGACACCGCGCTGGGCGCGGTCGGCACCAAGGGCGCGGACGGCGCCAAGGACACCCAGGAGGTCGCCGTCAGAAATGTGCCGTGGTGGGTCTACGGCGGCTACACCCAGCCCGACCGCAAGAGCATCACCACGGACAAGAAGGCCGAGGACTTCACCACCGCGTCGGGCATCAAGGGCTCCATCGCCTGGGCGGAGTCCACGAACACCCCCCAGAAGGGGAAGTGCGCCACCGACGGCAAGGCGCTGGCCTTCGGTTTCAAGAACTCCAACAACGACTTCGTGTCCTGGAACTTCCACGGGGTCAAGGGTGTGAAGGACGAGATCCCGAAGGAACGGCTTCTGGAGATCCTGAAGACGGTACGGCTGCACGGGGAGCCGTCGGTCGGCTGACGGGAGCCGTCGGTCGGCTGACGGCCGCGAGGGTGCTGGCGGGGCCGACGCGGTGCTCGCCGTAGGCACGGTCCCGGCGGACGGCACCGGTCCGGGGACGGTGTTCGGCCCCCGGACGGCAACTAACCCCGGAGCGGCGGCTGTTCCCCGGACCAGGGCCGCTCCGGGGAACGTCCGGCAAAAGGTTTGGCAAGGCGGGTCCCGGGCCGGGATAGTCGGGCCGTGAAGCCGCCCCCACGTCAGCCGTCACCAGGTCAGCCGCCCCCAGGTCAGTCGTCACCGTCTCAACCGCCCCCAGGTCGACCGTCATCGCCGGTGCCGTCCTCGCCCCGTCGCCGCCCCCACCGGCCGGCCTGGGCGGGCCGCAACTACAGCCTGCTCACCAGCGCGGCGTTCATCACCAACCTCGGCAGCAACGGCGCGCTCATCGCCGCCGCCTTCGCGGTACTGGAGTCCGGCGGCGACGGCGGTGACGTGGGTCTGGTCGCCGCCGCCCGTACCCTCCCGCTGGTGCTGTTCCTGCTGGTCGGCGGCGCGGTCGCGGACCGGCTGCCCCGGCATCGGGTGATGGTCGCGGCCAACGCCCTCAACTGTGTCTCGCAGGGCCTGTTCGCGCTGATCGTCCTCACCGGACACGCACCGCTGTGGCAGATGATGCTGCTGTCCGCGCTCGGCGGCACCGGTCACGCGTTCTTCAGCCCGGCCGCCGAGGGCATGCTCCTGTCGAGCGTCACCTCGGAACACGCCAGCCGGGCGTTCGCGGTCTTCCGGATGGCGATGCAGGGCGCGGCCCTCGGCGGTGCCGCGCTCGGCGGGGCGATGGTCGCCGCCATCGGGCCGGGCTGGGTGCTGGCGGCGGACGCGGCGGCGTTCGCGGGCGCGGGCGCGCTGCGCTGGTTCCTCGACGTTGGCCACATCCCGCCCCGCGAACCCGGCGGGGGGCTGATCTCCGATCTGCGGGAGGGCTGGCAGGAGTTCACCGGCCGCCCCTGGCTGTGGAGCATCGTCGTCCAGTTCTCCGTCGCGAACGCGGTGGTCGCCGCCGCCGACGCGGTCTACGGTCCCCTCGTCGCCCGCGATCACCTCGGCGGGGCCGGTCCCTGGGGCGTGGCGCTGGGCTTCTTCGCCGGTGGCACGGTCGCCGGGGCGCTGCTGATGACCCGCTGGAAACCACGCCGTCTGCTGCTCGCCGGAACCCTGGGGGTCTTTCCGCTCGCCCTGCCGTCGGCCGCGCTCGCGATCCCGGCGCCGATCGCGGTGCTGTGCGCGACGATGTTCCTCACCGGCGTGGCCCTGGAGATCTTCGGCGTCTCCTGGATGACCGCCCTGCACCAGGAGATCCCGGAGCACAAGCTCTCCCGGGTCTCCGCCTACGACTGGTTCGGCTCGGTCGCGATGATCCCGCTGGCGACCGCGCTGGCGGGTCCGGCCGAAGCGGCGTTCGGCAGGTCCGCCGCGCTGTGGGGCTGCGCCGCGCTGGTCCTGGTGGTCACGACACTGGTGCTGTGCGTACCGGACGTACGGAATCTGCGGCGCCGTACCAAGCCGGTGACGGCGTCGCCGGCGCCCGATCCGGCCGACGGCGGCCCGGCAGGGGACTGGGCGCCGCCGCCGGTCGCCGGGGCGGAGCCCTCCGCGGCCGGGACCGCGCTTCCGCGGGAGTCAGCCGATACCGAACGCCCCGTCCGGCGGGAGAGGTGACGGTACGGCGTCCACGTCGCCGACCGGGCGGGCGTCGCCGATGAAGTCCCGTAGCGCGGGGCCGTGCACGACCCGGGCCGGGAAGGCGTCGGCGGCGGTACGCCGGGCCAGTTCACCCAGGTCGAGGGGGCGACGGGCGGCGACGAGCACGGCGTTGCCGAATCGCCGCCCCCGCAGCACCCCCGGTTCGGCGATCAGCGCCGACTCCGCGAAGAGGGGTGCGAACGCGGCGAGCTGGGAGCGCAGAAAGGCGAAGGGCGCGGCGTCCGCGAGGTTGGCGAGATAGACCCCGTGGTCCGTGAGCACGCGCCCGGCGGCCCGGGCGTACTCGACGGACGTCAGCCGCGCGGGCACCCGCGACCCGCCGAAGACATCGGCGACCAGGACGTCCACCGAACCGGCGGGGGCGGATTCCAGCCAGGTGCGGGCGTCCGCCGCGTGCAGCGCGACGCCCGCGTCCTCGGGCAGCGGCAGGTGCTCGGCGACCAGGTCCAGCAGCCCGCGGTCGAACTCCACCACCTCTTGCCGGGAACCGGGCCGGGTCACCGTCAGATACCGGGGCAACGTCAGCGCCCCGCCGCCGAGATGCAGCACCCGGTACGTCCGTCCCGGCGCGCCCAGCAGGTCCAGCACATGGCCGAGCCGTCGCGTGTACTCGAACTCCAGATGCGCCGGGTCGTCGAGGTCGACGTAGGACTGCGGCGCCCCGTCGACGGTCAGCAGCCAGGCACGCGGCCGGTCGACATCGGGCAGGAGCCGGGCGGTGCCGTGGTCGGTCTCCCGTACGACGGGTATGGAATCGGTCACTCCTCCATTGTGGGGCCAGGGGAGAGCGAGGGAGCGAGAAGGAGAGGAAGAGGGAGAGGTGGGCGCTCCCCCGCGCCCACCGCTCCCTCCCCGTGCCCCCGTGCTCCCCCTCGTCAGCGCCTCACCCGAGGGCGGTGACGGTTCCCGCCCCGACCGTGCGTCCTCCTTCGCGGATGGCGAAGCCGAGGCCGGCCTCCAGCGGCACGTCCCGGCCCAGTTCCACGGTCATGGTGACCGTGGCCCCCGGCGCCGCGACGGCCGTCTCGCCCAGGTCCACGGAGCCGACCACGTCCGCCGTGCGGATGTAGAACTGCGGCCGGTACCCGGTGGTGATCGCGGTGCTCCGGCCGCCCTCGCGGGCCGCCAGCACATACACCCGCGCGGTGAACCGCCGACTGGGCACGACACTGCCCGGCGCGGCGACCACATGCCCACGTCGTACGGCGTCCCGTGCGACACCGCGCAGCAGCAGCGCCACGTTGTCCCCGGCCTGCGCCTCCTGCATCGGCTTGCCGAAGGTTTCCAGACCGGTGACGACGGACTCCAGCTCGGCGCCGAGCACCTCGACACGGTCGCCGACCCGGACCCGGCCGCGCTCCACGGCACCGGTGACGACCGTGCCGCGCCCGGTGATGGTGAGCACGTTCTCCACCGGGAGCAGGAATGGGGCGTCCACATACCGCTCGGGGACGGGCACATAGGTGTCCACCGCGTCGAGCAGCGCCTCGACGGACGCCGTCCAGCGCGGGTCGCCTTCCAGCGCCTTGAGCCCGGAGACCCGTACGACGGGCACCGCGTCGCCCGGGTAGCCGTTGCGGGTGAGCAGGTCGCGGACCTCCAGTTCGACCAGGTCGATCAGCTCCTCGTCGCCCGCGTCGGCCTTGTTGAGGGCGACGACGATGTGGTCCACACCCACCTGCCGGGCGAGCAGGACGTGCTCGGCGGTCTGCGGCATGATCCCGTCGAGCGCCGAGACGACGAGGATCGCCCCGTCGAGCTGGGCCGCGCCGGTGACCATGTTCTTGATGTAGTCGGCGTGGCCGGGCATGTCGACGTGCGCGTAGTGGCGGGTGTCGGTCTCGTACTCGACGTGCGCGATGTTGATGGTGATACCGCGCTCGGCCTCCTCCGGGGCCCGGTCGATACGGTCGAAGGGCACGAAGGTGCCGGAGCCGCGCTCGGCCAGGACCTTGGTGATGGCGGCGGTCAGGGTGGTCTTGCCGTGGTCGACATGGCCCATCGTGCCGATGTTGAGATGCGGCTTGGTCCGCACGTACGCGGTCTTGGACATGATGATTCCTCGCTGAAGCCGATAGCTGGTAGCCGGTAACTGGAAGCCGAAGGCTGAGAGCACTGAACGCTGAGAGCCGAAGGCTGGAAGCTGAAGGCTGAGAGCTGAACGCTGAAGCCCGACGCTGGTGCGTCGAGGACGGGACCCCGGAGCCTGACCGACCCTCCCCCTGAGGGGTCCGCCGGACGATCCGGGGAGGGTCAGCTTCGGGCGCCGTCGACAGCGGCCACGAGGACAAGGACGGCAGCCTTCGGGGCATCCGCGGTGGCGGATGCGGCGAGGAGGAAGGCGTACCGGAACATGAAGCCGATCCTCACCCACGGCGGGCCCGGCGTCGAATGGTTTTCGGGAGGGGGCGCTCAGGGGGCCGGAGAGTAGGGGGGCCGGCTCAGTCCCCGATGTTCTTCAGCGCCTCCCGCACCGACAGCGGCGAGAACCGGCCACGTTCACGTGCCAGGAAGGCCCGTACGGCGTCGGGGTCGGTCTTGGCGTACTCGCGCAGGCACCAGCCGATGGCCTTGCGGACGAAGAAGTCCGGGTGCTCCGACTGGCGCAGGCAGTAGCCGAAGAGCCGGTCCACGTCGGTGCGTTCCTGGTAGCGGAGCTGGTGCAGCAGCGCGGTGCGGGCCACCCACAGGTCGTCGTCCGCGATCCAGCGGTCCATCTCGCCCGTGAGCCGTGGATCCGCCGCCACCAGGGCGCCCACGACGTGCGCGGCGAGCGGATCGACCGTGTCCCACCAGGATCGCGTGGTGACGAGGTGCCGGGTGACCGGCAGGAACGCCGAGGAGCAGCGGCCGATGTGACGGCGCAGACAGTCGATGGCGAAGTACTGGTACTCGCGCTCGGGCCGTTGCCAGCAGCGCAGCGCGAGGGCGGTGCAGTCGGTCTCGTCGGGGCGGGGTGTCCCGGCGAGGACGGTGCGGGACAGGGCCCGGCGCACGGGGGTGGTCATCCCGAGGAAGGGGGCGACGTCCTTCATGTAGGCGCGCTGTGCCACGGCCCGTTCGGGGTCGGCGGCGGCGGAGTAGGCGGCGGTGAGCCGCTCCATGAGGGTGTCGGCGAGCCCGCTGGGCGGTACGGCGACGGCCTCGGACCGGGTGCCGGGCCGGGGGCTCGGTCCGGTGCCGGTCGTGGCGGCGGGTACGGCACCGTGCGGCACTCCCGCCGCTCCCCCACCCCGCGGCACTTCCGCCGCTCCCCGCGCTTCCTTCCGTGGGACGCCCATGAGACGAACCATACGGCGATCACACACCTCCGTCGGTTAATGTCACCAAATGCTCGATGCCACCACCCGCTCTGGGGGCACCGCGACGGCCTCTCCCCAGGCCGCGGCCACCGATCTCGCCCACTCCACGGACCTGACGCGCGCCACCGGCCCGGCACACGGCACTGACCTGACGCGCGCCGCCGATCTCGCGCACGTCGCCGCGCTCCCCGCGGGCGCCGTGCCCCTGCGCGGGGGGATCGTGGACCGCTGCGCGAGAGCCCTGCTCTCCCCCTGGGCACGTTTCGCGCTGCTGCTGGCCCTGCTGGCCGGGGCCGCGGCGACCGTACTGCTCTTCGAGCCGCAACGGCTGCTCCAGGACGGCTGGCCGCCGCAGCTCGGCGGGGTCCTCGCGGCACTGGTGTTCGCCGCGGCGTACGGGCTGGTCACGGTGGCGTTCGTCCCGCGACCGCTGCTGAATCTGGCGGCGGGCGCGTTGTTCGGCTCACAACTCGGGCTCGCCACGGCCCTCGCCGGTACGGTGCTGGGCGCCGGGATCGCCTTCGGGCTCGGCCGGGCGCTGGGCCAGGACGCGCTGCGCCCGCTGCTGCGGGGGCGGCTGCTGACCACGGTCGACGGGCAGTTCAGCCGGCACGGCTTCCGCTCGATGCTGGCGGTGCGGCTCTTCCCGGGGGTGCCGTTCTGGGCGTCGAACTACTGTGCCGCCATCTCCCGGATGGGCTGGCTGCCGTTCCTGCTGGCGACCGCCCTCGGCTCGATCCCGAACACCGCCGCGTACGTCGTCGCCGGCGCCCGTGCCTCCACCCCGACCTCACCGGCCTTCCTGATCGCCCTGGCCTGCATCGCGCTCCCGGGTCTGGCGGGCACGGTGGTGGCCTGGCGCAAACGGCACCATCTGCGCGGACAGCCGAAGGACGTCACCGGGGCGCCGCGGCGGACGCGACAGGACCGAGCGGGCTTCCGCCGGCTCCAACAGCCCCCTATGGGATCCGACGGGAAGGACTGACGGGACTGACAGGACTGACGGGACTGACAGGACTGGCGGGACTGACAGGACTGACGGGATCGAACGGGATCCAATGGGTTGGAAAATCCAACCCTCACTAGACTGGACCCATGGCCGCCCGACAAGCCCCCCGTCCCTGCTCGATCGCCGACACCCTGGCGCTGGTCGGCGAGAAGTACTCGCTGCTGGTCCTGCGGGAGGTGTGCCTCGGCAACGGACGCTTCGACCAGTTGGTGCGCAACATCGGCGCCCCACGCGACATCCTCGCCACCCGGCTGCGCCGCCTCCTGGACGCGGGGATCCTCACCAAACGCGCGTACAGCGAGCGCCCGCAGCGCTTCGAGTACCGGCCCACCCAGGCCGGACTCGAACTGGAGCCGGTGCTGATGACCCTGATGGCCTGGGGCGACCGCCATCTCCACCCGGGCGACGACCGCCCGATGGTCATCGAGCACCACTGCGGCCACGATCTGGTCCCACAGGTCGTCTGTGAGAGCTGTGGCGAGCGGGTCCGCCACGACGACCTCAAGGCTCACCCGCAGTCCCCCGGCTGGACCGTCACGGGCCCGTCCGCGACCTGACACCGGGCGCCGCGGGGCGGCCGGGGAACGCCGGTACGAGCCCCGCCCGCCCTCGCCACCGGCGGCCACGCCATGGCCACTTCGTGGCCGCCCCATGGCCGCAACCCTGTGTCCAGGGGCTCACTCAAGGGCGCTACGCTGCCCCCGACACACCGGGTCACCCGTATGGGCGTGAGCGGTGTGCCCGTCGCCCTTTCCACGATCGGCACTTGGACTCCGTACTTCCATGTCTTGGTTCGAATCACTCATCCTCGGACTCGTCCAGGGGCTGACCGAGTTCCTTCCCGTGTCCTCCAGCGCGCATCTGCGGCTGACCGCGGCCTTCTCCGGCTGGGAGGACCCGGGTGCCGCCTTCACGGCGATCACCCAGGTCGGCACGGAGGTCGCCGTCCTCATCTACTTCCGCAAGGACATCGGGCGGATCGTGCTCGCCTGGTGCCGCTCCCTGTACAAGAAGGAGTGGCGCCGGGACCACGACGCCCAGATGGGCTGGCTGGTGATCGTCGGCTCGATCCCCATCGGTGTGCTGGGCGTGACGCTCAAGGACCAGATCGAGGGGCCGTTCCGTGATCTGCGGATCACCGCGACCATGCTGATCGTCGTCGGCATCATCATAGGAATCGCCGACCGGATGGCCGCGCGCGACGAGACGGGCGGCCGGCACCGGGCCCAGAAGCAGCGCAAGGGCCTTCAGGACCTCAACGCGAAAGACGGCCTGATCTTCGGTCTCTGCCAGGCGTGCGCGCTCATCCCGGGTGTCTCCCGCTCCGGCGCCACCATCACCGGCGGTCTGTTCATGGGCTACAACCGCGAGGCCGCCGCACGGTACTCCTTCCTCCTCGCCATCCCCGCCGTACTCGCCTCCGGCCTGTACGAACTCAAGGACGCGATGGAGGGCGGGCATGTGACCTGGGGCCCGACGATCTTCGCGACGGTGGTGGCGTTCGCCACCGGATACGCGGTCATCGCATGGTTCATGAAGTACATCAGCACCAAGTCCTTCATGCCATTCGTCTGGTACCGCATCGCGCTCGGCATCGTCATCATCGTGCTGGTCATGGCGGGTGTGCTCAGCCCGCACGCGGCGGAGTCGGCGGGCTGATACCCGCCACGGGGGCCTGGATGTGTAGCCGGGCGGTAGCGCAGTGTCAGTTCTTGGCCCTAGGCTTGCGGCATGTCCCCTGATTCCGGGCCCTCTGAACCCTCCGGATCCTCTGCTTCCATGCGGTCGCGTGCCGCACGGACGGCCGCAGAGGTGAACGAGCAGATCCGCGCGCTGTGGCGGCGCGCGGGCGGTTCGCTGTCCGCCCAGGAGCGGGCGGAGTACGAACTGCTGGTGGTGGAGTGGGCCGAGGCGGTTCGCGGGGAGATCGTCCAGGCGGCCTGACCGGACCGGACGGAAGGGCGTCCCCGGGGCAGCCGCCCAGGGGCGGGGGCTCAGCGTCCCCCGGCCACCCGCAGCACGGCCCCGGTCGTGTACGAAGCCTCCGGGGACAGCAACCAGGCGATGGCCGCGGCGATCTCGTCGGCGGCACCGGCACGGCGGAGCGGAACGGCCGCCGCCAGGCGCCGGGCCCGGCCGGGATCGCCCATGGCGGCGTGCATCTCGGTGTCGATCACCCCGGGCGCGACCGCGTTGACCCGGATCCCGTCGGGGCCCAGTTCCTTCGAGAGCCCCAGGGTGAGGGCGTCCACGGCCGCTTTGGTGGCCGCGTAGTGCACATACTCGCCGGGGCTGCCGAGGGAGGCCGCGGCGGACGACACATTGACGATGGCGCCGCCCGCGCGCGGGGTCATGAGCTGCGCGGCCCGGCGGCAACAGAGCAGGGTGCCGAGCAGATTGACGTCCACGACCCGGCGCAGATCGTCGGTACCGGTGTCGGCGAGCCGCCCCAAGGGCCCGGTCACCGCCGCGTTGTTCACCAGCCCGGTGACCGCCCCGACCTCCGCCTCGGCGCGGTCGAAGAGCCGCTCCACGTCACCCTCGTCCGCGATGTCCACCCGTACGGCGACACATCGCCGCCCGGCCTCGCGGACCGTGTCGGCGACCGCCTGCGCGGCCCGCTCGTCCCGCGCGTACCCGAGGACGAGGTCGTGCCCGTCCGCCGCGAGCCGTGCGGCGGTGGCCGCACCGATCCCCCGACTGCCCCCGGTGACCACCGTGACCGGCCCCTGCGCCATGACGTACCTCCAAATTCCTCCCGCCGATCCCCACCCGCGGCCGGCACTCATTCGATCAACCCTACGACCGCAACCCCGCCATCACGTCCCCGGGCACCGGGTAGGCCCGCTCGTCCGGCAGCAGTTCCTTCGCCCGCTCGATCTCACCGCCCCGCACCAGGGCGCGCACCTCGGCGGCCAGCGACGTCACCTCCTCGATACCGACGATCCACTCGTCCGCGTACCGCCGCGTCGCCTCCCCGGCGAGCCCCAGCTGAAGAGACCGGTGCGCCAGCGGTCGAAGGTGCAGATCGCGTTCCGGATCCCACTGCACCCGCGCAGACGCCTCCCGCAACCGCGCCTTCCAGGCGGCCTGGTCACCGTGCAACTCCGGCACATGGTGGGACAGACACGCGTTCCGCAGCGCCCACAGGAAGCCCTCACGACTGATCTCGACGGCCAGCACCGTCCCCTGATCCGCCTTGGTGCCCCAACCGCAGCGGTACATCATCCACAGGAAGGACGGCTTGATCCATGTCATCCGGTCGCGCTTCCACGTCGCCGGGAAGCGGCCGATGCGTGCGGCGGGGACGCCGATTGCGGGGTGGTACGCCTGGTACACGGTGAGGGTGGTGTCGGTGTGCCGGGCGCGGATGCCGAACCGGGGTTCGGGGGCGGGGAGGTGATCGTTCATGGGGGCAGCTTCCGCTGTCCGCCATGGGCGGGCCACCGATTTTCGATAGGGGCGGTGGGGCGAATGTCGTGCACGGCTCTTGGCTGGGCGCGGGGTGTGTTCAACACTGATCGTGTGACGCAGCGTGTAGAGCTGGCGACTGTCATGGACCGGCTGACCGTGGACGGGTTGATCACCGACTACGCGGCGGCCGTGGACGACGGCGACTGGGAGGCGTACCGGAGACTTTTCACGACCGACGGACGGGCCGACTACCGCTCGGCCGGCGGGATCGAGGGGGACGCGGTCTCGGTGGCGCGGTGGCTCGCGGAGAGTCTGCGGGTGTTCCCGATGCGACAGCATCTGATCGTCAACCGCCGGGTGCTCTTCGACGTGCTGGAACGGGACACCGGGGACCTCGCCCGGGTCCGCGCCGACTACGTCAACCCGATGGGGAGCGTCGACGACGACGGTGCCTCCGTCGCGCCCGACTTCGTGTGTGGCGGCCGGTACGCCTTCGGGCTGCTGCGCACCGACGAGGGGTGGCGGCTGCGCGAGGTGGTCGTACGGGAGAAGTGGCGGCGGCCGTCCGGGCGTGGTGCGACGTCCTGAACCGTCGGCGAAGGCGCCGGACCCCCCGCTCCCGCGCGCTCTCCGCTGTACCCGGATCGCGCGGCGGCGCCACACTGGTCCCATCGGCAACGTGGCGTCGGCGGGAAGGCGTCGTATGAAGTCACTCGGCCTCTGGCTCGGCTCGCCCTGGCGCCGCTCGGCGGTGGCGGGGGTCGCCGGCGCGGTGCCGATGGTGACGTTCCCGGCGCCGGCGCTGTGGTGGCTGGCACCGGTGGCGCTGGTGCCGTGGATCCTGCTCGCGCGCGGCGCGCCGACCGCGCGGCGGGCGCTGTACGACGGCTGGTGCGGCGGTTTCGGGCTCGTGCTGGCGGTGCATCACTGGCTGCTGCCGAGCCTGCATGTCTTTACGTTCGTCATCGCGGCGCTGCTGGGCGCGCTGTGGGCGCCCTGGGGCCTGCTGATCCGCCGGTTCCTGGGCGGTTCGCCCTCGCCGGGCCGGGTCGGTGCCGCGCTGCTGGTGCTGCCTTCGGGCTGGCTGATGGTGGAGCTGGTGCGGTCCTGGCAGGGGCTCGGCGGGCCGTGGGGGATGCTGGGCGCCAGTCAGTGGCAGGTGGGTCCGGCGCTGCGGCTGGCGTCGGTGGGCGGGATATGGCTGCTGAGCTTTCTCCTGGTGGCGGTCAATGTGGCGGTCGCCGCGCTGATCGCGGTGCGGGCGAGCCGGGTGCCGGCGGTGGCCGGGCTGGTCGTGACGGCCGCCGTCACCTCGGCGGCGTGGGCGTGGGCGCCGCGCCCGGAGGTGGACGAGCGGGTCGCGGTGGCCGTCGTACAGCCCGGGATCGTGGCGGGGGCCGACAGCGCCGACCGGCGTTTCGACCGGGGGGAGCGGCTCACCCGTGCGCTGGTGGGGCGGGAGGTGGAGCTGGTCGTCTGGGGTGAGTCCAGTGTCGGTTTCGACCTGGTGGACCGGCCCGACCTGGCCCGGCGGCTGGCGGCGCTGTCCCGGGAGACGAGGGCGGAGATCCTGGTCAATGTGGACGCCCGGCGTTCGGACCGGCCCGGTATCTACAAGAGTTCCGTGCTGGTCGGGCCGGACGGGCCGACCGGGGACCGCTACGACAAGATGCGGCTGGTGCCGTTCGGCGAGTACGTCCCGGCCCGCGCGCTGCTCGGCTGGGCCACCTCGGTCGGCAAGGCGGCGGGCGAGGACCGCGAACGGGGCACGGAGCAGGTGGTGATGGAGGGGGGCGGCGGGCTGCGGATCGGCCCGATGGTGTGCTTCGAGTCGGCGTTCCCGGACATGAGCCGGGCGCTGGCCGAGGACGGCGCGGACGTGCTGGTCGCCCAGTCCGCGACCTCGACCTTCCAGCGGACCTGGGCGCCGGAGCAGCACGCCTCGCTGGCCGCGCTGCGCGCCGCGGAGACCGGCCGCCCGATGGTGCACGCCACACTGACCGGGGTCTCCGCGGTGTACGGCCCGGACGGGGCCCGGGTCGGCTCCCCGCTGGGCACCGACGCGAGCGCCGGCCGGGTCCACGAGGTGCCGCTCGCCGACGGTGTCACCCCGTACGTCCGCCTCGGCGCCTGGCCGGTCACCCTGGCGCTGCTGGTGCTGGCCTGCTGGGCCGTGGCGGAGGGCGTACGGACGGTCAGGCTCCGGCGGAACGGTCCTGAACCGCTCGTACCACCCGTTCGCACAGCTCGTGGGTGGCCAGCGCGTCCCGGGCGCTGAGCTGTTTCCCGTCGCGCACGGCGTCCAGGAAGGCCAGGGTGACCTGCTCGATGCCGCGCTGGCGGGCCACCGGCACCCAGTCGCCGCGCCGCCGCACGCTCGGCTGCCCCTTGTGGTCGATGACGTCGGCGATGTTGAGCACCTGCCGCTTGGTGTCCTGCCCGGAGACCTCCAGGATCTCCTCGGTGGAGCCGCTGAGCCGGTTCATCACACCGAGCGCGGTGAACCCGTCCCCGGCGAGCTGGAGCACCACGTGGTGCAGCAGTCCGTCGACGGTCCGCGCCCGCACGGTGATGTCGTCCACCGGTCCGGGCACCAGGAAGCGCAGGGTGTCCACGACATGGATGAAGTCGTCCAGGACCATCGCGCGGGGCTCCTCGGGCAGCCCGACGCGGTTCTTCTGCATCACGATCAGCTCGCGCGGATGGTCGGCGCACTGCGCGTACGCGGGCGCGTACCGCCGGTTGAAGCCGACCGCCAGGCTCACCCCGCGCTCCTCGGCGAGGTCCACCAGCCGCTCGGAGTCGGCGAGGTCGTAAGCGAGCGGCTTGTCGACGTACGTCGGTACGCCCGCCTCCAGGAGCCGGGTGACGATCTCGGGGTGCACGGCGGTCGGCGCGTGCACGAACGCGGCGTCGAGGTTCTGCGCGAGCAGGTCGTCGAGGGTGGTGTGACGGTGGTCGGGCGGCAGGCGCAGGGTGTCGGCGACCCGGTCGAGCGTCGCGGGCGTACGGGTCTGGAGGTGCAGTTCCACCCCGGGCTGGACCCCGAGGACCGGCAGGTACGCCTTCTGCGCGATGTCCCCGAGTCCGATGCAGCCGACCTTCACGCGATCTCCTAGTCCTTCAGTCCTGGCCCGCGGTGGGCTGCTCGGAGCATACGGCGTCGTCCGCGCCCGGCTCCGGTCGCGTGTGCGATTCCGTGGGCGGGTGCCAGTCGGCGATGCCGTCGAAGCTCTTGAGGAACAGCGCGGGCCCGGCCTTGGACAGCACCGCGACGGCTGTGTCCCGTACGGCCATGACGGCCCGGTTGGCGGTCATGTTGATCCGGGCGACCCGTACGGCCTGACGGGCGATCCTGGTCGTACGGGGCAGCCGGGCGGCCGAGTAGGCGGCGAGGTCGGCGTGGTGGTGGGCGAGCACGATCGCGTCCTCGATGGCCTGGTTGCCGCCCTGTCCGAGGGTGGGCGGCATGGCGTGCGCGGCGTCGCCGACGAGCGCGGTCCGGCCCCGGTGGTAGGCGGGCAGCGGCTCGGCGAGATGGTGGACGTCGTGGCGCAGCACGTCCTCGGGCCGGGCGGCGGCGAGGACGGCGGGGATCGGCTCGTGCCAGTCGCCGTAGCGGCGCAGCAGTTCGGCCCGCTCGTCGTCGGCGGGCCGGCCGGCGGGGGCGAGGGCGGCGGCGTAGGCGTAGACCCGGCCGTCCTTGAGCGGGTGGGTGCCCCAGATCCTGCCCCGGCCCCAGGTCTCGTGCGAGGCGAAGGTGACGCCGGGGACGGGGATGACGACCCGCCAGGTGGTGAAGCCGGAGTACACCGGCCCGGGGTGGTCGGGGAACAGGGCCCGGCGTACGGCGGAGTGGATGCCGTCGGCGCCCACCACCAGGTCGGCCGCCAGTTCCCCCTCGGCGGTGCGCACCCTGGCCGGGTGGTCGTCGTCGCCGGGGTCGACCAGGGTCGCCTCGGCCGAGGTGCGGACCGTGCCCTCGGGCAGCCGCGCGGTCAGGGCGTCGATGAGCGTGGCGCGGTGCAGCAGCACCAGGGGTCCGCCGAACCGTTCGGCGGTGGCGGCGGCGCTCGCCCGCGCCAACCAGCGTCCGCTCGGGGTGCGCAGCCCGCCGTCCCCCTGCCAGGCGGCGAGGGCCCGGATCTCGTCGCCGAGCCCGATGACGTCCAGCGCGCGCAGGGAGTTGGGGGCGAGGGAGATCGCGGCGCCCACCGGTTCCAGCGAGGGGGCGCGCTCCAGGACGGTGACGCGCATGCCCTGTCGGCGCAGGGCCACGGCGGCGGTGAGCCCGCCGATGCCGCCGCCGACGACCACAGCCGTAGGGGGCAGGGTCGCCGGGGTCACAGGGGTCCGCTCCATGGCTCCTCCTCGTACCGCTCACACTGCTCACCACTCACCGCTCACCACGGGGTACTACATCCGTAGTGACCTCCGCGCTCCGACTGTACTACAGGTGTAGTGAGGGAGGTAGATTGAGCCCATGTCCGAGCACCCCGCCCCCGGCGGCATCACCAGCACGACCGGTTCCATCGGACCCACCGGGCCCGCCGGCTCCCCCGCCTCCGCGCGGGCGGAACTCGTCGCCGACACCGCGATCGCCCTGCTCGCCGAGCGCGGTATGCGCGGGCTGACCCATCGCGCGGTGGACGAGGCGGCCGGGCTGCCGCAGGGCTCCACCTCCAACGTGGCACGCAGCCGCCAGGCCCTGCTGGAACTGGCGGTACGGCGGCACGCCGAACGGGAGGCCAGGGTGCTCGCGCTCGGCGAGATGCCCGATCCGCGCGGCGGCGTCGAATCCCTGGTGAGCGGGCTGGCCCTGGCCGTCCACCGCTCCCTCACCGACCACCGCACCCTGCTGATCTCCCGCTACGAACTCGCCCTGGAGGCCACCCGCCGCCCCGAACTGCGCGCCTACTACGACGCGACCGGCGCCGTCTTCCGCGATCAACTCGCGGCCATGGTCACCGGCCTGGGCTCCACCGCCCCCGACCGCCACGCGCTCTCGCTGATCGCCTGGGCCGACGGGCTGATGTTCTCGTGCGCGGCCGGTTCCTTCAGCACGCGGGTGCCGAGCCTGGAGGAGGTACGGGCGGGGCTGCGCGAACTGGTGACAGGGATGCTGGAAGCCGAGGGGACGGGGACGGCAGACACGGCAGACACGGCAGGCGGGCGCTGACGGGCGCTGAAGGGCGCTGGCGGGCTGGCGGGCGGGCGATAAGCCGTGGCGGATCCGGGCTCCCCCCGGTCAGGATGCACCCATGACGATCATCGAACGCAGTGTGCCCGCCCAGACCGCCGACGAGCGGACCATGCTGGAGGGCTGGCTCGACTTTCACCGCGCCACGCTCGCGGTGAAATGCGAGGGACTGAGCGACGAACAGCTCAGGACCCCGGCCGTGGCGCCCTCCGGGCTCACCCTGATGGGGCTGGTACGGCATCTGGCGGAGTGCGAGCGCGGCTGGTTCCGCAGGACGCTGGCCGACGAGGACACCCCGCCGATCTACTACACCCCCGAGGACCACGACGGCGATTTCCATGTCGGTGAGGCGGACACCTGGCAGGAGGCGTACGCCACCTGGCAGTCCGAGATCGCCGCCGCCCGCCGCAACGCCGCCGGCTTCGCCCTGGACGACCTCTCCAAGGGCCATGGCCGCCGCCGGTCCGAGCCGTTCGAGCCGTTCAATCTGCGCTGGATCTACACCCACATGATCGAGGAGTACGCCCGCCACAACGGCCACGCGGATCTGCTGCGCGAGCGGCTGGACGGGACGACCGGGGACTGAACCTCACCCGTGTGGGTCAACCTGCGCCTGTCACCGCCCGGAACCCGGCGGGAGCCAGCAGAGTTGCGCGGGTGCATCGAACCACCACCGCGACGCTCCTGGTCACCGTCGCCGTCACCGCCCTCGCGGGCTGTACGACGGTGCAGCGCCCGGACGGGCCGACGGCCACGGCGACCCCCGCACCGCCCCCGCTGCCGAAGCCGGACGGCAACACCGGGCCGCAGATCGTGCAGGCACCGGCCCGTGAGGCGCTGGAGATGATCGGCCCGGCACGGTCACCTGAGGCCGAGCCGCCCCCGTCCGACCGTCGGGCGGCCACCGCACCGTCCGCGCGCCCGGCGCCCCGGCCCGCCGTCCCCCGCGGCGAGCCGCGCCCGCGGGCCGACCGCGCGGAACCGCCCCGACCCCACCGTCCGGCCCCGCCCCAGGACCTGGCCGGCGCGATCGGGAAGGACGTCCGCGAGCGCACCGATGTGTGTGCGCTGGGCCAGCAGTACGGGGGCTGGCGCGAGGGCAGCCCCGAGGCCCGGATCTGTGAGCGGACCTATGGGCGATGAGGGGGCATGACAGCGGCCGGGAGGACGACGGCGGCGGAGGCGTGGGATCGGTCCGGCGAGTCTCAGAGCCGTTGCCGCGGCGGCGTCCAGGACGGGCCACCGCCACCGTCACCCCGGTCGGACCCGCCAGGTCCGTCAGGTCCGTCAGGTCCGTCAGGTCCGTCAGGTCCGTCAGGTCCGTCAGGTCCGTCGGACCCGTCAACTCCGTCGGCTCCGTCCTCACCGTTCCGTACCAACCGCTCCTCCAGGCGGCTGATCGCCGCACGGACCCCGTTGCCGTAGCCGTCGTCGGCGAGGGTGGCGGCGGCGAGGCGGGCGCGGCGCGCATGGGTGCGGGCGGCGCCCGGGCGGTCGAGCTTCAGGTAGTCGGCGGCCAGCCCGAGATGCAGCGAGGGGTACAGGGCTCGCACCGCGAGGGCGCTCTCGTGCCCGGCGGCCCGCTCGTCCGTCAGCTCCTCGGCGGCGGCCAACGCCCTCAGGTCCCAGGCGAGTTCGTCGGCCGGGTCGTCCTGGGTGTCGGCGAGGTAGTGGGCCAGGGTGCAGCGGTGCAGCGGGTCCCCGTGCTCACCGATCTCGGCCCACAGCCGTAGGAAGCGGTCGCGGGCCTCTTCGCGGTCCCCGGCGTGATGCAACATGACGACCTGCCCGATCCGGGTCGTCACGGGGTCCGGCACCGACTGCTCCTGTCGCTCCGTCACCACGGCCTCCGCCCGCTCACGAGATGTCCGGTCCGACGCTAACCGACGCTGACCGGCGCCACCCGCATTCCCGCCGAGGCCGCACCGGGCCGGACCCCCGGAGCGGGCTCGCCCAGCCATGGACGGACGGGGCTCACCGGACGGAGCGGGCCGACCGGGGCCGATACCGGACCGGCCACGGACAATCGGGACCGACCGGGAATGACCGGGGCCGTAACCAGACCGACCGGGACCGACCGGAGGCCGGACTGCTCAGGTCGGCCCCCGGTCGGGCAGGGCGGTCAGCCCAGGTTCGGGACGGTCCAGTCGATCGGGGTGTGGCCCTGAGCGGCCACCGCCTCGTTGATCTGCGTGAACGGCTGCGAACCGAAGAACTTCTTCGCCGACAGCGGGGACGGGTGGGCCCCCTTCACCACCACATGCCGGCTCTCGTCGATGAGCGGCAGCTTCTTCTGCGCGTAATTGCCCCACAGCACGAACACGGCCGGGTCGGGCCGGTCGGCGACCGCGCGGATGACGGCGTCGGTGAACTTCTCCCAGCCCTTGCCCTTGTGCGAGTTGGCCTCACCGGCCCGGACCGTGAGCACCGCGTTCAGCAGGAGCACACCCTGTTCGGCCCACGGCATCAGATAGCCGTTGTCCGGGATCGGGGTGCCCAGCTCCGCCTGCATCTCCTTGTAGATGTTCCGCAGGGAGGGCGGGGTCTTCACCCCGGGGCGGACCGAGAAGCACAGGCCGTGGCCCTGGCCTTCGCCGTGGTACGGGTCCTGGCCGAGGATCAGGACCTTCACGTCCTCGTACGGCGTGGCGTCGAGGGCGGCGAAGACCTCGTCGCGCGGAGGGTAGACGGGACCCTTCGCCCGCTCCTCCTCCACGAACTCCGTCAGCTCCTTGAAGTAGGGCTGCTGCAGTTCGTCGCCCAGGACTCCGCGCCAGGACTCGGGCAGCATGGCGATGTCGGTCACGTGAACTTCCTTACGGTGTGCGGTCTCTTGCGGTTCTCCGAACCTACAGGCGACCACTGACAACCGGGTCCACGGACCGGCTCCGGCCGCCCGCGCGGAGCGTCTACCAGCTGGTCTTGCGGGACAGCTGCCACATCATCATGATCGTGGAGGGGTCCAGGGCCCGCTCCCCGCCGGAGATCTCCTCACTGGCGGCGATGAACTGCTTGCCCTGCCACAGCGGCAGCAGCCGGGCGTCGTCCACGAGGATCTGCTGGGCCTCCTCGAAGTCGTCCACGATCTGCGCGCGGTCGCGCTGCTTGCGCGAGCGGGGTAGCAGGGTGCCGGTGATCTCCGGGGCCGGGTAGGGGGTGCCGAGGGCGTTCTGGTCGCCGACGAAGGGGGCGATGAAGTTCTCGGCGTCCGGGAAGTCCGGGAACCAGCCGCGGCCGAAGACCGGGTACTCGCCCTTCTGGTAGCCCTCCACATAGCTCTTCCAGGGGCGGCTCTTCAGGGTGATCTCGAAGAGGCCGGACTCCTCCAGCTGGCGCTTCAGCTCCTTGAAGAGAACGGCGGTCTCGGAACCGTAGCGGTCGCTGGTGTACCAGAAGGTGAGCTTGACGGGGGCGGTGATGCCGGCCTCGGTGAGCAGCTCGCGGGCCTTGGCGGCGTCGGGCTCGCCGTAGTCGTCGAAGAAGCCGGTGGTGTGGCCGGTGACACCCTTCGGGACCATGGAGTACAGCGGCTCGACGGTGTCCTTGTAGATGTTGTGCACGATGGCCGCACGGTCCACGATCTGGGCGACGGCCCTGCGCACGGCGGGCTCGCCCGCCATCTCGTCCTTGGGGTTGAACACCAGATAGCTGATGTCGGTGCCCGTGCCTTCGACCAGTTGGAGGCCGGAGTCGGGGTTCTGGTCCTGGAGGGAGACGATGTCGTCGGCGGCGAGCCCCCGGTAGGTCACGTCGATCCGCTTGGCCTTGAGGGCCTGGACCATCTCTCCCGAGTCCTGGAAGTAGCGGATGGTCACCGCGTCGTTGCGGCGCTCGGCGAAGCCCTTGTAGTTGTCGTTGCGCACCAGTTCGGCCCGGCTGTTCTCGTCGTAGGAGGCCAGGCGGTAGGGGCCGGAGCCGGTCACGTCGGTGCCCTCGCGCAGGGCGTCGGCCGGGTAGTGCTCGGGGTCGACGAGGGACAGGGCCGGGGTGGCGAGCACGAACGGGAAGGTGGCGTCGGAGGTCTTGAGGTGGAACACCACCTCGTGGTCGCCCCTGATCTGCACCCGGTCCAGGGTGCCGAGGAGCCCTGCGGGGCCGCCGGGCACGTCGATCGCGCGGATCCGGTCGATGGAGTGCTTGACCACGTCGGCGTCGAGGGCGTGGCCGTCGGAGAAGGTCAGATCCTCGCGCAGGAGACAGCGGTACTCGGTGTTCGAGGCATCCGTGAACTCACAGCTCTCGGCGGCGTCGGGCTCCGGCACGGTCGCGCCGTTCGGGTAGCTGAGCAGGGTCTGGTAGATGTTCCGGTACAGCTCCCAGGAGCCGTCCCAGGAGGCGGCGGGATCGAGCGAGCTGGGCGCGCTGGTGGTGCCGACGACGATCGGTTCCGCGTTGTCCGAGCCACTGTCCGAGAACAACCCGCATCCGGTGGCCAGGGACAGGGACGCGAGCGCGGCGACGGGCCGCAGGCATCGGTTCCGGTTGAACACGCGTACGCTCCTCGATCTGCCATACCAAGGGTCGGCAGACCATACCGCAGCCAAAAGCCGCCTGAACCGCGCTTACACGAGCCCACGGAACACCCGGGAAATGACGACGTTGTCATGGCTGAAATTCCACCCCGGGCCCGGCCCTTACGTTGACAGCGACACCGTTTCCGTCAACCGTGACCGCCTGATCCGGCCACCGGGAAGGGCCGGCCGCGGCGGCGCACCGCACGGCCGGCCCGGGTCGTTCCCGCGCCCTGCCCGCTGGCCCTGAGGGCTGGTGGGCTGTAGGGCGTCAGCCCACCCCGGCGTTGAGGAACAGGCCGCCGTCGACCTGCAAGGTCTGGCCGGTGATCCAGTCGGACTGGTCGGAGGTGAGGAACGCGGCGGCGCCGCCGATGTCGGACGGGACGCCGAGCCGGCCCAGGGGGTAGGCCGCGGCGGCCTCCTCCTCGCGGCCTTCGTAGAGGGCCTTCGCGAACTTGGTCTTCACCACGGCCGGGGCGATGGCGTTGACCCGCACCGTGGGCGCGAACTCGTGCGCGAGCTGCGCGGTGAGGTTGATCATCGCGGCCTTGCTGATCCCGTACGCGCCGATGAACGGCGAGGGGGCGAGGCCCGCGATGGAGGCGATGTTGACGATGGCGCCGCCGTTCTCCCGCTGCCAGGCGTGCCAGGTCCGCTGAGCGAAGCCGAGTGCCGAGACGACGTTGGTCTCGTACACCTTGCGCGCCACCCCCAGGTCGAGATCGGCGAGCGGCCCGAACACCGGGTTGGTACCGGCGTTGTTGACCAGGAAGTCGACCCGCCCGAACGCCTCCATCACCCGCTCGACGGCGACGGCCTGGTGGGCCTCGTCGTGGGCCTTGCCGGGGACGCCGATGGCCCGGTCCGCGCCGAGCCGTTCGACGGCCTCCTTGAGCGCTTCCTCGTTGCGGCCGGTGATGCAGACCCGGTCGCCGCGTGCGACCAGCGCCTCGGCGACGCCGTACCCGATGCCTCGGCTGGCGCCGGTGACCAGCGCGACCTTGCCGGAGAGTTCCGTCATGTCCGTCTTCCTCACGTTCCCGCGTTGCCGAGTTCCCGCATGCCCGAGTCCCAGCTTCCTAGTCGAGCGGGCCGCCGGCCACGTAGAGCACCTGACCGGAGACGAAACCGGCCGAGTCGCCGGTGAAGAAGGCGACGGCGTTGGCGATGTCGTCGGGCTCGCCGACGCGCTGCACGGGGATCATCGTCGCGGCGGCGGCCTTGAAGTCCTCGAAGCCCATGCCGACCCGCTCGGCGGTGGCGGCGGTCATGTCGGTGGCGATGAAGCCGGGCGCGACAGCGTTGGCGGTGACGCCGAACTTGCCGAGTTCCTTGGCGAGGGTCTTGGTGAAGCCCTGGAGACCGGCCTTGGCGGCGGAGTAGTTGACCTGGCCGCGGTTGCCGAGCGCGGAGGACGAGGACAGGTTGACGACCCGGCCGAACCCGGCGTCGACCATGTGCTTCTGGCAGGCGCGGGACATGAGGAACGCGCCGCGCAGATGCACGTTCATGACGGTGTCCCAGTCGGTGACGCTCATCTTGAAGAGCAGGTTGTCCCGGAGGACGCCCGCGTTGTTGACCAGGATCGTCGGGGCGCCGAGTTCCTGGGCGATCCGGGCGACCGCCGCCTCGACCTGTGCCTCGTCGGAGACGTCGCAGCCGACCGCGAGGGCCGTGCCGCCGGCCGCGGTGATCTTCTCCACGGTGTCCTTGCAGGCGGCCTCGTCCAGGTCGATCACCGCGACCGCGCGGCCCTCGGCGGCCAGTCGTACGGCGGTGGCGGCGCCGATCCCGCGCGCCCCTCCGGTCACGACTGCGACCCGCTGCTCAGTGGTGGCCATGGCTGCTACTCCTCGCCCTCGGGGATGCGGCTCCCGCGGCCCGCCCCTGTGATGAGCGACCGCTTAGTACCTTCGGCAGAACGTGACGCTAGAAGCGACGGCACTCCGTGTCAACGGGGGCACGGGTGATGTGATCCATTACCTCGGGCCGCGGCGCCCCGGGAGACGGGTTCGGGCCCGCCCTCCGGCATCGATCACCAGGTCGCCGGGTGGCGGGGTCGCCGGGTCGCCGGGTGGCCGGGTCGCCGGGTGGCCGGGTCGCCCAGAAGCCTGACCTCCTTGGCGCCGCACCGCCTGGGCACCTGGGTCACCTGGAGGCACCTGGGCACCTGGGTCACCTGGAGGCACCTGAGGGCACTGGGCGCGTCAGCGCACCAGCAGTTCCAGCAGTCGGCGGCTCTCGGCCTCCGGGTCGGCGGTGAGTCCGGTGTGCACGGGGCCCGGCTGGACGATCGTGGAGCGGGGGGCGACCAGCCAGCGGAAGCGCCGACCGGCGTCGTCGCCCGCCGCCTGCCCGGCCGCGGCGCCGCCCGCGCACACCCGCTCGACCGCCAGCAGCGCGGCCCGTACGCCGGGCACGTCGGCCTTCGGGTCCAGGGCGCGCAACCGGGTCTCGTCCAGATGGGTGAGGGCGCCGACGTACCCGCGCGCCCGGCAGTAGAGCAGCACGCCCGCGTTGACGCACTCGCCGCGCTCCACGCGCGGCACGACCCGCAGCAGGGCGTACTCGTAGACGTCCCGACCGCCGCCCTGACCGGCCCGGGTGATGTGACGCCCGGTCATCCGCCCGGCCACGTTGATGTGCTGCTCGCTCACTGGGGGGCCTCCAGGCCGGTGACGCGGTCATGGATGCCCGCGGCACGGGCGAGCAGCGGCCGTGCGTAGGCGCCGCGCAGTTCGTCGGGGGTGTCGAAGCCCGGCTCACCGGTGAGCCACGCGTCGGGGATCGCGGCGGTGACCTCGGCGAGCAGTTCCTCGGTGACCTGCGGGGCGAGCAGCGCCGCGGCGCCCGCGACATCCGGCGCGAAGGAGCGCAGGGCGTGGTCGGAGGCGTCGTAGGGACGGGCCGCGGAGGCTTCGGCGGCGGGCCAGTTGTGGTGCCAGATCATGGTGGCGCCATGGTCGATGAGCCACACCTCGCCCCGCCGGGTCAGCAGGTTGGGGTTGCGCCAGGAGCGGTCGACGTTGTTCACCAGGGCGTCGAACCACACGATCCGCCCGGCCTCCTCGGCGCTCACCTCGAAGGCGAGCGGGTCGAAGCCGAGGGCGCCGGAGAGGAAGTCCATGCCGAGGTTGGTGCCGCCACTGGACTTCAGCAGATCCTGCACCTCCTGGTCGGGTTCGCCGAGCCCGAGCACCGGGTCCAGGTCGAGGGTGACCAGCCGGGGCACCCGCAGGCCGAGCCGACGGGCGAGTTCACCGCAGACGACCTCGGCGACCAGGGTCTTGCGGCCCTGACCCGCGCCGCGGAACTTGATGACGTACGTCCCGAGGTCGTCGGCCTCGACGAGCCCCGGCAGCGAGCCGCCCTCACGCAGCGGCGTGATGTAGCGGGTCGCGGTGACTTCATTCAGCATTTTCCCAGGTCATCCAAGTCTCTAGCCTGCTCTCCATGATTATCTCCACGTGTGCGTGCGCCGCGGAATCGGCGACGACCACCCTGGGGAGAATCTGGGGAGAATCTGGGGAGTTTCCACGTTTCACGGTTCGTGGTCGGTGCGAGAGGGTGAAAACGCACCACCAGTAGTGATTCCTGGCCACGCGCCGCCGCTCAGCAGGCGCCTAGCGTGACGGCATGCCGATGCAACCGTGGTTCCCCGATGCGAAACTGGGCATTTTCGTCCACTACGGCATCTACGCCGTCGACGGCGTGCCCGAATCCTGGGCGTTCTACACGGGCGAGGTTCCCCGCGACAGGTACATGCGCCAGCTGCACGGGTTCACTGCGTCTCGGTACGATCCACGAACCTGGGCCGATCTGTTCGTGCGGGCGGGTGCGCGCTACGCGGTGCTCACCGCCCGGCACCATGACGGCGTGGCCCTGTGGGACACGGCCCACGGTGACCTGGACGTGGTGCGCCGTACTCCCGCCGGCCGGGATCTGATCACCTCCCATGCGGACGCGCTACGAGAGCGCGACCTCAAGGTAGGTCTGTACTACTCGCACTCCGACTGGAACCACCCGGACTACGCCAGCGTGATCCACCCTGATCCACCACACCACGACCATGTGGACAGCAACCCGTACGTCGTACCGAAGGACGGGGTCGAGGACCCGGAGGCGTGGGCTCGCTACCTCACCTACCGAGACGGCCAGGTCACCGAACTTGTCGAGCGGTTCCGGCCGGATCTGCTGTGGTTCGACGGCGAGTGGGAGCGCAGCGAGGCTCAATGGCGGATACCGGAGTTGGCGCGTCGTATTCTCGCGATCAATCCGCAGACCGTCCTGAACGCTCGGATGCTCAGCCACGGTGACTACGCGACCCCGGAGCAGGGCCTGCCGGTGCGGGCCCCGAAAGGGCCCTGGGAACTGTGCTTGACGGTCAACGATTCCTGGGGTTACCGGCACACCGACGACCGTCACAAGACGGTCGGCATGCTGGTGCGGTACTTCGCGGAGACGATCGGCATGGGAGGCAACCTCCTCCTGGACGTCGGCCCCCGCGAGGACGGAACGGTGACGGAGCCTCAGGCGCAGCGGCTGACGGGCCTCGGCACCTGGATCGCCCGACACTCCGACGCGGTGTACGGCACGGTTGCCGGCCTGCCCCCGGGCCATCATCACGGCGCGAGCACTCTGTCCAAGGATGGCCGCACCTTGTTCCTGACCTGCTTCGACGCACCACGCGAACATGTCGCGGTGCGGGGGCTGCGTACCCCGGTGAAGCGGGTCAGTGTGGTGGGAAGCGGAGCGGAACTCGGCCATACCAGCAGCGGCGGGCTGCACGAAGTGCCCGGTATGACCTGGATCGACGCTCCGGCACCCGGCGACGTCGACCCGTACGCGACGGTCCTGGCCCTCGAACTCGACGGGGAACTGGACCTCTACCGTGGCAGCGGACGGGTCTGAGGACAGGTCCCCCCGCGCAAGGCGCGCGGAGACGCTCCGAATTCGCGCCGGCACGCCTTGTTGAACGCCTGGAGGTCGGCGATACCGACCGAGGCGGCGACAGCCGACACCGAAAGGGTCGACTCACGCAGCAGATGCCGAGCCCGCTCCATGCGCCGGGCCCGGATGTAGGCGACTACGGTGGCACCGGTCTCGGCGCGGAACAGCCGGGTCAGGTGGTTGTGCGAGATACCCGCGACCCGCGCCAAGTCCGGCACGGTCAACCGTTCCGCGAGATGGGACTCCACATGGGCCATCACCGCCGCCACGGGGGAGGATGCCCGGCGCGGTCCGTCGGCCGACACCGCCAGTTCAGCGACCCGCCACAGTGTTGTCCACACCTCGGCTGCCGCCCGCGCCGGGTTACGGGACGCCACGGCGGCGGCGCTGCGGAGCAGCCCTGTCAGCGCCGGCGCCTCGGCCCCCGCATCCTGCATCAACGGCACCGTCACCGCCCCGCCCTCGGAGCCGCCCACGGACGCCGCGACCGGCGCGAAGTGGACGTAGAAGTGCTCGCAGCGGCCCGGATAGCGAAAACGGACCTTGGCCCCGGGCGGGACCAGACTCACCCGCCCCGGCCGGATCGCGTAGAGGGTACCGTCCACCGTCAGATCGGCCGTGTACCCGTACAAATGGAACTGCCACAGGTCCGGTAGGCAGAAGACATCCGTGGCACGTGTGGCGCCATGGACCCCGACACCCAGGCTCGCCACCTGCGGGGGCCCTTCCAGGCACAGACGAACGCGGGGCCCGCTCCCAGGGGCAATCACGGTGAGAAGCTACCAGCGCACCCAACGCCGATGGGAGGTGCGGGCGGAAGCCTGGTCGGCGGCGGGATCCTTCAGGTCTTGATCCGGGCGAAGACGTGCCCTGGCACTTCGGCCTGGTTGCGTTCCCGGCGGTGGACGAGCCCCGGCAGCGAGCCGCCCTCACGCAAGGGCGTGATGGAGCGGGTCGCGGTGACTTCCTTGACCATCGCCCCAGGTTACTGGGGTGGTCAGGGTGGGCGCGGGCCGCCCGGTGGGCTCCGCGTCTCGATCGGGTGAAGATCCGGGTGAGTACTGAACTCCCGCCGCTCCCCGGTCGTACTGCTGATGAGACCGCGAAACCCGTGCAGATCCCGACAGACCGACAACGGACCGACAGATCGCATCACGCTCCTGGAAGGGAACGTTCAGCATGGCCAGCGAATCGCTCCACCCCGCCTCGGCGCCCGCCCGCCGTACCGTCATCGCCGCGGCCGGCGCGGCCGGGCTCGCCGTGGCGCTGACCGCCTGCGGTTCGGAGGACAGCGCTTCCTCCGACGCCGACGCCGACTCCGACTCCGGCACCGTGCTCGGCAGTATCTCCGAGATCCCCGACGGGGGCGGCAAGGTCTTCGGGGACCAGGGTGTGGTGGTCACCCAGCCGACGACGGGCCAGTTCAAGGCGTTCTCCTCCAAGTGCACCCACCAGGGCTGTGCGGTGAAGGACGTCGCGGACGGCGTGATCGTCTGCCCGTGTCACGACAGCCGTTTCTCCGCGACCGACGGCAGTGTGAAACAGGGCCCGGCGACCGAGCCGCTGCCCGCCGCGCGGATCAAGGTGGAGGGCGACGAGATCAGGCTCGCCTGACGACCCGACGACCCGACGACCCGACGGCCCATGGCCCCAAGGCCCCATGACGGCATGGCCCCATGACCCCATGGCCCAAAGGGGTCAGAGCCTCAGGACTGACGGCGGCGCTTGAGGCTGCCCAGGATCTCGTCCGTGGTCGCGACCGTGGCGACCAGCGCGAGGGTGTGGCGGATCATCGCGGGGGTGTACTCGGCGGGCACCCCCGCGATGGCGTCCCTGGCCACGACGGCCGTGTAGCCGCGGTTCACGGCGTCGAACACCGCGTTGGGGATCGCCACATTGGCCGAGACACCCGTGACGACCAGGGTGCGGCAGCCCAGATTCCGCAGCAGGGCGTCCACCTCGGTGCCCTGGACCGGCGACAGACCGTGCAGCCGTCGTACGACGATGTCCTCCTCGGCGACCTCGATGGGCGAGGCCACCCGGACCGCCGAGGTGCCCGCCGTCTGGAGCACCGGGAGGCGTGCGGCGGCCCGGAAGAGCGGCGCGTTGCGGTTGGCCGCGCGGCCGTCGGGGCGGCGTTCGGCGAGGGCGTGGATCACCTGGACACCGGTCTCGTGGGCCGCGGCGACCAGCCGGGCCACATTGATGAGGGCGCCCGAGACGCGGGCCTGCGCGGCGAGTTCGGGCAGCGCGCTGTCCGGGCCCACGACACCCTGCTGACACTCGACGGTGAGCAGCACGGTGGTGGCGGGGTCCATCAGTTCCCTGAGCCGGTTCTGCGCCACCATGGCTCCCCCTCGCCCCCGCCCCTGGCCGCCCTGTCCTGGCCGCCCTGTCCTGGTCGGGCGAGATTAGTGGCCATTGCGTGCGGACGGAAGACGGTTCAAGCTGTCGGCACCGTGATTCTCTGACTGTTCGTCAGTTACGTTCCCCGCTACCGCGTCCGCCTCCCGCCGAAGGGACCGCCATGACCGCCACACCGGCCACCCCGACCACATCCCCGACACCGGCCGTGTCCGCCGCCCCCATCGCGACCACCACCCCTCAGCGCCGGGGCCGGAAGATCATGATGACCCCGGAGGAACTGGACGAGTTCCTCACCGAGGAGCGGACCTGCCGGGTCGCGACCGTCGCGGCCGACGGCACCCCGCACATCACCCCGCTGTGGTTCGTCTGGGACGGCACCGCGCTGTGGCTGTACTCGCTCACCCGCAGCAAGCGCTGGGCCGAGCTGCGGCGGGACGGGCGGATCGCGGTGATGGTGGACGCCGGGCACGGCTACGGCGAGCTGCGCGGAGCGGAGCTGACCGGCACCGTGGAGTTCGTCGGCGAGGCCCCGCGCACCGGCGAGCCGCATCCCGAACTCGCGCCGGTGGAAGAGACGTTCGCGGGGAAGTACTTCTGCCTGGAGTCCCTTCCGCACGACGGCCGGCACGCGTGGATACGGCTGACCCCGAGCGCGATCAGGTCGTGGGACTTCCGGAAGACGGCGACGGCGTAGCCAACGCGGGCGCGGCGGACACGGGCGCGGCCGAGGAGGGCGCGGCGGATGACGACGTACCCGACGCCGGCGTGACGGTGTCCGCCCCGATCTTCTCCCCCGCCATCCGCAACGACCGCACCGCCGCGCGGATCGACGGACGGCGATCGGCGTCCGCGCGCCAGACGACGTAGACATGCCGTCGTACGCGCTGCTTGAGCGGGACCGTCACGACCCCGGGCGGCATCGGGTGGCGGCCGAGCAGCGGGGCGATGCAGACGCCGAGACCGGCGGAGACCAGGCCGAGCTGGGTGTGGGTCTCGGCGGCGCGGTGTCCGAGGATCGGCTCGACCCCGCGCGAGCGCAGGGTGAAGACCAGCCACTCGTGGCAGAACTCCCCCTCGCCCCAGGTGATCCACTCGTCGTCGGTGAACTCCCCGAGGTCCACCTCGTCCCGGTCGGCCAGCGGATGGTCGGCGGGCAGCGCCACATCGGCCGGGTCGTCGAGGAGCGGCGCCTTGACCAGCCCGTCGGGCAGCGGGAGCGGTTTGTTGTACCAGTCGAGGACGACGGCGAGGTCCAGGTCGCCGCGGACGACCGCGCGGATCCCGGCCTCGGGCTCCAGCTCGCAGGAGCGCAGCCGCAGCCCCGGGTGTTCGGCGCGCAGCGCGGACAGGGCCAGCGGGAACAGCCCCCGCGCTGCGGTCGGGAACGCGGACAGCCGCAACTCCCCCACCACCTCGCCGCGCTGTGCCTCCAGATCGGACTGGGCGAGCTGCACCTGCGACAGGATGCGGGCCGCGTGGTCGGCGAGCAGCCGCCCGGCGTCGGTGAGCCGTACGCCCCGGCCGTGCTTGGCGAGCAGCCGCTGTCCGACCTCGCGTTCCAGCTTTGCCATCTGCTGCGAGACGGCCGAGGTCGTGATGTGCAGGCCCGCGGCGGCCCCGCTGACCGAGCCGTGCCGGGCGAGCGCGTCGAGGGTCCGCAGACGGTCGAGATTCAGCATGGACCCAGCCTACGCTTGCTTAAGCATCGCTACGAGGTACAGCGCATGAGATTTCGATTGTGCTACGAGATTTCCGCCCCCATCGTGGTGAGCATGACCACCGGCATCAGTACCGCGTCCCCCGCTCCCGGCCGGCCCGCTCCCGGCCCCGGCCCTGAATCCAGCCCCGCCCCCGCCCCCTCCCCCGCCGTCTCCGGTCACCGGCTCGACTGGCGGGTCCGTTTCGCCGTGCTCTCGCTCATCTGGGGCTTCAGCTTTCTGCTGATCAAGGTGGGCACCGAGGGGTACGCCCCGTTCCAGGTCACCCTGGGCCGGCTGGTGTTCGGTACGGTCGTGCTCGCGGCGGCGATGGCGGTGCGGCGGGAGCGGCTGCCGCGCGGGGCCCGCACCTGGGGCCATCTGGCGGTGGCCGGGCTGCTGGTCAACGCGCTGCCGTTCTCGTTGTTCGCGTACGCCGAACTGACCATCTCCTCCACCCTCGCGGGGATCTGCAACGCCACCTCGCCGCTGTGGGGCATGGCGCTGTCGCTGGTGGCGCTCTCCGAGGACCGGCCGACCCGGATCAAGGTGGCCGGTCTCGGCCTCGGCTTCCTCGGGGTGCTCACGGTCCTCGGCGCGTGGCAGGGGTTCTCCGGGCTGGACACCACCGGAATGGCCCTGGCTCTGCTGGCCGCGCTCTGCTACCCGATCGGCTGGATCTACATCCGCCGCACGCTGGCCGGTTCGGGGGAGTCCCATCTGACGCTCACCGGGGTCCAGTTGCTGCTCGCCACGGGTCAACTCGCCGTTGTCACACCGCTGTTCACCTCTGCACCGGCCGCCTTCCCCGTGCTGCCGCTGCTGGCGATCGCCGCGCTGGGCGCGCTCGGCACCGGGCTCGCCGTGCTGATCCAGTACGGCCTGGTCGCCGAGGTGGGGCCGACCACGGCCCATATGGTCACCTACTTCATCCCGGTCGTCGCCACCGCCGCCGGGGTCGCGCTGCTCGGTGAGTCACTGAGCTGGTCGACACCGGTGGGGGCGGTGGTGGTGCTGGCGGGAGCGGCGCTGACCCAGGTGCGGGGCGGGCGCGGGAAGGAACGCGCGGGGACGTCGTCCGCCTCCGGTCCCCGGTCGGCTCACACGTAGCGGCGGGACGGTCCCGGGGCGACGGCCTCCGCGATCGCGTCCGCCAGCGCGCTCACCTCGGCCCCGGTCAGGGTCGAGACGGTGACGCGGATGCCGGGCGGGGCGCTGATACGGAAGCGGGCGCCGGGGGCGACGGCCCAGCCGGCGTGGAACAGCCGGGCCACGGCGCCGGTCTCGTCGGGGACCGGCAGCCAGACGTTCAGCCCGCTGCGCCCGTACGCGGTGATCCCGCGCTCGGCGAGGGCGTCGATCAGTGCCGTGCGCCGGGTGCCGTACGCCGCCGACACGGCCCGGGTGTCCACCGCGCCGCCGTCCCACAGCCGGGCCACCGCGCGCTGGGTGATCCGGCTGACCCAGCCGGGGCCGAGGCGCTGGCGGCCACGTACCCGGTCGAGGGTGACGGCGTCGCCGGTGAGGACGGCGAGCCGCAGATCGGGGCCGTACGCCTTGGCGGCCGAGCGGACGAACGCCCAGGAGCGGGTGGTCCCGGCCAGCGGGTGCAGGGGCAGATCCACGATCCGGTGGCCGTGGTCGTCCTCGACGAGCAGGACCTCGGGGTGTGCGGCCAGGACCGTGCGCAGGGCCCGCGCGCGGGCGGCGCCGATGACCGCGCCGGTGGGGTTCTGGGCCCGGTCGGTGACGATCAGCGCGCGGGCTCCGGCGGCGAGCGCGGACCGTACGCCGTCGGCGAGCGGCCCGTCGTCGTCCACCCCGACCGGGACCGTCCGCAGCCCCAGCGCCGGGATCAGATCGAGCAGGCTGCCCCAGCCGGGGTCCTCGACGGCGACGGTGTCACCCGGCTTGAGATGGGCGCTCAGCACCCGCTCGATGGCGTCCAGCGAGCCGGAGGTGACGGCGAGCGGGCCGTCGGGCACCCCGTCGGCGTCCAGATCGGCCCGCGCCCGGCGCACCAGACCGGGCTCCTCCGGGTCGGCGCCGTACAGGACGGGTTCCCGGTCGGCCTGCGCGGCGGCCTCGGCGAAGGCGCCGGCGAGGGAGGGCAGCAGGGCCGGGTCGGGATTGCCGGCCGCCATGTCCCGTACGCCTTCCGGGACGTCCACATGGAGTTCCTCGCGCGCGGTGGTGGCCGGTTTCGCCCGGACCCGGCTGCCGCGCCGCCCGGCGGTCTCGATGACCCCGCGCTCGCGCAGCACGCGGTACGCGGCGGCGACGGTGTTCGCGTTGACGCCCAGCCGCTCGGCCAACTCCCGCATGGGCGGCAGCGACTGGCCCGCCCGCAGCTCTCCGGCGGCGACCGCGCCCTCGACGCTCGCCGAGATCTCGGCTGCGCGCCGCCCTCTGATCGGATACTCTCCTAGCACAAACATCATTATGCACTAGTGCAATAGAAAACGCACGGAAGGCATCGGACACAAGTGAACCCAGTGAACCCAGTGACAGCAGTGACAGCAGTGGAGAGCACCATGCAGGAATCCTCGGCCCCGACCCCGGCCCCGCCCCTGCCCGGCACCGCCTACGCCCCCACCGACCGCACCGTCCCGACCCGCTCCGCGGACCGTGCGTCGTACGACAAGGAGACGGTGCACGCGATTCTGGACGACGGGTACGTCTGTCACCTCGGGTTCGTCCGGGACGGCGCCCCCGTGGTGCTGCCCACGCTGTACGCCCGGGTCGGCGAGCGGCTGTACGTGCACGGCTCGACCGGGTCGCGCCCGCTGCGGATGACCGGCACGGCGGACCCGGGTCTTGCGGTCTGTGTGACCGTCACCCACGTCGACGGCCTGGTGCTGGCCCGCTCCGCCTTCCACCACTCGATCAACTACCGCTCGGTGGTGGTGCACGGCGTCGCCCACGACGTGACGGACCCGGACGAGAAGCGCGCCGCACTGGACGCGCTGGTCGACCATGTGGTGCCGGGCCGGTCCGCGGACTCCCGCCCCGCCAACCGCAAGGAACTCGCCGCCACCGCCGTGATCCGCCTCGACCTGGACGAGGTCTCCGCCAAGCTCCGCACGGGCGGCGTCAACGACGAGCCGGAGGACCTCGCCCTCCCCCACTGGGCCGGCGTGATCCCCCTGCGCAAGGGCTACGGCCCCCCGCTCCCCGACCCCGACCTCACCCCCGGGACGACGGTGCCGGACTATCTGCCGGGGCACTGAGTCCTGCGGACGGACGGGCCGGGGACCGGGATCAGGCAGGTCCTGCGGATCCTGCGGACGACGCCGCCCGGGTCTCCGTGGCTGCCAGGCCCGCCACCGAGCCGAGCATCAGCAGGGTGCCGACCAAGGTCGCCGCCGTGAGGTGCTCGCCGAGCACGAGGACGGCGAGGGCCGCCGCGCTGACCGGCTCCAACAGCATGATCACGGAGACGGTGGCCGACCGGACGACCGCCGCACCGGCGAAGTACAGCCCGTACGCGAGGGCCGTCGGGATCGCGGCGATGTAGACGACGAGCCAGATCACCCGGGCCGGTTCGTCGGTGTGCGGCACCAGCCCCTCGACGAGCGCGAACGGCAGCAGACACAGGGTCGTCACCGCGAACGCCCACACCGTCGTGCGCGACGCGTCGGCCCCGCCGTGCCGCCCCCACCAGCGGGTGAGCAGGGTCATCGCGCAGTACCCCAGGGCGGAGAGGAGCGCGAGCGCCACCCCCCACGGCCGTACGGTGGTGTCCCCGCCGCCGAGGACCAGCACCCCGAGCCCGCCCAGCGCCCCGGCGACGGCGATGACCCCGCCCCGGCCCAGCCGCTCACCCATGGTCAGCCGGGCGCCGAGCGCGATCAGTACGGGTCCGGCGCCGAGGGTGACGACGGTGGCCACGGCGAGTCCGGTGGCGGACACGGCGGCGAAGTAGGCGGTCTGGAACACCGCGAGCGCGACCCCGACGGCACCGGCCCGCAGCGCCTTGCGCCGCAACGGCTCGGCGGCGACCGCGACGGCGGCCGAGGCCGGACGCGGCAGCAGCGCGCGCAGCCCCAGCAGCAGGACGAGCCCGGCGGCGCAGCGCCAGAAGGACAGGGCCACCGAGCCCATGTCGCTGGAGCGGTAGACCAGGGAGGCGGCGGCGCCCGCGGTGCCCCAGGCGGCGCCGGCGACGATCAGATACAGCAGCCCGCGCCCGACGGGCAGCAGGCCGGTGCCGTCGCTGACGGACCTGGCGCCGGACCCCGTGGCGGCAGAGGCAGAGGAGGAGGAAGAAGAAGATGAGGAAGAGGAAGAGGAAGAGGAAGCTGAGGGAGTGAACACGCGTTTGTCTCCGCAGTCGCGCGTATCGCGCGGAAGTTCGGGAAGGGACCACCGCTCAGCGGGGTCCGCGGACTTCGTCTGCGGGCAGCACTCTCACACCCGGTACACCGCACGAGGCAGGGTGTACGGGGAGGCGGGCCCGCCGCTCAGGCGGCCGGGGGCGGAAGAACGAGTGCCTTGGCGTGCATGATCCGCACCCTATGTCGACGTGCCGCGGGCCGACAACTCCCGCTCGGGCCCGCCGGAGGCCACCGGGTTCTCGGAGCCCTTGGCCGGGGTGGCGGACTGCGCGATGAACGCGCCGGTCAGCACGATCACCCCGCCGATGATCTGCGGCGCCGAGAGATGTTCGCCGAGCAGGACCCAGGCCAGCACGGTCGCGATGACCGCTTCGAGACAGGCCACCACCCCCGCGACCTGGGGGGAGAGTCGGCGCACCGACACCACTCCGGTGATGTAGGCGACCACCGTGGCGACCAGGACGATCCAGGCCAGCAGCGCCAGGGCGGGGACCGCGGTGCCGTCCATGCTCGCGGAGCCGGCGAGCACGCCCCAGTCCATGCCCCAGGGTCGGGCGACGACGGTGAGGACGGCGGCGCCGATCAACAGCCCGTACGCGATCACGCCGAGCGGGTCCGGGACGTCCTCGCCGGAGTCGCTGCCCTGGGCGGAGAGCACGAAGTAGCCGACCTGGCAGCAGGCGGCGCCGAGCGCCAGCAGCAGCCCGACGACGTCGAAGCCGAGCCCGGCCCACACCTCCACGACACAGGCGAGTCCGCCGACCGCGAGGACCACACCGACGGCCGCGGCCCGGGTCACCGGCCTGCGCTGCACGAACCGCACCCAGCCGAGCACGAGCGCGGGCGCCAGGTACTCCACGAGCAGCGCGACGCCGACCGGTATCCGGGAGATCGACGCGAAGTAGAACGCCTGGACACCCGCCACGGCCAGCAGTCCGAACCCGGCGAGCAGCGCGGGCCTGCGGCGCAGCAGGGCTCGGTGGCGCACGGCGAGCGGCAGCATCACCAGGGCGGCACCGGCCACGCGCAGCCACACCACGTGCAGCGGGTCGAGCCCCGCCTCGATCAGCGGCTTGGCCGCGACCCCGGAACCGCCGAAGGCGACCGCGGACCCCAGCGCGAGGCCGAGCCCGAGCCCCTTGCCCCGACCGCCGTGAATGCTCTCTGTCGTACGCACCGGCACATGATGACAGGGGAGGACATGAGCGTCACCCCCAATGGCACCTGTCTCGGCGGTTGGACGGTGACGCAGGGCTCACGGGCGGGGCGACGGCTCCAGCCGCTGGAGGAGTTCCGCGGTGTCGATCCCGGCGCGGGCCACCACCTCGACCGCGCGGGCCTGCGGGTCGGCGAGGAGCGCGGCGAGCAGGTCGATACCGCCGGGCTCGGCGTCGCCCCGGCGGGCGGCACGGTAGGCGGCGTACTCCAACGCGGAGGCGGCCAGCGGCGAGTAGCCCTCGGCGAAGGTCACCACCGGGATCGCGCCCGAGTCCTCGACGGTGCTCTGCCAGCGCAGCCCGTAGCCGATGCTGCGCTGCACGAGATAGCCGAGCAGGCGCGCGACCCGCAGCCCGTCGTCGAAGGCGGCGCGCACCTCGTCGTCGCTCTCCAGCAGGGAGTGCAGCAGATGGGCGGAGTCGATGTGCCGGTCCCCGTCGCGCACCGCCCGTCTCCGGGCACCCGCCAGCACCGCTGCCAGCTCGGCGCCGAGCCTGGCATCGTGATCCGCGCGCGGGGTACTGCCCTGGTCGGGGTCGGGTTGCCGGGGGATTCGGTGGTGCACATCCTCCACCCCATCAGCCTCTGCGGCGTGAGTCATCCCCGGCGGGAAGCATTCTGACGTCCCACGCAGAGCGGACATCCAGGGGCGCAATCTCCTCCTTACGGATGAGATCACGGCGAAATGACCACAAGGGCGCACACCGTCGCGCCGCGCGCCCCGTCCGCAACCATCACGGAACGCCGTTCGTCGGAGAGAGACATGGAGAGCGATTGCTGGCTGGTGGCGCTGCCGGCGGTCGACGGCAGAGACTACGTGTACCGGGTCTACGCCCCGGTGGACGCCCTGCCGGCCGACCTGTTCTGGGAAGCCTGGCACTGTCACGACGAGGGACCGCACCCGCGCGCGTGGGATCTGTTCGACGCGGCCCGCATCCGCCGGGTGGGCTGTGCGCACGCCGGGTGAACCGAGCACCCCGGGCGTACCGAGTCGGCTCAGCGCTCCCACCGGCACTTCCTGACGGTTCATCAGTATTGAATGTTGCGCCGCCTGCCGCTACGTTCCGCGACACCGCACCCCGAGACGGAGAGGTGGTCGCATGGCCGAAGTCAGCGCGGAGGCCCGCATCGGGGCACCGGCCGAGCGGGTCTGGGCCCAGCTCACGGACTGGCCGGCGTACGGGGAGTGGAACGCGACGCACACCAGCTTCCCGAGGGGCGGCCCCGACACCCTGGAGAGCGGCGCGACCTTCCAGGAGAACATGAAGCTGATGGGCTTCCCGGCCGAGGTCGACTGGACGGTGGAGGAACTGGAACCGGCCCGCGTCCTGGCCCTCCGCGGCAAGGGTCCGATGCAGGTCACCGTCGTCACGCGCTACACCCTGACCCCGCAGGGCGACGCGACGACCCTGCGCATCGACGGGGAGTTCACCGGCGCCGCGGTCGCCCTGATGGCGGGCAAGCTGAAGGACTCGGCGACGGCGGCACTCCATGAGTCCCTCAGGAAACTGGACGGCCTGGTGAACTGACCGGCACGGCCCTCGCGCCGACCCTCCTCGCACGAAGGCGCCCCGCGGAGAACTCCACGGGGCGCCACAGCAGGCCGTACGACGCTCAGGGGCGATCAGGGAACCCCCGAACCCCCTGAGCCGTCGGCCGAACCCCCTGAGCCGACGGCCGGACCGACCGCGGAGGGCCGGTCCGGCCGTCAGGTCAGTCCTCCCTACCTTGTTGTTCGGGATGAGCGAGCCATTCGTAGGGTTGGCTCACCCAGGGGGTCCGGGTGTGGCTTTCAGTCCTCTGCCGTCCGTGGCTTGCGACGATTCGCCGCCCGGCCCCCACGACGACTCGGCTGCTCATTAGGAATTGCGGCACTGATCGCTCAGTAGGGACTCGACAGCGAGGTCGTCCGTGGTACCTGTACGAGCACGACCTGCGGAGAAGCGAGTGACAGCGATCTGGGCCGGTATTGACGCCGGGAAGACCCACCACCACTGCGTAGTGATCGACGACACCGGCAAGCGGCTGCTGTCCCGGAGAGTGGCCAACGAGGAGACCGAACTGCTCAAGCTCCTCGGCGACGTCCTGGCCCTGGGAGAGGTGACGGCCTGGGGCATCGACCTGGCCGATGGAGGGGCCGGCCTGGTGATCGCGGTCCTGCTCAACCACGGCCAGCACCTGCTCTACATCCCCGGCAGGGCTGTCAACCGCGCCTCCGAGGGCTACCGGGGCGACGGCAAGACCGACGCCAAGGACGCCGCGATCATCGCCGACCAGGCCCGTGTCCGGCGCGACCTGATGCCCCTGCGGCCCGGCGACGAACTGGTCACGGAGCTGAAGGTCCTCACCGGCCGCCGCCGCGACCTCAGCGACGACCGCACCCGGGCCATCAACCGGCTCCGCGGCCACCTGAACGGGATCTTCCCCGGCCTGGAACGCGAACTCGACCTCGGCAATGTCGGCCCGCTGGTGCTGCTGACGGGCTACCAGACTCCTGCCGCCATCCGCCGCACCGGCGTCAAGCGGCTGGCAACCTGGCTGCGCAACCGCAAGGTCCGCGGCGCCGACCAGCTCGCTGCCACAGTCGTCCAGGCCGCCGAGAACCAGCACACCGCCGTTCCCGGCGAGAAGATCATCGCTCAGGTCGTGCACTCCCCCGCCAGGGAGGTGATGGCCCTCAACGAGAAGATCACCGAGACCGACAAGCTCATCAAGGGCCGGTTTCGCCAGCACCAGCACGCCGAAGTGATCGCCAGCATGCCCGGTATCGGCCCCCTGCTGGGCGCGGAGTTCCTCGCGGCCACCGGCGGTGACATGGGTGCCTTCCCCACGGCCGACCGGCTCGCCAGCTTTGCCGGCGTCGCACCCGCGTCCCGTGACTCGGGCAAGATCAGCGGAAACCTCCACCGGCCCAAGCGATACAGCCGCCGACTCCAACGCGTCTTCTACACCTCGGCGTTGATCAGCATCCGCTGCTGCGACGAGTCCCGCCGCTTCTACGACCGCAAGCGCGCCGAGGGCAAACGCCACGTCCAAGCCGTGCTCGCACTCGCCCGCCGACGGGTCAACGTCCTGTGGGCCCTCCTGCGTGACGGACGGTGCTACGAACCCATACCGCCCGTCACGCAGGCCGCTTGACAACTCCATTAGGAATCGTCGGCCAGGATCAGGTACAGCTTCTTGCGCGCGTCGTTCATGACGGCGAGCGCCTTGTCCCGCTGCTCCTTGCTGCCGGTCTTCCAGACCTGACCGAACGCTTCCATCAGCGCGAAGCCGGCCTGGCGGATCTCACCGAACGCCTCCCAGTCGACCCCGCGCGAGGCTTCCTCCCAAGGGGCGTCCGGCCCCTCGTCGGCGGCCCGGCGCCCGGTGCCGGTGAGCGTGAACAGCTTCTTGCCGCCCTCGGTCTCACTGGCGATCAGCCCCTCGTCCTCCAGCAACTGGAGGGTGGGGTAGACCGAGCCGGGGCTGGGCTTCCACGCCCCGCCGCTGCGCTCGGCGATCTCCTGGATCATCTCGTAGCCGTGCATCGGCCGGTCCTTCAGCAGGGCCAGGATCGAGGCCCGGACATCACCGCGCCGCGCCCTCCCCCTGGGCCCTCCACGGCCTCGTCCGCCCCAGGACCCGGGACCGAAGCCCGGCCCGAAGCCACCGGAACCGCCGGGGCCACCCGGCCCGAAGGGCCCGAACGCGCCGCGCCGTTCCTCGTGGCCACCGTCGCCCCGCTTGCCGCGCCGGTGCGTGTGCTCGTATCCGTGCGTGCGCATCGCCATCACTCCTTTTCATATCGTTGATCGATCGCGATGCGTCAACGATATATCGGAAGCACTCGCAAGGCAAGTGAGGGCGAGCAGGTTCCGAACCGGGGCGATTGACGCCGAAACCCGGATACGGTATTCCATGGATTTATGGAGAATGGCGAGGGAAGGCGAACCATGACACCCCGCACGCACACCGGCACAAGCGACAAAAGCGGCACCAGCACCAAAGCCCAGCTCTACGAGGCATTCGCGGCCAGCGGAAAGGCTCTGGCCAGCGGAAAGCGTCTTGAGCTGCTCGATCTCCTCGCCCAGGGCGAGCGCACCGTCGACGCCCTCGCCAAGGCGGCCGGCCTGAATCTCACGACGGCCTCGGCCCATCTCCAGACCCTCAAGCAGGCCGGTTTCGTCGCCACCCGCCGCGAGGGCGTCCGTATCCACTACCGTCTCGCCGGCGAGGACGTGGCCCGGCTCTTCGCCCTGTTCCGCAAGGTCGCCGAGGCCCACCAGGCCGCCGTACCCGCCGCCCGCGACGCCTATCTCGGCGCGTCGGACACCGTCGCCCTGACCGACGAGGAACTGCGCGCCCGGGTCGCCGCCGGGGACGCGGTCGTCCTCGACGTCCGCCCGGCCGACGAGTACCGCGCGGGCCACATCCCCGGCGCCCTCTCCCTCCCCGTCGAGGACCTCACCCGCCGCATCGACGAACTGCCCGAGGGGACGGACATCGTCGTCTACTGCCGGGGGGAGTACTGCGCCCTCGCCTACGACGCCGTACGCCTGCTCACCGACCTGGGCCGCCGCGCCGTCCGCCTGCACAACGGCATGCTGGAGTGGCGGCTGGCCGAACTCCCCGTCGACGCCGGGGACCTGACGTGACCGTCACCCCGCCGCGCCGCCCCCGGCCCACCTGCCCGACGTAGGCAGAGCGCCCCGATCGGGCCCGAGCCGCACGCCAGGCCACCGCCTCCCCAGTCACCTCCCCTCATCTCCCCTCACCTCCCCTCATCTCCCTGCATCTCCTTTCATCTCCCCCGCTCCACCCCGCGCCACAGCCGCGCCCACACTCCGGGACACAGCCATGACCAAGACCGAGCCGTCCGCCACCAGCGGTTCCCTGCCCGACGCCCTGCCCGACGCCGTCCAGGCGCAGCGGCGGATCCTGCGGGCCCTGGTCGCCTCGCAGATCCTCAGCGGGGCCGGGCTGGCCGCCGGTGTGACCGTGGGGGCGCTGCTCGCACAGGACATGCTCGGCGGCACCAGCCTCGCCGGGCTGCCGAGCGCGCTGGTCACGGCCGGTTCGGCGCTCGCCGCGGTCGCCGTGGGACGGATATCGCAGGCCCGCGGGCGACGGCCCGGCCTCACCGCCGGATATCTGGCCGGGGCCGTCGGCAGCGCGGGGGTGATCACCGCCGCGGTCCTGGACAACGCGGCGCTGCTCTTCCTCGCGCTGTTCGTGTACGGCGCCGGTACGGCCACCAACCTCCAGGCCCGGTACGCCGGTGCCGATCTCGCCGACCCGGGCCATCGGGCGCGGGCCGTGTCGCGGGTGCTGGTCGCGACCACGCTCGGCGGGGTGGTCGGCCCCAACCTCTCCGCGCCCATGGGTGACCTCGCCGGGGCCATCGGCATCCCGGACCTCGCCGGTCCCTTCCTGCTCGCGGGGGCCGCCTACGCCCTGGCCGCCCTGGTCCTCGCCGTATGGCTGCGCCCCGACCCGCTGCTGACGGCCCGTACCCTCGCCGCCGCCCCGCAGGACCCCGCCGCCCCGGCCACCACCCGGGACACGGGCGTCGACCGCCGCTCCGGAGGTGTCGTACTCGGTGCCCTGGTCATGGTGCTCACCCAGATCGTCATGGTGGCGATCATGACGATGACCCCGGTCCACATGCACGGCCACGGCCATGGGACCGCCGCCTCCGGGCTGGTGATCGCCGTGCATATCGCTGCCATGTACCTGCCGTCGCCGCTGACCGGCTGGCTGGTGGACCGCTACGGGCGGACCGCGGTCGCCGCCGCCTCGGGGGGCGTCCTGCTCGCCTCCGGGGTGCTGGCCGCCGCCGCGCCCGGCGACTCCGTCCCGCTCCTCGCGCTCGCGCTGGCCCTGCTGGGGCTCGGCTGGAACTTCGGACTGGTCTCCGGTACGGCGATCATCACCGACGCCGTGCCGCTCGCGACCCGCGCCAGGACCCAGGGCACGGTGGACGTCTCCATCGCGATCGCCGGGGCGGCGGGCGGACTCGCCTCCGGGCTGGTGGTCGCCGCCGGCAGCTACGCCGTACTCACGCTCACCAGCGGTGTCCTCGCCCTGGCGCTGCTCCCGGTGATCGCCGCGACGGCAAGCAGCCGCCCCGCGCGCAGCCGCTGAGCCGGTATGCGGACCCAAAAAGAAGGCTTTGCATGATCATGCGAAGTCATGCATACTCTTCCTATGTCCAAGGTCCTCACCTCCCTCCCCACCGGCGAACGCGTCGGCATCGCCTTCTCCGGCGGCCTCGACACCTCTGTCGCGGTCGCGTGGATGCGCGACAAGGGTGCCGTCCCGTGCACCTACACCGCCGACATCGGCCAGTACGACGAGCCCGACATCGCGTCGGTGCCCACCCGCGCCAAGACCTACGGCGCCGAGGTGGCCCGGCTGGTCGACTGCCGCGCGGCGCTGGTCGAGGAGGGCCTTGCGGCACTGACCTGCGGGGCGTTCCACATCCGCTCGGGCGGACGGGCGTACTTCAACACCACGCCGCTCGGCCGGGCCGTCACCGGCACGCTGCTGGTGCGGGCGATGCTGGAGGACGACGTCCAGATCTGGGGCGACGGCTCGACCTTCAAGGGCAACGACATCGAGCGGTTCTACCGCTACGGCCTGCTCGCCAACCCCAACCTGCGGATCTACAAGCCGTGGCTGGACGCGGACTTCGTGACCGAGCTGGGCGGGCGCAAGGAGATGTCCGAGTGGCTGGTCGCCCACCGGCTCCCCTACCGGGACAGCACGGAGAAGGCGTACTCCACCGACGCCAACATCTGGGGCGCCACCCATGAGGCCAAGACCCTGGAGCACCTGGACACCGGCGTGGAGACCGTCGAGCCGATCATGGGCGTGAGGTTCTGGGACCCCTCCGTCGAGATCGCCGCCGAGGACGTGACGATCGGCTTCGAGCAGGGCCGCCCGGTGACCGTCAACGGCAAGGAGTTCGCCTCCCCCGTCGACCTGGTCATGGAGGCCAACGCGATCGGCGGCCGGCACGGACTGGGCATGTCCGACCAGATCGAGAACCGGATCATCGAGGCCAAGAGCCGCGGCATCTACGAGGCCCCGGGCATGGCCCTGCTGCACGCGGCCTACGAGCGGCTGGTCAACGCCATCCACAACGAGGACACCCTCGCCCAGTACCACAACGAGGGGCGGCGGCTCGGACGGCTGATGTACGAGGGCCGCTGGCTGGACCCGCAGGCGCTGATGATCCGTGAGTCCCTCCAGCGCTGGGTCGGCGCGGCCGTCACCGGCGAGGTGACCCTGCGGCTGCGGCGCGGCGAGGACTACTCGATCCTGGACACCACGGGCCCGGCGTTCAGCTACCACCCGGACAAGCTCTCCATGGAGCGCACCGAGGACTCCGCGTTCGGTCCGTCGGACCGGATCGGCCAGCTCACCATGCGCAACCTGGACATCGCCGACTCCCGCGCCAAGCTGGAGCAGTACGCCGGAATGGGTCTGATCGGCACGGCCCACCCGGCGATCGGGGCGGCCCAGGCCGCCGCGACCGGCCTCATCGGCGCCATGCCCGAGGGCGGCGCCGAGGCCATCGCCTCCCGCGGCGAGGTCTCCGAGGAGGACGAGCTGCTGGACCGCGCGGCGATGGAGTCCGGCACGGACTGAGCCGGTCCGGCACGGACCGAGCCGACGGTCGGCCCCCTCGTATGCCTGAAGTCGACCCGTCCTGTGCGGGCACCCGGCTCGCGGGCAGGGCGGATCGGGCCAGACGCCGCCGATTGGCCTTGGTCCGCCCGCCCCCGCACCCCCTACCGTCGTCGTCATGCGGATTCGAATCGTCGACGCCTTCACCGACCGCCCGTTCGCCGGCAACCCGGCCGGGGTCCTGCTGCTGGACGCGTTCCCGGCGGACGGCTGGATGCAGGACGTGGCCCTGGAGGTCAACCACGCCGAGACGGCCTTCGCGCACCCGCTGCCCGAGGGCGGGGACGCGGACTGGGCGCTGCGCTGGTTCACCCCGGTCACCGAGGTCGCGCTGTGCGGACACGCGACGCTGGCCACGGCCCATGTGCTGTACACCACGGGCGCGCACCGGGGCCCGGTGCGGTTCGCGACGCGCAGCGGGGTGCTCACGGCGGCGCCCGGTGCGGACGGTGCGGTGACCCTGGACTTCCCCACGGCACCGCTGACCCCCGTGGCGTTCCCGGAGGGCGCCGCCGAGGCCCTGGGCGCCGAACCGGTCGCCGTCCAGGACACCGGACCGAGCCTCGGCGACCTGGTCGTGGAGTTGGCCGACGAGCGGGCCGTCCACGCCCTCGCCCCGGACCACAAGGCCCTCGGCGCCTATTCGCCGCGCGGCATCATCGCCACCGCCCGCGCCGAGGACCCGGACCGCGGCTACGACTATGTCTCGCGCTGCTTCTTCCCGAACGTCGGCATCGACGAGGACCCGGTCACCGGCAGCGCCCACACGGCCCTCGCCCCCTACTGGTCGCAGCGGCTGGGCAGGAGCGACCTCACCGGCCTCCAGGCGTCGAACCGTCCCGGCCGGGTCCGTACCCGGCTGCGCGGCGACCGCACCCTGCTCACCGGCCACGCGGTGACCGTCATCGACGGTGAGTTGCTGACGCCCCTGCCCGGCTGACCGGGGGGCCGCATCACCCGGGACCGGATGACCGTGACCAGGCGACCGGATGACCAGGCGACCAGTGACGGGGTGACCAGGCGACCGGATGACCAGGCGACCAGGCGACCAGGCGGACCCCACCGGTTCACGCCGTGGGCAGCCAGCTCACCTTGCCCGCCAGCAGCGCGTAGCCCACGAACGCCCCGATGTCGAGCAGGGTGTGGGCCACCACGAGCGGCCCGACCCGGCCCCAGCGGCGGTAGAGCCAGACGAAGACGACGCCCATGACCATGTTGCCGATGAAGCCGCCGATGCCCTGATAGAGGTGGTACGAGCCGCGCAGCACACTGCTCGCGGCCAGGGAGGCATGGGGCGACCAGCCGAGCTGGTCGAGGCGGCGCAGCAGATACCCGACGACGATGACCTCTTCGACGATCGAGTTCTGCGCGGCGGACAGGATCAGCACCGGGAACTTCCACCACACCTCCGGCAGGGACTCCGGCACCACCGTGAGGTTGAAGCCGAGGGCCCGCACGGCGAGGTAGAAGGCGATGCCGGTGCTGCCGATGCCCGCCGCGATGACCGCGCCCCGGCCGAGGTCCGGCCAGGGGCGGGTGCGGTCGAAACCGAGGGTGCGCAGGCTCGCGCCCTCACGGATCAGCAGATGGGCGACGAGCGCGACCGGCACCAGTGCGGTGGTGATGCCGAACAGCTGCCAGGCGAGGTCCAGCCAGGGGCGGCCGGGCGCGGCCGAGGCGTTGAGCGTGGCGGCCTGGTCCCGGAGCCCGCCGGGCCTGGTGACCGAGCCGACGAAGCTGATGAGCGCGGACACCCCGCTCGCCCCGAGCGACAGGGCGAGGACGAGCAGTGTCTCGTCCCGCAGGAGCCGCCGCGAGAGCCGTTCCGGTGGCCGGGCCTCGACCGCCGGACTGTCCTCCGCCTGCACACGTACCTCCAGTGGGTGGACCGGGTGGACCCGTGGGAGGTCACAGCTTGCCGCATGGAGGCGGCGGGACAGGCGCCGGGGCACGGCCGGTCGCGAGGGTCAGCCCAGGGGAAGTGCCTCCGGTGCGCCCACCGGCCAGGTGTGCACGGGCTCCCCGAGCCGGGTCAGCTCGCAGTAGCGGCGGGTGGTGGCGGCGAGCGCGGCGTCCCGTGAGAGCCCGCCCTCCAGGGCCCGGTGGAAGGTGGCGACCTGCCAGGACGCCCCGTTGACCCGGCGCCGGCAGCGCTCCTCGATGACGCCCAGATAGAAGTCCCGGTCGGCCGCCTCGATCCCCCAGGCGTCGAGCCCGGCGGCGGCCAGCGGCAGCAGTTCCTCACGGACCAGGCTGACGGCGTCGACCTCGGCCGTCCCCGTGTACCGGCCCCGGCGGGGCCAGCGGAAGCGGGCGTCGATGCCATGGCGGCAGGCCGCGTCGAAGTTCTCGGCCGCCGCCTCGAAGGGCAGCCGGGTCCACACCGGCCGGGACTCCTCGGCGAGCGCGCGGACCAGCCCGTAGTAGAAGGCCGCGTTGGCGACGACGTCGGTGACGGTGGGCCCGGCGGGCAGGACGCGGTTCTCGACGCGCAGATGCGGGGCGCCGTCGGCGACGCCGTAGACGGGGCGGTTCCAGCGGTAGACGGTGCCGTTGTGCAGGACGAGTTCGGCGAGGGAGGGGGTGCCGCCCGCGTCGATCACGGTCAGCGGGTCCTCGTCGTCGCAGATCGGCAGCAGGGCCGGGAAATAGCGCAGATTCTCCTCGAACAGGTCGTACGCCGAGGAGATCCAGCGCTCGCCGAACCAGGTGCGGGGCCGTACGCCCTGAGCCTGGAGTTCGGGCGGGCGGGTGTCGGTGGACTGCTGGAACAGGGGCGGCCGGGATTCGCGCCACAGTTCGCAGCCGAACAGGAAGGGCGAGTTGGCGCCCACCGCGATCTGCGCGGCGGAGGCGACCTGCGCCGCGTTCCACACATCGGCGAACCGGGCCGGGGTGACCTGGAGGTGGAGCTGTACGGAGGTGCAGGCGGCCTCCGGCGCGATGGACCGGGAGGTGCACACCAGATGCTCCACACCCTCGATGTCCAGGGTGAAGTCCTCGCCCCGCGCGGCCACGATCTGGTCGTTGAGCAGGGTGTACCGGTCGGCCTCGGAGAGGTTGGAGGAGACCAGATGGTCCCGGTCCAGGGTGGGCAGAATACCGATCATCACGATTCCGGCGTCCACCTCGCCGGCTTTCCGGTGGGCGTACGCCAGTGACGTACGGACCTCCTCCGCCAACCGGTCGAATACCCGGCCGCCGAGGCGGTGCGGGGCGATGTTCACCTCCAGATTGAACATCGCGAGTTCTGTCTGGAAATCCCGGCTCGCGATACGTTCCAGGACTTGCCCGTTCAGCATTCTCGGCAGTCCGTCGGAGCCGACGAGATTCAATTCGATCTCCAGCCCCATGAGGTTCTTGGGGCGGTCGAAGCGCTGCTCTGCCAGGAGCCGCTCCAATCCCGTGAGGCAGCGCCGGAGCTTGCCCCGGTAGCTCTGCCGATCGGACAGGTCGATACCGCCTGCCACGACCTTCTCCCCCATCTAAGCGTCCTTCCTTGGATGGGCGGGCCGAACCTGCGGCCGCCGGCGTCAACGGTCCAGGGTGGATGATGCCCAGCCCGGACGATCCATAACGCCACGCCGCACGGCCCGCTCCGGCTACTCTGGTGCCGTTGGCCGCGAGTGACCGGCGGCACATTCCCCGGGCAAGCGGCGTACGCGGTTTTCCCGACCTCAGAAACTCGTGGAAAAAGCCGGTGGGAATTGGCCCACCACCGTTCGCCCACATGCCGAGGTCAGGGCCGTACGGATGGCGGGAAATCGGGAGCATCGCCCTCGAATCCGCGACCGAAACGGCCCTTGTCCCTGTGCCCGGAAACAGCTAGCCGAAACCCTGTCCGAACAGGCGTCGTATAAACTCCGCGACCAGGACAGAAGGCCGGCGTCGATGGCCCCCGGGATCCCGCCGTCACGCACCGCGCACGGGATCTCACCGGTTCCCCTCGCTCCCCGGGCCCCGACCCCCGCCTCCCTGGCCTCGTGAGCAGACAGCGCCGTCCGCCCCCGCCCTCACGCCACCCTGCCTGTCGAATGAGAGGCGACCCACCATGCCGCTGCATGTCCCGTCGGCCCCCGCGCCCGCCCTCCGGTCCGTCATGACAGCCCTCGGTTCCCCGACCGCCGTCCGCGCGGCCCCGACACCCTCACTGCGCACCGCCGAGGGACCCGTGACGCCCGAACTCCCGCTGCCCGTCCATGTCCTGGACCGGGTCACCGCCGAGGGCGTCTCCGCCACCAGCCTGACGGGCTGGCGGTTCCTGATCCACAGTGGGGGCCGTGCCGTGGCCGCCGCCGACACCCGGCTCACCCCGGACGGCTGGGCCTTCTCGCACTTCTTCGAGGGCCCCTACGTCAACGCCACCGAGCACGCCCTCCAGCAGGCCGAGACCCTCACCGGGCCCTACCAGCCGCGCCTGCTGTCCGTGCCGAGCCTGTACATGCTGACCCTGTGGCTGCACGGCGACACCGACGCCGACCCGGCGAACGGTCATCCCGCGGCGAGCGACCTGCTCGTACCGCTCGCGCCCGCGCCACCCGGTATCGCGGCCCACCGCCCGCACCGCGTCGCCGAGTTGCTGCCGCTGCTGACGCTCAGGGCGACACCGGCACCGCTGCTGGGCTCACCCGCCTGAACCCCGGCGCCCCTTCGGCAACAAATGGCTCGTGCGAGCGGCAATTCGCTCGTACGAGCCTTTTGTTGCTCCGGGCCCGGGTGGACTAGCCCTTTCCGGCCACGGTGAACCATCCGAAAAGGCAGGGCAGTTGAACTGAACCGTCCGGCTGGGTGATGCGTCATCAACCTGTAAGAAGCGGTGCTGCGAAATCCCTGCGGAACGCCGCGCGTGGGGCAACACTGGTTTCGGACCGACTTCATCACAACGGGGGGCGGCCATGAAAGAGGCATCCAGCCGCGGGACAGACACGACGACCATCACTCACATCATGACAGAGCGAAAGATCCCACCCATGTGCCAGCACACGCCACCGTGCCCCACAGCCCACTCCGCCGACCGGGACTCCGCCCGCCTCGTGGCGCACCACCCGGAACAGGGCTGGAGCCTGCTGTGCAACGGAGTGGTGCTCTTCGAGGACACCGGTGAGCTTCTGCCGGACGGCCAGATCATCGCCCCGTACCGCCCTGTCGTGGTCACGGCGGCCTGAACCCGGAGCGGGCGGCGCGAGCCACCGCGCGGGAGGCCGTCGGGTCATGAGGTCTTGAGGTGATGAGCCCGTGGTCGGACCGCCCGGCGCGCTAGGGGACCGCTAGGACGTGCTAGGGGGTGTCCGCAATGTCGGTGGGTCGTTAGCCCGTTCGTGGTGCGTCGTCATGAAGTGACTGATCAGGCGTGGGCGGTGATCGGGCCTTTG